>CADEFD010000239.1 GCA_902826515.1 uncultured Acidobacteriota bacterium
GGCTTGCAGCCGACAGCGGCCCGCGCGATCATGAGGCCGCTGCGGCTGAAGCCGCAACGTTAGGCAGACAACTGCCCAATGAACGACTCCGAGAGAACGGTCAACGAGTACCTGACGGGTCTCGAGCTGGGTCGAGTCGTGTTCGAACCAGACGGCAATCACCCGCCGGACTTCCTCGTCAATGGGCGCATCGCCGTCGAGGCGCGCCGACTGAATGAGAACGAGATTGTCGGCGGGGGCCACCGTGGGCTCGAGGTGACCTCGAAGCCACTCCATCAGGCAGTGCTAAAAGCGCTCGCAGCGTCTGGTCCAGCAGATTCCACGCAAAGCTGGTTCGTGCACTATTCGGTGCGGCGTCCGCTCCCACCCTGGAAGATCATCGAAACCTATCTGAAGGACGCGGTGGCCGAGTTTCGGGCGCACGCCGACGATCCGCCGAAGATGCTCAGGCTCGGACGATCGATCCGTTTGGAGTTCCAGCGGGCAAGCCGCTCGCACGACACGCTCCTCCTACTTGGCGGATACTCTGACTGCGACGAAGGGGGCTTCTTGGTCACTGACGTGATTCGCAATCTCCGGCTTTGTATCGCCGAGAAGACGAAGAAGGTCTCGCGAGTCAGGCACAAGTACTCGGAGTGGTGGCTCGTACTCGAAGACCGAATCGGGTATGGTGCCCTTGACGCCGACGATGTCCAGGCGGTCAGGGCAGAACTCGGACCAATCGAGGGGTTCGCGAGGGTCGTCCTCGTGAACCCACTCAGGCCGACGCAGGGTCTTGAGGTGTGGCGAGAATCAGCGGTCTGACCACCGCTTGCAGCCGACGGCGCCCGGACGTTGTGGCATGATGCGGGCATTCGGGCGCCGCGGCTGAAGTGGCGTCGTTAGCCGGACAACGAGCGCCATAACCCGCCAAGACTGATCCGTGTCGCACAAGATCTCGAGGCGCACTATCTCTGCCATCCAGCGGGTCATTACGGGCGACAAGATCGACATGAACGCCGGGCCGCTGGCGCCCTACCTTAGCGGCCCGAAGCTGGTCGAGTTCTTCAACGAGTTCGGCTTCAACGACACCTACGGCCAGGGGTTTCCGTCGAGGTGGGCGTACGCGGAGGCCAAGCTCGAGCAGCTCAACGAGACGCCCCAGCTGACCGACGCAATTGAGAGCTCGGTGTATCCACCGCGGTTCTTCGACACTCCGTTCGAGGCGTCGAGCGCGGTCGAGTACCTGAACAAGTATCTGGCATACGACGGTCTTGAGCTCGTACTCAGCGCGGGACACTATCGCCTTCGCCGATTGGGCGAGCAGCTAGTAGCCGTTGAGGCGGAGCTCAGCGCCCTTGATCCCACATCGCACGAGTTTATCGACGAACAGCTATCGAAGTGCGACCGCAAGCTTCGCGACGGCGACTACGATGGAGCCATCACGAATGCACGCTCGCTGGTCGAGGCCGTCCTCATTGCCATCGAAGCCCGTCTGGTCCAGCAGCCACCGGCGTACGACGGCGATCTGCCACGGCTCTACAAGCGTGTCCAGAAGCTGCTGAACCTCGATCCCGCAAGAACCGACATCGCCGACAGCCTGCGGCAAGTATTGGCCGGTTTGTCGAGCATCGTCTCCGGCCTCGCACCCATGCGGAACAAGATGGGCGATGCTCACGCGCGGAGCTATCGGCCGGAACGGCACCACGCGAGGCTCGCCGTAAACGCAGCCAAAACACTCGCTGACTTCTTGATCGAGACCTTCGGTTACCAGCTGAGCACAGGTCGAATTCAGCCCTTGAACAATGCCGGCTAAACTAACCAGCAGTTGCAGCCGACGGCGCGCGGTGGCATCCTGAGCGCGCCGCGGGGCTGAACTGCGGTCGTTGGCGGACGGACGGAATGAAGGACCTGATCCCCACAATCTTGGTTGCGGCACTGTGCTTGAGTGCCTGCGGTGACCAACCGATCGCAGAGCACAGCGCCCCGGCCGCTGGCCGGTCGGCCAGCGCATCAAGAGCGGTTCCCGCCATCGCGCCAATCAATATTGAATACGTCGTAGCCCCCGACGGTGGCGTCGTTCTGAGTCGCGAAGCCGCGCAAGGCCTGCTTCAGCCGTGCTCCCGAAGCTTCCCTGCAGGGTTGGAGGGGTATTGGCAGCCAACCCCGGCCGATCTTCTCGCTTTGGAGTCAGCGTTGCCGCGGCGTTTGGCCCAAGACATTCCCAGGCATGAACTGATGCCCGACGTGCGTCGCATTCGAGTCTATCGGCAGTACGTTGGCATGTTTCGCGCCGGCGCCAAGGTGATCTACATCAACGGAATGCCCTCAGACACCGTCGAGCGATACCCGGACCAATGGCGCCAGGGAGGCCTTCAAGCGTGCGGTGGCGGGGCCTTGTTCTTCGGGCTGGTCTACACCCCTTCAGCACATGCTTTCGACAGCTTCGATGGCAACGGGCCGATGTGAAGCCGCCGCCAAACTAACCAGCGGTTGCAGCCCGGCGGTTGGACGCTGTGGCATCATGCGGAGCAGCCACCGCCGCGGCTGAACCGCGGTCGTTAGACGGACGAAACCAATGCGAGCGCTACGCGCCGGCCTAGTAGTTCTGATCATGCCCTTGGCTATGGGCTGCGAGGGCGTGAGTTCGTGGTGCCAAGAATGGGTCGTCGGCGAGACCGTGTTCACCGGTCGGGCCGGTTGGTTCCAAGCGGAGCCCGTCTACACGATGGTCGTGTCGACGTTCGACCACGGTACCGATGGCATTGGCGTTCCGACCGTGGTCCGCATCGGGCAGCAGACGATCCGGGTTGCGACGGCGACGGCCGAGAGCCTGAGAGCGGCAGGGGTGCCGGAACTGACAACGGCATCCGCCCCGTTTCGCATGTTTGGCACGCGGCGCTCCGAGCCTGGTGCCGGGATCACGATCGACCTCTTCACCGGTACACGTCCGAGAATGGTTGGCATGAGTTGCTGGCCTGGGGCAGACTGCGACTTCGCGATCGGTTGGGGCGACAAGCCCGTCGTCACGCTGCCGGCCACCTCATCACAGCTCGCGGGCAAGTTGCCAGCAAACGGAGTCGTGCGTGAATGCGTACCGGCCTTCTGAATGCGTTGTCCTACATCGGCTTGCAGCCGACGCCGGCCAGGCGCATCATGATCAAAGGCGCGGCTGAAGCCGCGTCGTAAGGTTGAACTGAACTTCGGCTGAGGTGCATGCATGCGAACCACAGCGGTCTTCTCGTTGGTCGTCGTCCTCGGAGGACTTGCGCCAAATGCGGTCCTTGGTCAGCCGATCTTCGGCGGTCTGCGCTTGCCACCGCGCCAGGTTGGGCCGGAGGCCCCTGCCGTGCCGCTCGATAGCCGGGCGTTCGAGGGCCAGTTTAAGGTGCCGATGCCGATCGCGGAGCCGCGCCAGTTGCCTGCAAGACCCGCAGTGCCCGCGCCGCGAGTCGTCTGCGGTATGCGCCTAATCCCCGGCGACGCCACGCTGGATCCCGGCATCGTCGCCCCACTACGGCGCCCCACGGATCAACATCACATCCGATCGATCGAACCGACCATTTGCCGGTAGGCCTACGTCAGCCTGACCAGCGGTTCCCGCCGACGGCGGTCGGGCGCTGTGGCATCATGCGGGCATTCAACGTCGCCGACATCGCAATCATGCTCGGCGTTGCGTTGGTCGTGCGGGGCAAGAGCGCCAGACAGACCATCAGCGACGACGGGCTCGAATGACCGCTCAACCACGGCTTGCACCGCGGTTGACTTAATCACGGACCGGTCAAGGGCCGTCAGAACACAAGTGTCGTGACGACACCCTTTTGTTCCCCAGCAAGCATCGGCGAGATGCGCAATCTTCTAGCCGACGGGATGACCCGCTCAAGGATGGTGTCGAACCTCTTGAACACAAGATCGATGAGCGCGCCAGCCGCTGCGGTCGGCACGCCCACGACCAGACTACCGGCGCGAAGACAGTCGCCGTGCTCGCTGCGTCCCCTGCAAGACAGCCGCACATAGGTCAGGCCGACCAACGCTCCGATGCCGAGACCGATGAAAACGCCATCTGGTTCTTGACGATGCTTGCGGATCTGGTAGATCTGCGTCTCTGGGAACTCGAGGACGGCCCCTTTCAGGATCAGACGAAGTGACGAACCAGAGACACCGTCGAAGCGTCCATCGACGGTGGTCCGGTTGCCATCGACGACCCTGATTTTGTCGCCGATTCGGAGCGCGTTGTGGAGCGCCCGCAGAGACTGGCCTTGTTCCTGCGCATGAGTCGGCGACGTCGCCAGAATCACGACGATCACTGCAGTTACGAATCTGGTGGTCATGTGGACTCCTCCAGGAAGCTAATGCGTTAGCTGGAGCTAGACCGGCTCAGGCATACGTGGTCTCTTGAGCCGCTCCGTGCGGCGCGAATTCAGATTCTGAGTCTAAGAGCGAATTGCAACACTGACCGTCGTCCGGTGCACTAGCGGGGCGCGACTGGCGCAAGATCGGTCTTTGGAGGCAACATGCCACTTCCAGACGACCTCGATCACGACAAACTCGCGGAGGCGGCCCTGGCGATTCTCGCGCTCGCCGCGTTCAACAGCAGACACGAATCGCGCGCGTGGAAGGGTCTGGACTGGGACGTCCTGGATCTCCTGTACCGGCGGGGATGGATCGAAGACCCGGTGGGCAAAGCCAAGTCGGTGGTGCTGACCGAGGCTGGCGAACGCCTCGCACCCGAGCTGCTAGCGCGCCACTTCGCGAAGGCTCGGCCATGACTGCGACCGCTCGGACGTCGTCAACCCGCCGCGCATGGTAGTGCTGCGAGCGACCCGCAAGCTGCTGGCGAGCTTGCCCGTAACCACGCCGCCGCCGACGCGGTCAGACACGGCCCTGGGCGACTGGTATGTGAACCGCCTTGTCGTGGACCGGCGTCCGCTGCTCTTGCTCGTCAGCGTGTCGTCGCTGCTGCCGATCGTCGTGCCCGCGCGCGACGTGCGCCGACTGCCGGACTACCTGCCGGGCCTTGTCGCGGCGCGGCTGACACGCCTCGGCATCGCGCCGCGCACGATCGCGCTCGAGACGCGCGCGATGTCGCCCGTGACCATCGGCACCACGGTGGACCGATCCGTCGTGGGCATCATGGTCGACTTCGCGAAGTGTCTGCCCTTCTACCTGGACCCGGGCCAGTGGGACGACCGCATGCTGCCAGTCGTCGAAGACAAGCTGGCCGAGACCCCCTGCTACGCCGGACGCTCATCGGCACAGACCGTGTTTCCGGTCGTGAAGGCACCCGAGCTGCTGCGCGCCAAGTGGGAGGTCAACTGATCTGATTGCCGCGTCGACTTCTCTACCAACCGCGAGCAGCGCAGGGAATCAGCGGCGGTCCGTGGCGATCGTGGCAAGCTCTCGCCGAAGGTCTTCGACGTCGTAGTCGATCGCCAGGAGCCCATGCGCTCCGGCCTCGATGAGGAAGTCGTCGAGGCTCATGCCAAGCGCGGCGGCACCGGCGGCGCGAGTCAACCGCCCGGCCCGCACTTCGTCCACCACGAGCAGCAGGCGGACGCGTGCAACGAGGTCTGTAGCGGACTGGCCGGCGAGCGGCGGCGGCACGTCGATGGTGATCTGCATGGCCTCCCCGAGGGTCGTAGCGTTCGTCCAAGACGTGAACTGACGTATTTGCTGCGTGGTCAGGCTACCCGCGAACGGCCGACCACAATGCGCACGTCGACGCCTGCGTGTCCGAGCATCGCGACCAGCGTATCGATGCTGAAGCGGTCGATCTTGCCGCGCACGAGGTCGCTGACCCTTGGCTGGGTCACGCCAAAGAGCGCCGCCGCCTGCGCCTGCGTCAGGCCACGTGCGTCGATCAGCGTGCTCAGGCGGATCATGAGGTCCGACCGCATCTTCAGATTCACGGCCTCCTCGGCCGGGAATCCGAGGTCGCTGAACACGTTGCCGCTCGAACGTCGAATCTTCGTGGTCATGGGCGTCTCACTTCTGGGCACGACGTCGCAGCAGATCGCCTAGACGCTTCTGGGCCAGGTCGATCGCTTGCGACGGCGTCGCCCTGGTGCGTTTCTCGAACGCATGGAGCACGTAGACTGCGTCATCGAACTTCGCGACATAGAACACCCGGTGCTCAAGGCGGGTGTGGACGCGGATTTCGATCACTCCAGCGCCCACCGAAGGCATTGGCCTCCAGTCCGTGGGCAAGAGTCCCTGCTGGACGCGCCCGAGCTGATGCCCGGCCTCGCGCCGCGCATCTTCTGGAAAGGCGCGGACGTCGTCGAGCGACGCACCCAGCCAGGCCAGCGGCTTCTCACGCATGGCGGATTATATACCTATTTGTATTTTTAACCCGAAGGGGAGAGGACGCGCCGATCTTGAAAGAATCTTGAAACTTTGTCCCCGAAACCACCCACTTGAAACTTTGTCCACCGGAAGGTCTATCCCGTAAACCATTGATAACACTAGATCTTCCGAGACCGTCCGACCCGCCCTGACCCTCTCTGGACGTGGTTATCGGGGTTCGAATCCCTGC
>CADEFD010000240.1 GCA_902826515.1 uncultured Acidobacteriota bacterium
TCGGTGCTCTCGGGCAACCGCAACTTCGAGGGCCGCATCCAGCAGGACGTGCGCGCCAACTACCTGGCCTCGCCGCCGCTCGTCGTGGCCTACGCCCTTGCCGGTTCGATGAACATCGACCTCACGACCGAGCCGCTCGGCACCGGTTCCGACGGCGCGCCCGTGTTCCTCAAGGACATCTGGCCGACCGACAAGGAAATTGCCGACGCGATGGCGTCGAGCGTGACCTCGCAGGCGTTCACCTCGCAGTACGCGAAGGTGTTCGAGGGCGACCAGCGCTGGCGCAGCCTGCCGGTGCCCACCGGCGACCGCTTCAACTGGGAAGCCGATTCCACCTACGTGCGCCGGCCGCCATTCCTCGAGAACCTCTCGATGGAGCCGGCGCCGCTTGCCGACATCACCGGCGCCCGCGTGCTGGCCGTGCTCGGCGACAGCATCACGACCGACCACATCTCGCCGGCCGGCAACATCAAGGCCGACAGCCCCGCCGGCAAGTACCTCATCGAACACGGCGTGGCGCCGAAGGACTTCAACTCCTACGGCGCGCGCCGCGGCAACCACGAGGTGATGATGCGCGGCACGTTCGCCAACACGCGCATCAAGAACCAGCTCGTGCCCGGAGTGGAGGGCGGCGTCACCGCCTACCTCCCCGGCGGCGACGTGATGTCGATCTACGACGCGTCGATGCAGTACCAGGCGGCCGGGGTGCCGCTCTTCGTGCTGGCCGGCAAGGAATACGGCTCGGGCAGCTCGCGCGACTGGGCCGCCAAGGGCACGATGCTGCTCGGCGTGAAGGCGGTCATCGCCGAGAGCTACGAGCGCATCCACCGCAGCAACCTCGTGAACATGGGCGTGCTGCCGCTGCAGTTCAAGGACGGGGACTCGGTGTCGTCGCTCGGTCTCACCGGCCGGGAGACCTTCGCGCTGACCGGCGCCGGCGCGGCCCTGAAGCCGCGCACGCTGGTCACGGTGACGGCCACGGCCGAGGACGGCAGCACGAAGACCTTCCAGGCGATGTGCCGCATCGACACGCCGGAAGAACTCACGGCGTTCAGCCACGGCGGCATCCTGCCGTACGTGCTGCGTCAGCTCGTCAACAAGAAGTAGATGGTCGGCCGAACGAGCCGGTGGGATGTCTCCCGTCGGCTCGCGCTCGGCCGGCGCACGCCCATCGACGAGCGGCTGCGGATCAGCAACATCTACGGCGTGCTTGCCATCAATCTCGCCGACGTGAGACATCCCACCGGCTCGTTCACCCCGGGTGGGCCAGCATGCTGACGTCAGCGGCCGTGAAGGCGCAGGCGCGGCGGCTGGGGTTCGACCTCTGTGGGGTCGCGCCGGCCACTGGCATGCCGGAGCTCGCGCGCATCCACGACTGGATGGCGCGCGGGCATCACGGCGAGATGCGGTACCTCGAACGGTCCGCGGATGTGCGGGCCGATGTGACGCGCTTCCTGCCCGGGGCGCGTTCGGTCGTGATGACGGCGACCAACTACTTCACCGGCCCCGATCCCACGCCGGCTCCTGAGCCCTCAGTCGCGCGCTACGCCCGCGGCGAGGACTACCATCTCGTGCTGCAGGCGCGGCTCGATGCGTTGCTCGCGTGGATGCAGGAGGCGACCGACCGGCCGTTCGATGCGGCGGTGTTCGTGGACAAACACTGGGTGCAGGAACGGGTGGTCGCAGCCTATGCCGGGCTCGGCTGGATCGGCAAACATTCGCTGCTCATCAACCAGGACCTCGGCTCGTGGGTGCTGCTCGCCGGCATCGCGACCACGTTGCCGCTCACACCTGATGCGCTCGTCGCCGATCAGTGCGGCGCCTGCACGCTCTGCATCGATGCGTGTCCCACGGGCGCGATTGTGGGGGACCGCGAGGTGGACGCGCGCAAGTGCATCAGCTATCTCACGATCGAGAAGGATGGCGTGCTCGAAGCGCGCGAGAAGGCCGCCGTGGCCGGGCATCTCTTCGGCTGCGACGTCTGCCAGGAGGTGTGCCCGTGGAACCTCGCGCCGGCGGTCAGCGCCGACCCGGCGTGGCAGGCGCGCGCCGGACGCGAGGCGCCGGAGGCCGCGGACCTCTGGCAGCGGCCAGACGATCGGCTGCACGACTTCATCGACGGCAGTCCGCTCACGCACGCGTCGATGGCGCAGGTGCGGCGCAATCTCGCGCTGGCGATCGGTGCGTCGGGTGACGCTGCCGCGGTCGAGGTGCTGGATCGACCCGGCGGCGGGGTGAAGAACGCCGCGTTCAGTGCCGAGGCGCCAGCCGTGCGCGACGCCGTAGCGTGGGCGAAGGCCCGCTAGCGCCGCTACTTCAAGTCGAGCGGCAGCGCCGCGACGCCGTGGCCATAGCCGATCGAGAGCACGTGCCGTCCCGGTTCCCAGGCGCCGGTCGGTGACTCGAACAGCAGATCGCCGATGAGCACGGGATCCCAGAACGAGTCTTCGAGATCCACCACGGTGTAGCCGTCCTGCGGCCGTGAGAAGAAACGCAGGCGGTTGATGCTGGCGCCTCCGAAGTACGGCCGCACCTGATGGCGCGTGGGCGTGGCCTGCTGCAGCAGCCGCACCGCGCGGTTGGGATCGGCGCCCCAGCGGCGCTGGCCCGAGAGCGGCACGATGTCGCCGGCGGGCGTCTCGATCTCGATGTGGTCGCGGCGCAGCACGTCGAGGCTCCTCGTGCGGAAGCCGAGTTCCACCAGCACCCATGGGCCGGCGTGCTGGCGCTGCGAGTAGTAGTAGGCGGCGATGACCTGCGCCCTGCCGTCGTTGTACTCGCTCACGGCCGAGCCGAGGACCTTCGCGTACGGCAGCTCGCGCGTCTCACGACGTTGCGCGCCGGCGCTCGGCCGGTGGGCAAGTCCCAGCGCCAGCGACGCGATCCCGATCGCCGCCTCGCGCCGGGTCGGATGCCTCATTGCTGCCTCGCGCTCGTCGCCGCGGCCGGCTCGAGGTGCCTGCCGTACCAATCCACGTACCGCTGCAGGCGATCGCGCTCGTAGCTCGGCATGGTGAGGCCGTGGAACTGGCCGGGATAGATGACGAGCTGCGTCTCCACGCCCTGGGACTTCAGCGCCTGATACATCTGCTCGCTGCCGGCAATCGGCACGTTGAAGTCCTTCTCGCCGCCCATGAAGAGTGTGGGCGTCTTGATCCGGTCGGCGTGGAAGAACGGATACGACACCTTCATCCACGCCTCAGGCGCCTTCCACGGCAGGCCGAGTTCCTGCTCGTACTGCACGATGTACTGGTCCATGCCGTACATCGTGAGCTGCAGGGAACTGCCGGCGCCGCTCGCCGCCGCCTTGAAGCGCGTGTCGGTGGCGATCGTGTAGTTGGTCGTGATGCCGCCGTAGCTCCAGCCGCCGATGCCGAGCCGGTTCGGATCGGCGAGGCCCTGCTTCACGGCTTCATCCACCGCGCCGAGCACGTCCACCACTTCGAGGTGGCCCCAGTCCTTGTGAATCGCTTTCTGGAAGGCGGCGCCGCGGCCGCTGCTGCCGCGGTAGTTCGGCGCCAGCACGATGTAGCCGTTGGCCGCGAACCACTGGTGCGTCACGTCGAAGCCGTGATCGTCCTGGCCGTTCGGGCCGCCGTGAATGTAGAGAATCATCGGATAGGCGCGACCGGCGACGTAGTCTGCCGGCTTCACGAGGATGCTGTGCACCTCGGCGCCGTCCCTGCTCTTCGACGTGAGGTTCTCGGCGGTGGCGAAGCGCACCTCGGCCTGCAGCGCCTGGTTGTGGCGCGTGAGTCGGCGCGGCGCGCCGCCGTCGAGCGCGAAGAGTTCGGGCAGCGTGTTCGACGTGCTGAGCACGGCGGCGTGCCGATCGTCGGCGCCATTCGGGCTGAGCGCCGCTACCACCATGCCAGCGCCGGTGAGGCGGCGCGGCGTGCCGCCCTCCGCGGGCACACTCGCCGCGTGCTGCGAGCGATCGTCTTCGAGCAGGAACGAGATGTGCTGGCCGTCCTTCGACCACGACGGTGCGAAGACGGCGCGGTCGAGGGCGGGGGAGAGCAGCCGCACGGCGCTCGGCGCCGGCGCATTCGCGGCGATGACACCGAGTTTGTTCAGGTCGTAGGCGTAGTTGGTGTCGGTGTCGCCCACGAGCACCGCGATGCGCGAGCCGTCAGGACTCCACGTGGGGCGGCCGGTCTCGCCTTCGGGCGTCGCCGTCATCTGCCGCGGCGTGGCGCCGGCCTTCGCCTCGATGACCCAGACGTCGGTATTGGTCGTGCGATCGGGATCCGGGTGCGCGCGCTTGCTGATGAACGCGATGCGGGTGCCGTCGGGCGACCACGCCGGGTTCTGGTCGTCCGCCTGGCCGGCGGTGAGCGTGGTGGCGGTTTTCGTGGCCACGTCGAACACGGCGATGTGCGAGTAGTGACGGGTCAGGTAGCCGGTGCGGTCTTCCTTGAAGTGGTAGCGGTCGATCACGATGGGCGGCGTGGTCTTGCGCTTCCAGCCGTCCATCTTCTCCGGCTCGTCGGCCGGGTTCACGTCCGAGATCTCGAAGGCGATCCGCGTGCTGTCGGGCGACCACTGGATGTTGCTCAGGCCGCCCTTCACGTCGCTCACCTTGAGCGCTTCGCCGCCCTGCCGCGGCAGCAGCCAGAGCTGCGCGCCCTGCTTCTTCTCGTCCTCGGTGCCGCGCGAGGCGAGGAACGCGAGGTACGTGCCGTCGGGACTCCAGCGCGGCGAGTTCTCGTTGTCGGCAGACGACGTGAGCTGCTGCTGCGCCGTGCCGTCCCAGCGCGCCATCCAGATGTCGGTGTTGCGTTTGTCCTTCTCGGCGTCGATGGTCGTGACCGTGTAGGCCACCCAGTCGCCGTCGGGCGAACGCTGCGGATCGCCGAGCGCGACGATGCGGTTGAAGTCGTCGAGCACCATCCGGCGCGGCGCCGGCTGGGCAGGGGCGACGGTGGGCAGCAGGGCCAGCAGGCCGGCCAGAGCCAGAGCGCGGAGTGGCATGGCCGCACTATACGCGCAGTCGGGGGGCGCTGGAGTAGGATGGATCCATGTCCGATGACGCATCGTCCATCGCCCCGTTGATGCTCATCTCGATGCCGCAACTGGCCGATCCGAACTTCGAGCGGACGGTGGTGCTGCTCTGCGCCTACGGGCGCGAAGGCGCCTTCGGCCTCGTGGTCAACCGGCCCATGGACAAGCCCGCCCACGAAGTGGTCGAGACGGTGCCGGCGGTGTCCATCCGCGATGACATCTACCTGTTCACCGGCGGCCCGGTGGACCAGCGGCGGGCCTGGGTGCTCACGTCGCGTCCCACGCTCGATGCGGATGCGACGGAAGTGGCTGATGGCGTCTACCTCACGGCGTCACCGGCGGCGCTCAAGGCGGCGCTCCAGTCGCCCCCGGCGAGTGACGTCCGCGTCGTGGTCGGCTATGCCGGCTGGGACGCCGGACAGCTCGACGAAGAACTCGCGCAGGCGTCATGGCTCATGGCGCCGGTCGGCGCCGACCTCATCTTCGGCAGCCAGCCCGAACGCATGTGGGACAAGGCGATCGAGCGCCTTGGTTCCGATCCCGCGCATCTGCTCGGCAGTCCCGGTGTGCACTGAATCATGACCGACGTGTGCGAACCCTCCCGCCTATGTCCAGAACCTCCACGCCGTTCGCCCTCGCCACCGTGTTTGCACTTGGAGTCGCCGCCTGCGGCCCCCCCGGCGCATCAACTGCCGGCTCCACGCCGGCCGCGGCGCCCGAGCGGGTGGATCCCGCGATGACCGCGCTCACCGCGCAGACCGCGCGCTTCGCGCCGACGGATCTCTCGGCCGACGTCGCCGCGCTGCCGGATTCCGAACGCCGCGCACTGGCGCACATGATCCGCGCCGCGCAGGTGATGGACGCGCTCTTCCTGCGGCAGGTGTGGGCGGGCAACGAGGCCACGCTGTCGACACTCGTGACCGACGACACGTCGATCGGGCAGGCGCGCCTGCGCTACTTCCTCATCAACAAGGGGCCGTGGTCGCGCCTCGATCACAACGAGCCGTTCGTGCCCGGCGTGCCGGCCAAACCCGCGGCGGCGAACTTCTATCCCGCGGACGCCACGAAGGAGGAGGTGGAGAAATGGATCGCGTCGCTGGCCGGTCCGGCGCGGCAGGCGGCCACCGGTTTCTTCACCACGATCCGCCGCGGCGCGAACGGCCAGTTCATGGCCGTGCCCTACAGCCTCGAATACCAGGCGGAGCTGACGCTCGCCGCGTCGCACCTGCGGGCGGCGGCGGCCGCCACCACGCAGCCCACGCTCAAGGTGTTCCTCGAAGCGCGCGCCGCGGCCTTCCTCTCGAACGACTACTACGACAGCGACGTGAAGTGGATGGAGCTCGACGCCACGCTCGAACCCACCATCGGCCCCTACGAGGTCTACGAAGACGAGTGGTTCAACTACAAGGCGGCGTTCGAAGCCTTCATCACCGTGAAGGAC
>CADEFD010000241.1:0-3429 GCA_902826515.1 uncultured Acidobacteriota bacterium
CGGGATGTAGCGCAGCCTGGCTAGCGCGCCTGCTTGGGGTGCAGGAGGTCCCGGGTTCGAATCCCGGCATCCCGACCAACCTCAGACTCCTCTCGCGACCGGTCACCCCCCGACCGCGCGCCCCGGCCATCGATGAACAAGAACGGCATTCTCTCGGTCGTCATCGTCGTCTCGGCGGTCATCCTCATCGGGCTGTGGGCCCTGCGCACCGGACAGCAGCGCGCCGGCGCCCGTCAGTTCGATTGCGCGGCCGCACCCGAGGCGCCTGCTGATCTCACGGCCGAGGCGATTCCGAACACGTCCGCGCGCATGACGTGGAAGGCGCCGGCCGGCGCTGAAACGCCCACCACCTACGTGCTCGAAACAGGGTCGGGCAGCGGCAAGAACGACGTCGCCACCTTCATCATTCCCGGCAACGTCACCACCACCGATCGCGCGGGTGTGCCCGGCACGTTCTTCCTGCGGGTCTACGCCCGCAACGCCTGCGGCACCAGTTCGCCCTCGAACGAAGTGTCGATCGCCCTTCAGTAACGCCCGGGCTGGCCGCTCCGGCCTGACACACATGCCAGGTATCCGTCGGGCCGCCCAGGCGCTGCTCGTCCTCGCCGCCAGCGCGGCCGCCGTGCTGCCTCGACCGGAGACCACCATCGAGCGGCTGTACGGCGTCGCGTGGTATCCCGCCGTACAGGCGGCCGTGACCGGCGCGTCGAATCACCTGCCCCTTGCCGTCTTCGATGCGGCGATCGTGTGCGTGGTCGCCGTGTGTGTCTGGTGGTGGGCGCGCGCGGTCCGCGCCCTGTGGCGCCGGCGTCTCTGGGCGCCGGCCGGTCGCGCGGCCGCCGCGACGCTCACCCTCGCCGCCGTGCTCTATCTGTGGTTCCTCGCCGTGTGGGGCCTGAACTACGCGCGTCCGCCGGTGGAGCAGCGCCTTGGGCTGCGGCCCGGCGCGCCGGCCGCGGCCGACGTGACGAGGCTGCTCGACGAGGCCGTCGCCTCGGCGAATGCGTTTCACCTCGACAGCCGCACCGTGGGCTTCGAACCGAATCGCATGTACGACGACGTCGCGCGCGCGCTGCACGCCGTGGAGGCGCGTCACGGGCGGCCGCGTCCCACCGTGCCGGGCACGCCGAAGCCGACGCTGCTCGCGTCGTACTTCCGCATGGCGGGTGTGGATGGCCTCACCGCGCCCGCGGCCCTCGAGACCCTGCTGAATCCCGATCTCACGGCACCCGAGCGGCCGTTCGTGCTGGCACACGAGTGGGCGCATCTTTCGGGGTACGCGCCCGAGGCGGATGCGAACTTCATCGCGTGGCTGGTCACGCAGGAACCCGGCACGTCGCCGCGTACGGCCTACAGCGGCTGGCTCTTCCTCGTGAGCGAAGCGGCGCGGCAGGTGCCGGCCGCCACGCGCCGCGCGTCGCTCGCCGCGCTGGCCGCCGGTCCGCGCCAGGACCTCGCCGACATCGCCACGCGCATGGCCTCGCGTGTCGATCTCGTGGAGCGCGTCGGCTGGCGCGTCTACGACTCCTACCTGCGCTCGCAGGGCGTCGAGGAGGGCGTACGCAGCTACTCGCGCGTCATCGAACTCATCGTGCGCGCGCGTCGAGCGGCCGAGACGCCGTCGATGCCACAATGACGGCGATGCCGCCGCGCCGGACCCTGCACCTCGTGGTTGACGCCGCCACACCCGATCCGGCGGCGATCGCCAGGGCCGCGCGGGTGCTCGCCGGCGGCGGCCTCGTCGTGTTCCCGACCGAAACCGTGTACGGGCTCGGCGCGCACGCACTCGACGCGGCGGCGGTTGCCGGCATCTTCGCGGCGAAGGAGCGGCCGGCCACCGACCCGCTCATCGTGCATCTGGCCGCGGCGGCCGACCTGCCGCGCGTGGCCGCGGCGATCCCGGCGACCGCGGCCACCCTCGCCGCCGCGTTCTGGCCGGGACCGCTCACCCTCATCGTGCCGCGGCATCCCGACGTGCCGCTCATCGTCACGGCGGGCCTGCCGAACGTGGCCGTGCGGGTGCCGGCGCATCCGGTGGCGCGGGCGCTGCTCGCGGCGGCGGGCGTGCCGGTGGCGGCGCCGAGCGCCAATCGGTTCTCGCGGCCGAGCCCGACCACGGCCGCGCACGTGCTGACCGATCTCGAGTCGCGCGTGGATGTCGTGCTCGACGGCGGGCCGGCCGATATCGGCGTCGAATCGACGATCGTGGACTGCACGGTCACGCCGCCGCTGGTGCGGCGCGCCGGCGGCGTGCCGATCGAAGCGCTGCGGGCGATCGTGCCGTCGATGGCCGTGGCCGATCACGTGACCGGCGTCGAGCACGCGCAGCTGGCGCCCGGCCAGTTGCTGCGGCACTACGCGCCGAACGCGCGCATGACGGTGTACGACGCGACGCCGGCCGACGGCGTGGCCCGGGTCGGGCGCGAGGTGCGGCAGGCCACGGCCCGCGGTCTGCGCGTCGGCGTGCTCGCGCCCGACGATGCCCTCACGGCGCTCGCGCCGGAGATCGCGGCGGCCGCCTCCGCCGGACGCGTCACCGTCGCGACGCTGGGCGCCCGCGACGACGGCGCCGCGGCGGCCCGCGTGCTCTTCGCGGCGCTGCGGGCGCTCGATGCCGCTGGTGTAGACGTGATCGTCGCGCTCGGGCCGACGCGCGACGGGCTCGGCGCGGCCGTCTGGGATCGGCTGCGGCGCGCCGCCGAAGGGCGCATCGTGCCGGCCTGATCCCCGCCGGCGCGCGGATCAGATCGGCAACGTCAGCGTCGCGCGGCAGCCGGCGCCGCCAGTGCCGGCGTCGAGCGCGATAGAGCCGCCGTGCGCTTCGGCGATCTGCCGGCACAACACGAGGCCGATGCCCGAGCCGCCCGGCTTGGTCGTGAAGAAGGGGACGAAGAGATTCGCCGTCTTCGGCGGGCCGGGGCCATCGTCGTCCACCCAGATGTCCACGCCGCGCGCCGTGCGCTGCCAGCCCACCACGACGCCGCCCGTGCCGCCGGTTTCGAGCGTCGCCTCGGCGGCGTTCTTGAGCAGGTTGATGAGCAGCTGTTCGAGCTGATCGCCGTCGGCGCTCACCGTCACGTCCGGGCCCGGGCGCACCGACACCGGCACCCGCGTCTCGAGGCCGGCGACCCGTTGCAGCAGCGGTTTCAGCACGACCGGCGCGAGCCGCGGCGGCGGCAGGCGGGCGAGTTGTGCATACGCCGCGGTGAAGCGGCCGAGCGCGTCGGCGCGCGATCCGATGACCTGCAGGCCGCGTCTGAGGTCGTCGGCCAGATCCGCGGGCGGCGGCGTGCGCTGCAGCAGCGCATCGAGCGAGCCGGCGATCGACTTGATTGGCCCGAGCGAGTTGCCGAGCTCGTGGCCGATGACGCGGATGAGCCGCTGCCAGGCCTGCCGTTCCTCTTCGCGCAGCGGCCGGCTGACGTCCGA
>CADEFD010000241.1:3529-6436 GCA_902826515.1 uncultured Acidobacteriota bacterium
TCGTGCAGCGTCTCGGCGAGGGCGTTCACCTCGGTCATCACGTCGCCGAGCGGGTCGCCGGCCGCGGAGCTGCGGCCGCGGATCGAGAAGTCGTCCTCGCGCAGCGCCGCCACGAGATTGGCCAGCGTCTGCAGCGGCGACACGATGTGCTGCCGCAGGGCCGCCAGCGCGCCGGCGGACGTGGCCACGAGCAGCAGCGTCACCGTCCAGCGCACCTTGGCCGAATACTCGCCCACCCAGAGCAGCACGAGGGTCGCCGCGATCGGCGGCAGCGCCGCCACCAGCGCCAGTCCCAGCGCCTGCTGGTCGAAGCGGAAGCGGGAGAAGGGGGACATGAGAGATCAGAACGTGTCTGATCTCGTCACAGCTTATATCTTTCCAGCCGGCGGTAGAGCGCGCTGCGGGACAGGCCGAGGGCGCGGGCGGCGTGGCTGACGTTGCCGTAGCGGGACATCGACTTGCGGATGAGGAAGGCTTCGACGTCTTCGAGGCTCATGTCTTCGAGACGGCCGGCGGAGACCGCTTCGACCTTGAGGCCGAGGTCACCGGCGCGGATGACCGAGGCCTGCGCCATGAGCACGGCGCGTTCGATCGCGTGGTCGAGTTCGCGGACGTTGCCCGGCCAGCGATGGTCCATCAGCACCTGGAGGGCCGCCGGTTCGAAGCCGGTGATGCCCTTGCGGTAGCGCTGTGAGTGCTGGCCGAGGAAGTGGCGGGCGAGCAGCGGGATGTCTTCGCGGCGGTCGCGCAGCGGCGGCAGCACGATCTCGATCGTGTTGAGGCGGAAGAGCAGGTCCTGACGGAAGCGTCCGGCCTCGACTTCCGCGGCGAGATCCGCGTTGGTGGCCGAGACGATGCGCACATCCACCTTGCGCGTGCGCGACGATCCGACACGTTCGAACTCGCCGGTCTCGATGACGCGCAGCAGCTTCGCCTGCTGGCTGGACGGCACGTTGGCGATTTCGTCGAGGAAGAGCGTGCTGCCGTCGGCCAGTTCGAAGCGGCCGACGCGATCGGCCTTGGCATCGGTGAACGCGCCGCGCACGTGGCCGAAGAGTTCGCTTTCAAAGACGCCCTCGGCCATGCCGCCGGCATTCACGGTGACCATCGGCCGCGTGGCGCGCGGCGACACGGCGTGCAGCGCCTGCGCCACCAGGCTCTTGCCGGTGCCGTTCTCGCCGCTCACGAGCACGTTGGCGTCCGACGGCCCGACGCGGGCGATGACGTCGAGCACCGGGCGCATGGCCGGCGATTCGGCGAGCAGCGGCGACCGGCCGTCGGCCATCAGCGCCTGGTTCGCGAGTTCGAGCCGGCGGCCGAGGCGGATGGCGCGGCCGAGCGCGGTCTGCGTGCGCACGATGGCGAGCAGCCGCTCGTTGTCCCACGGCTTCTGGATGAAGTCGCGGGCGCCGTGGCGCATCGCGTCCACCGCGACGTCCACCGACCCCCACGCCGTCATCACCACGACCGGCAGCGACTCGTCGGCCAGGCGGATCCGTTTGAGGAGGTCGAGGCCCTCCTCGCCCGAGGTCGTGTCGCGCGAGTAGTTGAGGTCGATGAGGACGACGTCGTAGTCCTTGAGTTCGAGCGCGCGCATCACCTGCTGCGGCGACGAGGCCGTGTCGATGACGTAGCCTTCGGGCTTGAGCAGCAGACGCAGCGCTTCGAGCACGTCCCCCTGATCGTCGCCGATCAGGATGCGCGAGGGGACCTCAGACTGCATCGACGACCCATCCGTCCTTGAGCTGAATGATCCGCCGCCCGAAGGCGGCATTCGCCTCCGAATGGGTGACCTGCACGATCGTCGTGCCCTGCGCGTTCAGCGTCGCGAAGAGCTCCATGATGGCACGGCCCTGGTCGGAATGGAGGTTCCCGGTCGGCTCGTCGGCGAGGATGATCGAGGGATTGGCGACGACGGCGCGGGCGATGGCCACGAGCTGCTGCTGGCCGCCCGAGAGCTGGTTGGGGTAGAGGTCCTTCTTGCCGACGATGTTGAAGCGGTCGAGGATGTCGGCCACCATGCCCTGGCGGTCGGTACGCTTGACGTCGCGGTAGGAGAGCGGCAGGTCGATGTTCTCGTAGACCGTCAGGTTGTCGAGCAGGTGATAACTCTGGAAGACGAAGCCGATGTGCTGCTTCTGGAGCTTCAGCCGGTCTTTCTGCGACAGGGCGTGCACCGGCTGATCGTGCAGCCAGTACTCGCCCTGCCAGGCCGTGTCGTGCATCCCGAGGATGTGGAGCAGCGTGCTCTTGCCGGCGCCCGACGGGCCCATGATCGACACGAAGTCGCCCTGGGCGATGTCGGCGGTGACGCGCCGCAGCACGAACGTCTGGCTGACGCCGTGCCGGTACGACTTCTCGATGTTGACGAGGCGGATCACGATGACGACGCGATCAGGCGAGCGTCGCGACGTTGTCCTCGACGACGCGGCCGTCGAAGAGGTGGATCGAGCGATCGGCGTGGGCCGCGTAACGTGGATCGTGCGTGACCATGCAGATGGTCGCGCCGCCGCGGTGCAGCTCGCGCAGCAGGTCCATGACCGCCTCGCCGTTCTTCGAGTCGAGGTTGCCGGTCGGTTCGTCGGCCAGCAGGATCGAGGGCTGGCCGCCGACGGCGCGGGCCACGGCGACACGCTGCTGCTGACCGCCCGAGAGCTGTGAGGGCAGGTGTTTGGCGCGGTGCGCCATGCCCACACGTTCGAGCGCGGCGTTGACGCGCTCGCGGCGTTCGTTGGCCTTCATGCCGCGGTAGATGAGCGGCAGCTCGACGTTCTCGAACACGGTGAGATCGCCGATGAGATTGAAGCTCTGGAAGATGAAGCCGATCTCGCGGTTCCGCACCCGCGCCCGCTGCGACATCGGCAGGTCGGCGACCTCCTGGCCGTTCAGCCAGTACTTGCCGTCGCT
>CADEFD010000242.1 GCA_902826515.1 uncultured Acidobacteriota bacterium
GATACACTCTTCTCGCGAGCCAAACAGAAGATTCGCAGCGATGTCAGCATCAGCCAGCTGCCTCGGACCACACGTCAGCTCGTTCCACCAAAGCGGCAGCGATCTCGATCACAGGCGACGGGGACCATTGATGGCCGACGGACCACGGAAGTCAAAACTGGATGACCGTCGAATCTCAGACGCAATTGATGAGGTGCTCGGCCGAGCGAATCCCAACCCAACGCGAGACGGCTGCCTCTCCCCGGCCACGCTGCTAGCACTCGCCCGTCGGACGCTGCCCATCGAAGACCCTGGGTACGTGCACTTGGCGAACTGCTCGGAGTGTTACCGAGCGTTTCGGGCTCTCCAGGGAAGCGACGATCCGACGGGTAGTTGATACCCGCTGGGTAGCTTGCACCCGTTGGCTCCTCGACCTCTGCGGGTAGCACCTACCCGGCGGGATCGGGATCCGCGTCTCGAACTGCTAGATCTCCTCGCGAACGACGCGTCGCTCGTCGGCACGGTGCTTGCGCCTAATCGAGCGTGGCCCCATCGAAGCGACGTGTCGAGCCGCAAGGTCAACCCCGCCCCACGAAGACACCCTCACGGTCCGGGCGGCTCACCGAGCGCCAGCGTCTGATCTGTGTGTGGCACATCGCGGGGTTTTCGGACGCCGCGATCGCGAACCACCTTGGGACTACCCTGCCGTCCCTTGAGGCTGACCTCAAGCGGCTGAGGCGAGCACTTCGCCCTGCAAAGCCTCGCCTGAACGCTCTCCGCACGCCACGGGTGGCACGCCGATGACTCGCCGCCGCTGCGGTCAAGCTCGGACTGCGCCGTGGCCGAAGCTCCCGCGGCCACACTGGCCCGCGTAGGTCATGGCGACAATGCCTTGCGACGACTTCTTCAACGTCAACTGCGGCTGCTGCGGGCGGCCGCTGCGGATGCGCGTCGACGAGCTTCGTGGGCTGAGGACCGTAGATTGTGAGGACTGTGCCACGGCCAGGGTCGAAGGGAATTCGCGGTTGGAACCGGCGCCCACGCCGGGGCCACCCGCGTGCTCCGGGAGGGCTTCGCCGGGGATCGTCACGCTCCCTGGTCCCGAGAGCCTCGACTCGAAGTCGGCGTCCTTGCAGAGGCGCGGTAGGGCGTCAGGGCAGCAGACTTGCCGGCGGCGGTCAAGGTAGTCACTGCGCCGTCACTCGCAGCTTGAGACGAGAGACCCACCCCACGTCGAATCTCACCAGGTGTTTGGTCTGACCTGCCTGCCGCTGACATAGTTGCGTTGCGCTCGCCCGCAATTCCTGCCACGGGCGCGAGTTCCTACGTACGCAGCGTCCGGCACATGGCGTCGCGCGATCGGCGCGCCGACACAATTCTGGCCGCCGAAGCGATGGCATGTCGTCGGCACCGATGCCCGCGTGCCCGCCGTCGAGTACGCACCACGCGATCCGAGTGCCTCCGCCTTGTACGCCGTGGTCGGGGAGCACGTCGAGAGTTTCCTCGCCGAGGCCGCGCGAATGCGCGACGGCCAGGGGCGTCCCCGGTTCGTGGAAGACGAGTTTCGCAGTTTCTGCGCTGCGGCTTCTTGGCCGGGGGCTTCGCGCGATTTCGGTGCACGGTTTGCACGACCGAGCGGCTCGAGGTCGGTATCGATGCCGCGACGCTATACCTCTGACCCGCCGATCCGGTCCGACGGCGAATTTGTGCAACAGGTCGTTGCACCATCGCCTTGGGCCCAAGAGGTGCGCTTCAGTTTCCGCCAAGATTGAGGTCACGCACGGCGACAAACGCCAGGTTCGTCTCGGCCGCCCGGCGCTCCTTCGCTTCGAGAACCTGGATTAGGGAAGCCTGGCGCGAGAGCACTTCATAGAGGTCGAGTCCATCAGCGCAGATCAGGTTGGTCTGCCGCCCGCGCGAGAATGCCTCGAGGCCGTCAGCGGTGAACCCGGAACTGCTCACGAACAGCCCGCGCGACCACGATGCCTTTCCACTGACCTTACCTGAAAAGGTCATGAGGTCGGCGAAGCCGATCTGCGGACCATGCCATTTTGCCTCTACCAGATAGGTCTGGCCGTTCAGCCTGAAACTACCGTCGATCTGCTCCCCCACAAGCCGGAAGGCGCCGCGCGGCGCAAGCCCAAATCCGGCGAACAACTCGTTGAGAAAGCCCTCGAAACGCAGGCCCCGCGCCTGCGGATTCAGCTTGGTGATCTCGATGAGCAGCGCGGCGAGTTCTTGCGCCTTAGCCGCACTCAACGCCGCTGTCGATTGCGGCGCAGCCTCCTCTGCATTCCCACGTCTGAAACTGCTCAGAAAACCTGGATCCAGCAACTCTGGAATCCTGAACTCCACACCAGGAAGTAGGCTGTTCAGTCGATCGATCTCTGCGCGAGTCAGAGGGTTACCCTTGCCGCGCCGGTAGGTCATCGCCTGGCGGACGATCGCCACGATCAGCTCGGCAAAACTTGAGCGGCCTTGTTCGAGCGTCGCGGTCAGAAGCTGGACGATTGCAGGTCGCTTGCTGCCTGGGACCCATAGGTCGCCAACGCCAGCCTGCGCGGCCGCGAGCGGAAAGGCGGTCCTGCTGTTTCCGCTTCCGGGCAGGACATCGTAGAGCAGGTCGGCTAGGTCTTCGACGGTCTGGGCCTCGCGAAATGACAGCATGGTCATTCGCCCTCGGCCTCCTCCATTCGGGCTTCAAGTTCATCCAGGAACGGAGAGCGCCCCCAGTTCATCCGCCCCCGGGCCGTGTCCACATAACCGGAATAGAGCATATGGATCTCGTCGCGGGCACGCGTGAGGCCGACATAGAACAATCGCCGGCTCTCGCGGCGGACCGCTGGCTGCTCATTGCGCCAGGGCAGGCTCCCGAGATCGAGGCCGACCATGATCACGACATCATATTCGCACCCCTTCGCAGAGTGCAGCGTCAACAGGTTCAGATGCAGCGGCGAGCCATCGCGCCCCCCAAGGCTCGCCAGGTCAAGATCTGCGAGCGCGCGCCCGATAGCGAGCGCGGCGGACATGCGATCAACCTGCTCGCGCTGGTCGGCGAGACTCGGTTCAGCCGCCATCAACGCATCGAGCATTCCGGCTCTCACGCCGGCCACAAATTCCCGGGCGCGCCCCTCTTCGACCCGAAGCGACCAGAGAAGCTCCGTCAGGCGCTGCGCTTCTTCTCGCGCCTGCGCGTCGGGAATCCGTGTGCGATGAAATCCGAGCCAGCGATCTAGCAGGCCGCGCAGTTGCGGCCGGGCCTCGCGCCAGCCGCCCGCGCACCATGCCGCGCAATCCTCGATCCAGCTGGTGAGTGCGACTTTGCGATAAGGCGCCGCGGTGTCGACACGGACGAAGTCGAGGCCGGCCGCCGCCACGGCTTCCGCCACCACGTCGCCGGCCCGATAGTCTCGATAGAGAATGGCGATATCGCCAAGCGCGCGGCCCGGCTTGGCCGCGAGCGCCTCAGGAATGATCTCGGCGACCGCATGCGCCGCCTGGCCCTCAAGCCCGTCGTCGCACTGCACGAATTCGATGACCGCCTGCCGCTCAGGGTCGTTCGACTCGTAGCCGCGCGCCTCGCCCAATGCCAATTCCGATGCCTTGACGATGCGCGACGCTGAGCGGTAGTTGAGTTGGAGTTGGACGCGCTCGACATCGTCGCGCACGCCCAGCTCCTGAAGCAGAGCTCCGTCCGCACCGGTAAATCCGTAAATCGATTGATCCGGATCCCCGACCGCAAAGAGCCGGACACCGCCATCGAACGCCACCCGCGTGACGATGCGATGCAGCGCCACGCCGAGGTCCTGATACTCGTCGACCGCGAGCACCGGCAATTTCGCCTGGAGCAGCGGCAGCACCCAGTCATGCTCCGAGACCAGCCGCTGTCCGAAGATCACCAAGTCGTCGAAGTCGATGAGACCCAGCCGCCGCAGTTCCGCCTCGTACTCTTCCGCCCATGCGGCTAGCTCCGCTTGGTCGTTCCAGATGATTGATGTCCGGTCCAAAACCGATCGCCGATGCCGCCCGAGGTCCATCGGCTTGTTGGGATGGCCGACTCCGAACAGCCGGTCCCCAACCCGCCGCATCGCCTGGTCGCTTTGCCGCTGCGTGGCAACCGAAAGCGGGAATGGCGCCGGCAGATTCGCAAGCCGCCCATAGGGCATGAGCAGGTGTCGCAGGCAGAAGCCATGCACCGTTCCGATGAAGAGGTTAGATGCCTCGCGCAGACCGAGCCGCTCCAGGCGCCGCGTCAGTTCGCGCGCGCACTCCTGGCTATAGGTGATGCAGGCCGCGCCGCGCGGCGCACGCACGTCCTCCGCCATGATCCGCGCAAGCTTGAGCACCAGCGTTTTGGTCTTGCCGCTGCCCGGTCCCGCCAACACCACGCAGTTGCCCGTGGAGTCATAGGCTGCTTGCTGACCTGGATTGCCGGCCAGGTCGGCCGCCTGCGCGAGATAGGCATTGCTGACGCTACGCAACGGCATGGCGGATATGCTCCAGCGCTCGCCGGATATAGTCCGGGCAATTGTCGTCGCTGGCATGCGGCGCGAGCGCCTGCGCGAAACGCCCTTTGCCAATTCGCTCGATCAGCGCGAGCAGGCGCTCCTCATCAAGCGTGTCGGGATCGTCGACCCAACCCTGAACGCGGTTGCGCGTGGCCTGGTTGATCGCCAGCTCCTGGTCAATGACGTCCTGCATCGCCTCGGCTAGCCCGCCAGTGAAGAGCTCCGGCTCGAGCGTATTGCCGTTCACGAAATAGCCGAACGGCGTGGCACGGGCGATCACTGCGTCGGCGTCCAGTGGCCCGTAGTCCACCTCGTCTTCGAGTAACTCCAGTACCTTGATCAAGCGGCGGCGGACGAACGGCGGGTGTTCCCCATTCGGGTCCCGGTCCGTCAGAATAACGTGCGGGATGTTGAGGCCCTCCGGGCCCAGCAGCTTGACGTAGGGCGTGAAATTCGTGCCGCCGACCGAGCACACGGTAATGCCCAGCATGTCGAGCGGAATGTCCAGCGCCTCGGCAAAGGCCGGCACCAGAAATCGCTCCGCATCGCCCTCGACCAGGATGACGCCCCGGGCAAAGAATATCTCGCCGCGACTCACATCGATGTAGCGCTGAAGATCTGCCTCGTCGCGCTCGTCGAGCGGCGCTGCGGCGGTCGAAATCGCGATCGTCGCATCCGCCTCCGCGTCATGCCGCAGCAGCACGATCGAGCGGATCGGCGTGACGCTGGCGATATGCGGCGAGTGCGTCGTCAGGATCGTCGTGAGCGGCGGCGTCTCCTCGTCGTCTCCGCCACCGCCCAGGAAATAGCGATAGACGAGGCGCTGGACATGTGGGTGGAGATGTGCCTCCGGCTCTTCGACGACGAAAAAGGTGTGATCGCGCTCGCCGTCCTCCACGAGACGATCAAGCTCAAGGCTCTTGAGCGCCAAGAAGATCAGATTGGCGGTGCCAAGGCTGGCGTCGGGGATACCGCGCGCGCCACTGTCGATCAGCAGGCGGAGACTACGCAGCAGCGCATCGACCCGCGTCGGCGCGAGACCGAGCGTCAACGGGACGGCATGCTGCTCGCCCGCAATGGCGATCAGCCGCGCGCTTATCCGCTCAGCCGTCGCCACCACCTCGGCGTGACCAACCAGCTCGGCCTGCGCCTCGTTAACTTGCTCCTGAATCTCTTCGCGTGCGTCCTCGTTGAGGGACGTTGCAAGTTCCTCGATCAAAGGCCTCAGCGGCGAGTTGCGCCAGTTCGACAAGTCCTTGTCGGCATCGCGCAGCGCAACCTGCACGTCGAGCGGCAGCATTCGCCGCACCGAGGCGCCGATCGACATCTCGGGATCGTCACCGCCGAAGATGATGTACTCATAGTCTGCAAGGCTCTCGGGATCGCGGCCGAGATTGACCTTCGGCTGAAAGCGGTATGTGAGCCTCGCGACCATCGGCGGACCAGGATCGACCACGCAATCATTGAGATGCGCCATCAGCCGCGGGTCGTCCGTGAAGTCGGTCAGTTCGACCGCGACCTCGATGGTCTCGCCCAGCTTGTCTTCGCCCAGCCCGTCCCAGAACTGCTCGAGCCCAAGCTGGCGGTCGCGTTCGGAAAGGCCGGGGTCGAGGATTAGCTGCAGCGCCCGGACGAAGTTGCTTTTGCCGACCTTGTTCTCGCCGACAATGACGATGTTCTCGCCGGTCTCGACGTCGATCGCCGAGAAATTGGCGAAGTTGCTAATCTTCACCCGCGATATACGCACACGCCTCTCCTCCCCGTTTCTCTATCCCGCTCCGCATTAGATTAGCCCGCTCGGCGATATCGGCGCAGCGCGCCATGAGACCCTCGAACGGCTCGGCATCCTCCAGATGCAGCCCGTCCTCGACCATGCGGACATAGTCTTCTTCCAGCGCTTTCGCCGCCTCGCCGCCAGACGCGAGCTGCAAG
>CADEFD010000243.1 GCA_902826515.1 uncultured Acidobacteriota bacterium
CGCGTCAGCGACGGGCCGGCGGCGCCGCCGTAGTTCACGAACACCGTCTTGATCTCGGTGAAGAAGTTCAGCCCCTCTTCCGCCATCTCGCGTTCGCCGACGCCGGTCGACTTGGTGCCGCCGAACGGCAATTGCGCCTCGCCGCCCACGGTGGGCTCGTTGACGTGCACCATGCCCACTTCCACGTCTTCGATGAAGCGCATCACGGTGTTGATGTCGCGCGTGAAGATCGAGGTGGTGAGGCCGTACTCGACCCCGTTGGCCTTGGCGAGGGCGTCTTCGAGACTCGTGGCGGTGGCCACCGAAAGCACCGGCCCGAAGATCTCTTCCTGGAAGATCTTCATGCCGGGCGTGACGTCGTCGAAGATCGTCGGCGCAATGAACCAGCCCTGCGAGAGATGGTCGGGACGATGGCCGCCCGTGAGCAGCCGCGCCCCTTCCTTCCGGCCGGCCTCGATGTAGCCCATGACCGTCTGCCACTGCTTGTCAGCGATCGACGGGCCCATGTCCACGGACGTGTCGAGCCCCGGGCCCACCTTGATCTTCTCCGCCGAGGCAACCAGCCGGTCGATGAGCGCCTGCTTGATGTCGGGATGCGCGATGACGCGCGAGGTGGCCGTGCAGCGCTGCCCGGTCGAGCCGAACGCGCCGCCGTGGATCGCCGCCGCGGCCTTGTCGAGGTCGGCGTCGGGCATGACGATGACGGCGTTCTTGCCGCCCATCTCGCACGTGACCTTGGCGCCGCGCTTCGCGGCCTTCACGTAGAGCTCGCCGCCGACGCGGTTCGAGCCGGTGAACGAGATGGCGCGCAGCTCGGGCGCGTGCACCATCGCTTCGCCCACTTCCGGGCCGCTGCCCACGACCATGTTGAAGACCCCCGGCGGCAGGCCGGCCTCTTCGTAGACTTCGGTCAGGAGGGCGGCGGTGGCCGGCACGAGCTCCGACGGCTTGAACACCACGCAGTTGCCGGCGACCAGCGCCGGCGCCGACTTCCACACCGGAATCGCCCACGGGAAGTTCCACGGCGCGATGAGCCCCACGATGCCGAGCGGCTGGCGCAGCGTGTAGGCGAAGCAGTCGCGCGCTTCCGACGGCAACGTGCGGCCGTGCATGCGGAAACCTTCGCCGGCGTAATACTCCAGCAGCGAGATGCCCTTCGTGACTTCGCCCTTCGCCTCGCGCAGGATCTTGCCTTCCTCGCGCGTGAGCGTGGCGGCGATTTCGTCGGCACGGCGGCGGGCGATCTCGGCAGCCCGCCAGAGCACGCGGCCGCGCTCAGGCCCGGGCGTCTTGCGCCAGCCGGTCCACGCGGCCCTGGCGGCGTCGATGGCGCGCTGCACGTCGGCCGCGGTCGCGAGCGGGAACTCGGCGATGACATCGGCGGTGTCGGCCGGATTGATGTTGCGCGCGATCTCGCGCGAGGCGGGGTGGTACCAGGTGCCGTTGACGTAGGAGCCGGTGTGCATACGGGTCTCACACTAACACGGCGTCCGGGCATGGCCGGACAACAGGAGCTGCGCGCGCGGAGGGCAGTCAGCGCGTGCCGGTGCAGGCGGCGATCGGCAGGGCGGCGCCGGGCACCGCCGACCGGAAGTTGCGGCCGACGAGCGCCGCGATGGTGCCGGCCACCTGCCGCTGATAGAGGACCTCCGGCTCGCGCGACTCGCCGCGCGCGGTCACCGCGGGGCCGAAGCAGCCGATCCAGGTCTCCTCCGCGCCGTCGATCTTCGCGCCGTGGTCCGTCCAGTCGACCGGCCTGCGGCCGCGGCCGTGATCCACCGTGAGGATGAGCGTGGTGGTGCCCCGGTATTCGGGATCCGACTGCAGCCACGTCCACAACTGCTCGAGCTGCCGGTCGGTGCGGTGCAGCGTGTCGAGCACGAGGTCGTAGCGCTTCAGGTGCGCCCAGTCGTCGGTTTCGTCGAAGGCCAGATACAGCACGCGCGGACGCGCCGTCTGCAGATGCGCGAGCCCGAAGCGAAAGGTGTAGATGTCGTGGCGGGCGCCGTGAAAGCCGTTGGGCGTGAGGTGCTGCAGCGCGCTCAGCGTCTTCATCTCCGGGTCGGGATGTGTGAAGTCTTCATACCCCGCGTTGATCGTGATGGCGCCTTCCTCGCGTTCCGCGATGTAGTTGAACGTCTCCCACGACCCGAAGGCGGCGATGCCCTCGCGCGGCAGCTTGAGATCCGCGCGCAGCCACTCGAGCACGGTGAGGAACGGGTAGCGCGTGTTGTCGTTGCTCGTGATGACGTCGTCGTGCGGCGCGCCGGTCAGGAGCTCGCTGTAGCCGGGATACGAAAACTTGAGCGTGTTGGCGACCCGCATGCGGCTGCCGACTGTGCGATTGCCGGCGATGAATCCCTGCTGCGCCACCAGGCGGTTCCACAGGAACGGCATCACTTTCGCGCGCCGCTCGGCCGGTGTCGCCGCCCAGAAGCGCTTGTAGGTATCGGTCTGCTCGACCGGCGTCTCGCCG
Source organism: uncultured Acidobacteriota bacterium (assembly GCA_902826515.1). Classification (GTDB taxonomy): domain Bacteria; phylum Acidobacteriota; class Vicinamibacteria; order Vicinamibacterales; family UBA2999; genus CADEFD01. Next base: position 2,477 of record CADEFD010000243.1, read on the forward strand.
CTCGTGGCTTTGAGGATGTCGAGATCGATGCCGCCGAAGATGTCCTGCCAGCGCGCGCCATCCACCGTCACGAGCACCACATGCTGCACGGGTGCCGTCACCGTCGTGGCCGGCTGACGCGCCTCGAGGCCCACGACCGCCGCGCAGGCCGCCATCAGACCCGCCGTCACCATCGCTGCTCGCTGCATCCGTGCCGCCTCCCGGCCGCTCGCGTGCACGGCCCGTCGAGAGCATACAATCTCACGCCACATGCGCCCAGCCGTCCTTGCCGTCATCGCGATGTACGGCGCGTTCCTGTTCGTGGGCTGGCGCGCCTCGCGCAAGGTGCGCGAGGGCTCGGCCGCCGATCTCATCGTGGCCGGCCGCACCATGCCGCTCTGGATCGCGGCGCTCACCATGACCGCCACGTGGGTGGACGGCGGCTATCTGCTCGGCACGACCGAGGGCGTCTACAAGTCGTCGCTGCAGCTCGGCATCCAGGGCGGGCTCTGCTTCGGCCTGAGCCTCATCCTGGGCGGCCTGTTCTTCGCCGGCGTCATGCGGCGGCACGGCTTCACGACGCTCATCGATCCGCTCGAAGCACGGTTCGGCGCGCGCTGGGCCGCCGTGCTCTTCCTGCCGGCGCTCGCCGGCGAACTCTTCTGGAGCGCGGAGCTGCTCGTCGCGATCGGCGCGACCTTCGGCGTGCTGCTCGACATGCCGATCACGACCGCGATCCTGGCGTCCGCGGTGGTCACGACGGCCTATACCGTGCTCGGCGGCATGTGGTCCGTGGCGTATACCGACATCGTGCAGCTCGGGCTCGTGGCGCTTGGTCTTGCCGCGGCCCTGCCCTACGTGCTCGGCGCGGCCGGCGGACTCACGGCGGCCTGGGCCGGTTACGTGGCGGCGCGGCCGGAGGGCGCGGCGGTGTTCCCGCCGCTCGTCGGCGGCTCGGCGCTCTGGAGCGGCGGCGCGGCCTTCACGTGGTGGGATACGTCGCTCATGCTCGTGCTCGGCGGCATTCCGTGGAACGCCTACTTCCAGCGTGTGCTGTCGTGCCGCACACCGCGCGACGCGGCGCGGCAGTCGGTGCTGGCCGGCGTGCTCACCATCGCGCTCACCGTGCCGCCGCTGCTCATGGGCATCGGCGCGTTCGCGTTTCCGTGGCCGGAAGCGCTCAGTGCCCGGCTCGCGGGCTCGCCCGCGGATGCGATGCCGCTGCTCTTCGCGCACGCGGTGCCGCCGGCCATCGGCCTGCTGGGCCTGGCGGCCATCATCGGCGCCGTGACCTCGAGCTTCAGCTCCTCGATCCTCTCGGCCGGATCGATGTTGAGCTGGAACTGCCTGAAGCGCCTCGTGTGGCCGGACCTCACGGTGGCGGGCATGCGGCGCGCCATCCGCGCCTCGATTCTGCTCTTCGGCGCGCTCGCCGCGGTGCTCGCGCTGGAGGTCCAGAGCGTGCAGGCGCTCTGGTTCTTCACGAGCGATCTCGTCTTCGTGCTGCTCTTCCCGCAGCTCGTCGCGGCGCTCTTCGACACGAAGGCGAATCGCACCGGGTCGATCGTGGCCTTCGCCGTGTCTGCCGTGCTGCGTATCGGCGGCGGCGAGCCCCTGCTCGGCGTCCCGGCGCTGCTGCCCTATCCGGACGCCTTCCCGTTCCGCACGGTGGCCGCGACCGCGGGACTCGTGCTGCTGCCGCTCGTCTCACGCCTCACAGGCACGTGGGATCCGCCGCAGGCGCTCCGCAACCCGCAGAACTGAGAAAGTCTGGCCCCACCCTGAATGGGGTCAGACCCCATCATTCACCATCATTCACGCCAGCGGGCGGCGTCGGCGGGGCGATTGGTCGCCTCATACAGGTCCACGAGACGCTGGCGGGCGTCGGCGACGACCGGCGAGGCGTCCCCCAGGGCCGCCGTCAGCACACGCTCGGAGTCGAGCAGCATCGGCTCGGCCTCGGCGAAGCGCTTCGCCAGCACCAGATGTGCACCGAGGGCACTGCGGCTGGAGGCCAGGGCCCAGTGACCGGCGGGCAGCAGCTTCCGTCGCAGGGCGAGGCTCTCACGCAGCCACCGCTCCCCCTCGTCGAGCCGGCCGAGCGGGCCGAGCGCCCGGCCGAGCAGCGCCATCGCGAAGGGCACCATCGGATGTGTGTCGGCGAGCGTCCGGCCGCGCAACGCGAGCACCTCGCGCGCCATCGGCTCGGCTTTGGCGTACTGTTCGAGCCAGACGAGCGAGTCGGCGTAGTTGGCGAGGGTGAACGCGTAGTCGGGATGCTCCGGCCCGTGCCGTTTGCGGCGGATGGCCAGCGCCTCCTCGTAGACACCGAGCGCGCGCTCCCGCTCCCCGGCGTACCACAACGCGCTCGCGTACGGCGACAGCCGATCGGCGACCATCGCGGCATCCGCACCCATGGCCAGGCGCGTCTGCTCCACGGACTCGGCATAGAGCGCTACGGATTCCTGGTGACGGCCGAGATTCGTCAATGCGAACCCGAGATTCGCCGCCACTGCCGCGCGCACCTCGGGCGCAATCCCCGGCGCCGCTGCCAGCGCGCGCGCCCGCTCGAACACGGGTACCGCAGCGTCGAACTCGCCCTCGCGCGAGCGCACGCGTCCGCGTTGATCGAGGGCCTCGATGCGCCAGCCCGGGTCGGGTTCCGGATGCCGCCGCCACATCGCGTCGGCCTCATCGAGCGTGCGCTGCGCCTCGTCGACCTGACCGTTCAGCTCCTGCGCTTCCGCGATGCCGCTCAGCAGCCGCGCGGTGTCGACGCTGCCCTCGGGCGACGTCTGCCGTTCGGCGGCGAGCGCGCGCCGCAACTGGGCCTCGGCCGCCTCGTAGTCGCCGAGCGCGATGAACGTGCGGCCGATGATCCCGCGCACCTCGGCAGCCAGCCCCGGGGACGGATCCAGCGCGTCGGCGTTGGTCGAGGCGCGGCCGAGCACCTCCCCCACGGTCGCGTCCTTGCCGAGCGCGCCGGGTTCCGCCGACCCCAGCATCGTCGTCAGGAACCGGACCACTTCCGAGGCGCGGCGGCTCTGTGCGTCGGCGCGTCGCGCCTGCACGAGCGCGGCCACCAGACCGCCGGCGAGCGCCAGCACCGCCACGACGACGGCAGCGGTCTCGAACCGGCGGCGGGCCACGAGTTTCCGGAGCCGGTAGCCGACACTGTCGGGACGAGCCACGATGGGCTCGCCGCGCTGCCAGCGCGCCAGATCGTCCGTCAGATGCTGCACGCTGGCGTAGCGCGCGGCCGGGGCGTGCGCGAGGGCCTTGGCGAGAATCGTCGCCAGATCGCCCGAGAGCGTACGGCGCAGCTTCGCGAGCGACGTCTGCCGCGCGGCCGCCGCCGCGTCGGTCACGACCGCCTGCGGGGCCGTGGTGGTCGTCGCCGCCAGCGCCCGCTCGACGGCGGCCATCAGCGACGTGCGCTCGCCGAACGCGGAGGCGCCGGTGAGCAGTTCGAACAGCACGAGGCCCAGGCTGTACTGATCGCTCGCCGTCCCCACCGGGCCACCCGTGAGCTGCTCGGGGCTCGCATACGCCGGCGTGAGCGGCGCCGCCGACATCGTGGCCAGCCGGTCCGGCTGCAGCAGCGTCGCCGTGCCGAAGTCCACCACCTTCACGCGCCCCTCGGACGTGACCAGGATGTTCGAGGGCTTGAGGTCGCGATGCAGCACGAGCGTGCGATGGGCGAACGCCACGCCGTCACACACGTCCGCGAAGAGCCGCAGCCGCGCCGGCACGTCCAGCCGGTGCGCGTCGCAGTAGCGATCGATCGGCTGCCCCTCGACGTACTCCATCACCAGGTACGGCTCGCCGAGCGGCGTGACGCCGCCATCGAGCAGACGGGTGAGCGACGGGTGTTCGAGCGCCGCCAGGATCTGCCGCTCCGCCCGGAACTGCGCCACGAGCGCCGGGTCCGAGAGCCGCAGGTCCATCACCTTGATGGCCAC
>CADEFD010000244.1 GCA_902826515.1 uncultured Acidobacteriota bacterium
CGGCCGCATAGAGCGGGAGGTGCGGCCGTTTAGCCTGCGCGACCAGCCGCACGATCATCTGTTCGCGCAATTGTGCGGCATCCTCCGCCGTGAGCGGACGGGCGCCGCGGACCACTTCGCCGGGATCCTCCGGCACGACACAACTTGCTTCGAACGACCGCACGCTGCCAAGGTCCATACGTTCCTCCATTAGGAGCGTGCAGGCCCGTCCTTTGGCGGCTGGCCGCCCAGCCCGAGCAGACTCGACGACACCTCTGATGCCGGCGCCTGGTCGGGACGCCTGAGGCGCAGCTGGTTGCTGACGTCCTGTACACCTCGAACGTCCGCGGCGCAGTCCTCGGCGCGTCGCTTCTGTTCCCGGCTGGCCACCGTGCCGGCGAGTGTCACGAGGCCCTCGTGTACGGTGACGTCGATATCGCTGGCATCGACGAGGTGGTCCTGTTCGAGCTGGTCCGACACGTCGTCCTGTACGCGCGCGTCGGAACGCTTGTAGCCGCGGGGGCCGCGGCCCGCATAACTCTCGCGCGGCGGCGGGAAGCCGGCGCCGGCGCGCCAACCGTCGACGCCGCTGTTGTAGCTGCTGGCGCCGCCGCTGTAGCCGCCGCTGTAACCGCCGGTGTAGCCGCTCCTGTAGTCACGGGGGTGGTGGTCCTGCCGGCCGGGAAACTCATCCGGCCGCACGGGATGTGGCATGAAGTCATCCTCCGGCCAGGAACGTCGTCCCTGCGGGTTCGCGCGATCGTGCTCGGCCATGCTGCCTCCCTGTCCGACGCGATGCTCTGCCGCGTCTTGTGGTGAACGAGGTGCAAGCGCGCTGCCAGCGATTGGCCGTAAAGACGGCAGCGCAGCGTGCAGTCGAATACACAGATTCACGACGCGGCTACACAGATCGTGCGGCGGTATTCACGCGGCGGGATGCGCACTCCGGCGGCGTCGCGCCTACGCCGCGGCACCATGCTTGCACCGTCGTGGCAGGGCGGACGTCCGTTCCGCACGCCCCACCACAGCCCGCAGGAGACGACCTCACCATGCCTGACACGAAGACGCTCTACGACGCATTCCTCGATGAACTGCGCGACGCCTACGACGCCGAAAAGCAGCTGCTCAAGGCGCTGCCGAAGCTGGCGAAAGCAGCCTCGGCCGACGAGCTGCGCACGGCGTTCGAGTCGCACCTCGAAGAGACCAGAACCCATGTCACCCGCCTCGACGAGGTGTTCGCCGCGATCGGCCAGAAGGCGCGCGGCAAACACTGCGACGGCATCGCCGGCATCATCGAGGAAGGCAAGGCGATCATGGCCGAAGAGTTCGACGAGGCCACGATGGATGCCTGCCTGGTCGCCGCCGGGCAGCGTGCCGAACACTACGAGATGGCCGCCTACGGCACCCTGATCGCCTGGGCCAACGCGCTTGGCCTGACCGAAGCGGCCACGCTGCTCGAGGAAACCCTCAACGAAGAGAAAGCCGCCGACCAGTCGCTGAGCGCGCTGGCGGAAGGCGGACTCAACGAAGCCGCCGCGGCGACCGTGGACGACGAGGAGGACGGCGACGACGAGGAGGAAGACGAAGACGACGAAGAAGCCGCCGACGCCGACGACGACGCGGCCGGCGAGGCGCCCAAGCCGCCGGCGCGGCGCTGAGGGACGCGCCGCGGCGTCAGCGGACAACGGGCTCGGGGTGCGCAGGCACCCCGGGTCACGTGTCACGTCACGGACGCATCACCACTTTCACGCAGTCGTCGTGCTTGTGCTGGAACGTGCCATACATCGCCGGGGCGTCGTCGAGCGTCACGCGGTGCGTCACGACGAACGACGGGTCGATCTCCCCCTGCGCGATCCGCGTCATCAGCTGCGGCATGTAGCGATGCACATGGGTTTGTCCCATCTTCAGAGTCAGCCCTTTGGCGAACGCGGCGCCGAGCGGGAACTTGTCGAGCCAGCCGCCGTAGACGCCGGGAATTGACACGGTGCCGCCCTTCCGGCACGCGCCGATGGCCTGCCGCAGCGCATGGGAGCGGTCCGTGGCCAGCATCACCGACGTCTTTGCCTTGTCGTACCAGGCATCGAGGGTCGTGCCGTGTGCCTCGAGGCCCACTGCGTCGATACACGCGTCAGGCCCCTGGCCGCCCGTCATGGTCCGCAGCGCGTCGGGCACGTCCACCTGTTCGTAGTCGAGGGTCTCGGCGCCGGCGGCGGCCGCCATCGCCAGCCGTTCGGGCACCCGATCGATGGCGATGACCCGGGCGGCCCCCAGCATGAAGGCGCTGCGGATGGAGAACTGGCCGACCGGACCGCACCCCCAGACGGCGACGGTGTCGTCGGGACGGATCTGGCACTGCTCCGCCGCCATGAAGCCCGTGGGAAAGATGTCCGACAAGAACAGGGCCTGCTCGTCCGAAAGCCCGGTCGGCACCTTGATCGGACCGACGTCCGCAAACGGCACGCGCACGTATTCCGCCTGTCCGCCCGGGTAGCCGCCGTACATGTGCGAGTAGCCGAACAGGCCCGACCCGGCGTAGCCGCTGATCTTCTCGGCCATCCAGGCATTCGGATTCGAGTTGTCGCAGAGCGACCACAGGCCTTCGCGGCAGAAGTAGCAGCGCCCGCAGGCGATCGTGAACGGCACGACCACCCGGTCGCCGACCGCCAGGGTCGTCACGTCGCGCCCGACGTCCACGACTTCGCCCATGAACTCGTGGCCGAGGATGTCGCCCGACTGCATCGTCGGGATGAAGCCGCCATAGATGTGCAGGTCCGAGCCGCAGATGGCCGTGGAGGTCACCTTGATGATGGCGTCGCGCGGGTTGAGGATCTCCGGATCGGGCACGTGCTCGACGCGGATGTCGCCGGTGCCGTAGAACCGTACGGCCTTCATGCCGCACCTCCCGTCGAGGCCAGGCCTGCCGTCGCCAGTTCCCCGGCTTCGAGCCACTGTTTGAGACGCCGCAGGTCCTCACGCACCGTCTGCGCCGGCGCGCGGCCGAAGGCCCACGCAATCCAGTCGCCGGCCCGTCCGGCCGGCGGCGCGTACTGCAGATGCACCGTGACCTGCGTGGTCCGTCCGCCGCGGACCGGGGCGAACGTGACGGACCCGGCGGTCACGATGTCCGAGCCGGGCAGCGACGCCCACGCCAGCGTGTGGTTCTCCCGCTCGGTGACGATCTCGGCATCCCACGCCACGCGCAGGCCCGCCGGGCCTCTCGCGACCCATCGCGACCGCGAGCCGTCCGGCTCCTCGACGACACTTTCGAGGTGCGACATGAACTGCGGCAGGTGCTCGAGCTGCCGCCAGAAGCGATACACCTCTTCGATGGGTACTTCGAGGCGCACGGCTTCGCGCACGTGGATGCCACGCTGGCCGCCGAGCGCGGCCCGGGTTTCGGCGCGGCCCGAGACCTGGCGGCGGTTGCCGTTCAGCCGCCGGTACAGGAGCGCACCGGAGGTGAGAGCGAGACCCGAGGCGACCATGGGTCGCCGCGTGGCCGCGAATATCAGAGAGAGGCCGCCGAGCGTGAGGGCGCCGGCAGTGTCGAGGTCACGGAGGGACGGGCTGTACGTAGATGAGTGCTGCATCACGGAGTGTCAGAAGCAGCATCCGTTCCATGCCGGGAGGCCGACGGCGCGCTGGCGCGCGGCACCAGGCCGGTCGTGGGTCTCATCAGCGCCATTCCGATTAGCAGAGCGCCGAGAATGGCGAACCACGCGACCTCCGGGCGATCGCCGCGCTCGGCGACGAACACCGCGACCAGGCCCCAGATGACCGGCAGCGGGTACGCGAGCACGCGGCCGCGACTGAACACGACGAGGGTGACGGCGACCGACGCCGTCAATCCGCCCAGCGCCCACCAGCTCGCGGCTTCCGGGCGCACGAACCCTTCTGCGGTCAGCACCGTGATCGCATTCAGCCCGGCCGCAATCGTGAGCCAGCCCGCGAGCAGGGCCAGCGGCGTGACCACCAGCAGGTGGTCGCGACGGGTGATGCGGTCGACCGGCGAGTCGAGCACCGTGATGAGGGACGCGGCCGCCAGCGTGATGAGTGCCACCGTGGTCCAGCGCCAGTCGGCCCCCGCGGCCACGAGCCACGCGCCGATCGCGACCATGGCGATCGCGGACGGCCAGCCGAACCGGCGCAGGGGCGTATCCGACGCCCAGCCGGGCACCACCTGATACGCCGCATAGACGAGCAGCGACGCATAGATGAGGCCCCAGATGGCAAAGGCATACGAGGCCGCCCGCACCGTGCCGGAGCCGGACCGCGCGAATTCGTCGGGCGTGAGGCCGAGGGCGCCGGTGGCTTGCAGCCCCGCTGCACCGACCGCGACGACGGCCGCGCCGAGCACGCAGATGCGCTGGGGCCTCGAGACCGTCATCGGGTCGTCCGCGTCTTCTTCGTCTTCTTCGCGGCGCTCTTCTCGCGGGGCACCTTGCCCCCTTTCTCACGCGCCTCGTTCAGGCCGATGGCAATCGCCTGGGCGCGGCTCGTCACACGTTTCCCCGAGCCGCTCCTGAGCGTGCCCGCCTTCTTGCGGTGCATCGCCGATTTCACGGTCTTCGCGGCCGTGCGTCCATACTTCGCCATCGCTCCTCCTTCGAGTGTTCCATGCACTCCCGGGCCGATGGGCGGTGCGCGCCCCAATGTCGGCAGTCCATGACATCCTGTGAGCATCAGCCGCCCCACCGGCGGCCCATGCCTGTCCTGACTGCGGCGCCGGTCAGCGCGCCAGCAACCGCTCCATCGTGGCGATCTCCGCCTGCTGCGACTCGACGATCTGCCGGCACAGGGCGACGATGTCCGGGTCCGTGAGCGCGGCCTGCTCACACATCAGGATGGCCCCCGAGTGATGCGGAATCATCGACCGCAGGAACTGCCGGTCGCCCACGGCCGCCTGCGTGCGCATCCCCACCAATCCGACGACGAAGAGCACTGCCGCACCCGCCGCGATCGCGATGTTCGTCGAGCGCCGCGGAAACATCGCGCGCATCGACACCAGCATCAGCACGGCCATGGGCGCGACCATCATCAGGGTCATGTAGACGTTGTTGATGTTCAGGTAGAGGTGCCCGATGGTGTCGATCATCGTGTACATGACGAGGTACATGACGACGAAGTCGATCGCCAGTTCCAGCGCGAGCTTCCAGTACATGGCGTGGTGTTGCTGGGCGCCGTGAGGCGTCATGGCGTCTGCTCCTTCCATGCGGGTGCCTCTGCAAGTTGAGCGCCACGTCGCTGACTGTCCAGCCAGGCGGCAGTGTCGTGACGAACGCGTGAGCGAGGGCTTTCACGAATGGTCGCGCGCGACATCGCCCGGTAGACTGCAGGTGCAGGCGCGCTTGAGCGCCGCAGAGGAGGACGCGATGACTCGTCAATGGCGGTTGCTGCTCGGCGTGAGCGTGGCGATGGCGGGGTTGGCGATGGTGCTGCGCCGCGGCCGCGCGGTCGTCTCGATGGAGGACGCAGCCATCGATCGCGATTCCGAATCGTCGTTCCCCGCAAGTGACCCGCCGTCGTGGTCGCCCAGCCGCGCCGCGACGCTCGGGGAGGACTCGCGCGACTCGCAGTGAAAGGTTTAGGCTAGGGGTCCCGGAGACCTCATGCATTCAGATCGCCGATCGTTCCTGAAGACCACTGCCGCTGGCGTCGCCTCGGCCACCGCCGCCTCCTTCGCGTCCACGGGCGCACTCGACGCGCAGGCCACCGGCCCGGCGGCGTTCGAGATGCCGCGCAACATGACGCTGCTGAACCTGCGGACGCCAAACGGACCGCGCCTGGGGGTGAAGCTCCCGAAGGGGATCCTTGATGTGGCCGCGGCGGCCGCGATGTACAAGCTGCCGGCGCCGGTGGATACGGACGATCTGCTGCAGCGTGGCCTGGGCGGCCAGCTGGCCACAGTGGTGGCCGCGGCGGCCGATGGCCCGGCCCGTCTCTACCTGCAGGAGGGCGCCGTGCGGCACGCGCCGCTCGTCACGCGCCCCGAGAAGATCATCATGATGGGGTTCAACTATCGGCGGCACGCGGCCGAGACCAACACGCCCATCCCCGGCAACCCGACGCTCTTCAACAAGTTCAACAGCGCGCTCAACCACCATGGCGGCACGATCGCCCTGCCCACGGCCACGGCGAAGAACTTCGACTACGAGGTGGAACTCGTGATGGTGTTCGGGCGCGAGTGCCGGAACGTCTCCGAAGCCGACGCCCTCAACTACGTGGCCGGTTACTGCACGGGCAACGACTTCTCCGCCCGCGACATGCAGTACCTCACGAGCCAGTTCATGATCGGCAAGACGTTCGACGGCTTCGCGCCGCTCGGGCCGCACCTGGTCACGAGCGACCTCGTGGGCGATCCCAACAACCTGCGGCTCGAATGCCGGGTCAACGGCGAGCAGC
>CADEFD010000245.1 GCA_902826515.1 uncultured Acidobacteriota bacterium
GTACGCGAACGACGTCGTGTACCACATCCAGCAGGTGTGCGACGAAGAGCAGGTGGCGCACCCGACCATCATCTCCGAGAGCGGCCGCGCCATCACCGCCTACCACTCGCTGCTCGTCTTCAACGTGCTCGGCACGAGCGGGTTCGGCGAAGAGCAGGTGCCGACGACGCCGAAGGACGACTTCGAGCAGCCGCTCATCGACCTCATCGAGACCTACAAGAACGTCAACGCCCGCAACGCGGTCGAGAGTTATCACGACGCGCAGCAGGCCCTCGACATGGCGATGAACCTGTTCGCGGGCGGCTACCTGCCGCTCGAGCAGCGCGCCCACGCCGAGAACCTGTACTTCGCGATTTCCGAGAAGATTCGCCTGCTGCTGCCGCAGATGGCCGACGTGCCGGAAGACCTGCAGAACCTGGAGGAGATGCTCTCCGACACCTACTTCTGCAACTTCTCGCTCTTCCAGTCGATTCCCGACAGCTGGGCCATTAAGCAGCTCTTCCCGGTGCTGCCGATCCACCGGCTGCTCGAGAAGCCGACGAACCACGCGGTCATCGGCGACATCACGTGTGATTCCGACGGCAAGCTCGACCAGTTCATCGACCGCCGCGACGTCAAGAAGACGCTGCGCCTGCACCGCGACAACGGCGAGCCCTACTACCTGGGCGTGTTCCTGGTGGGCGCGTATCAGGAAATCCTGGGCGACCTGCACAACCTGCTCGGCGACACCCACGCCGTGCACGTGAGCCTCAACGAGAACGGCGACGAGAACGAGCCGGCCCGCGTGGACCACGTGATCAAGGGCGACACGGTCAACGAAGTGCTGCGCTACGTGCAGTTCGACCCGGAAGAGCTGCTCGGCAAACTGCGCCGCGACGTCGAAGCCGCCGTACACGCCGGCCACCTGCAGGACCAGCAGGCCGGCCGCCTGCTCCGCTTCTACGAAGAAGGCCTGCAGGGCTACACGTACCTCGAAGATCCCAGCGCCGAGTAGACCACGGAGCGGGGACGGACATGACGGCGCCGGCGCCCCCGGCGCCGTTGTCGTGTACGGGAGGGCAACAGCCCGCAGAGGCCCCACTCCCCCGCTCGCCGGCCGGCAGGCATGCCACTCAGCGGCCGCTGTCCAGCCCGGCGGGTTCGGTCACCGGCGCTCGGCACGCCGCAACCGTGGCGGTGCGGCGTCTTCCGACGGCGAACTCTGAGGACCGGCAGCTCTGCCGGTCCCCCTTGCCGACGCAGTAACAATCCACCGCAGCAGAGTCGGCCCGGCATGCCGGACCGAAGGTGAGCCGGAGAAAGATGCCGCGCGTCGCGACCGCGGTTCACCGAAACCGGCGGCGGAGAGCAGCGCCGTACAGAAGACGAGCGGCTGATCCTTGTGGACCAGCCGCTCGAGTTGTCGTGTGCCGGCGCCGGATTACGCGCGGGCGACGGGACGCCGGCGGCCGTCGAGCACGCGCCGCACGGCCTTGTCGAAGCGGTCCTGCAGCGGCTTGCGCACGTCGGGCGCGACCGGCCCGAGGCGCAGCCACGCCGACTGCGCGGCGCGCAGCTCCTGATCCGCCGCGCGCTGACGCGCCTCTTCGGCCTGCTTGGCCGCGCCGGCGCCCATCGTGTTGGCGGCGAGCGCCTCGCGCCACTGCTTCGCGAGCAGCTCGGCCGGTGACAGATTCGCGGTGGTCTTCGCGCCGCCGCCGTCATTCGCCACGAGCGCCTCGACCTTCGCGCACAACTTCTCCATGCGCTTGGCCGTGACGGCCGGGTCGAGTTCGCCGCCGGTGAAGGCGTCGGGCCATCGGGTCACGAGCGAGAGCAGCGCCGCGTTCACACGTTCGGCGAGCGGCGTCAGCACGTGGCGCGGCAGTTCGGGCCCCTGCAGCCAGCGCGCGCGCGCCGCCTGCACCTTGTTGTAGAGGTCGTCGGGCATCGCCGCGCCGTCTTCGGGCACGAGCGCCTCGATTTCGGCCACCGCGGTGTCGCGGTCCACGAACTTCGTCTGGATCTGTTCCTGGTCGCGGTTCTTGAAGCGTTCGAAGAACAGGTCGCAGGCGGCGCGGAACCGTTCCCACACCTGATCCGACTTGCTCTTCTTCACCGGGCCGACCGACTTCCACTCGACCTGCAGCGCCTTGAGGCGCGCCGATGCCTGCTCCCAGCTCGTCGACTGCGCCAGCTGTTCGGCCTCGGCGATGAGGGCTTCCTTCCTGGAGAGGTTCTCGCCCCAGTCCTGCTTGCGCTGCTTCATGTCGGCCTGACGCCGCGTGAAGAAGGCGTCGCAGGCCTTGCGGAAGCGTTCCCAGATGGCCTTCTCGCGGCCGCGGGTGACCGGGCCGATGGCTTTCCATTCGGCCTGCAGCGTCTTCATCGCCTCGGCCGTCTTCACCCAGTCGGTCGAGTCTGAGAGGGCTTCGGCGCGGGTACAGAGTTCTTCCTTCTTCTTCAGCGCGTCCTGGCGTTCGGCCGCCTGCTGCGAGAAGTAGTCCTTGCACTTCTCGTAGACCTGCGACTGCGCGGCCTTGAAGCGCGTCCAGAGCGCCTCGCCCTGCGAGCGCGGCGCCGCCGCCACGGGCTTCCACTTCTCCTGCAGCTGGCGCATCTCTTCGGACGCCTTTGCCGGATCGGTGTCAGCGAGCGGGATGAGGGCTTCCATCTTCCCGCAGAGCTCTTCCTGCACCTGGACGTTGGCCCAGCGCTTCCACTCCTCGGCGTTGCGCAGCTCGTCGAGCCGCGGCTGCACCGCGGCGCGCACGGCCTGCAGGCGCACGGTGAGGTCTTCGCGGTCCTGCGGCGTGGGCAGCGGGCCCATGGTGCCGACGGCCAGCTTGACGTCCTTCACGATGGTGTCGGCGTCCTTGAGCGAGATCGACTCGGCCGCGGCCCGCGCTTCGAGCGCCTGCACGGCCGCCTGCAGCCGCTGCAGGTTCTCCTGCTGCTGCTTCTGCTTGCCTTCGCGCACGGCGGCTTCGCGGGTTTCGAAGGCCGCGGCGGCCGCCTGGAACCGATCGTTCAGCGCGCCCTCGATGTCGCCGGTGCGCTGGATGGCCTGCCACTTGCGGCGCAGTGCCTGCCACTGGCCGCGCACGACGGCGTAGTCCTGGGCGACCAGCGTCTCGATTTCGTCGATGACGGACGGCGCCTGCGCCCGCAGTTCGCGCGCCTGGTCGGCCTGCTCGCGGCGCCGTTCGGCCGCTTTCACCGCGTCGTCGAAGCGGCGCTGCAGGTCGGCGGCCCAGCTCTCCGGCATCGCCGGCAGGGCCTCCCACGCGGCGCGCGCTTCGGCCAGGCCGACCTCGAGTCCCTCGATGGGCAGGCCTTCGACGCGCTCGCACCACTTCACCCGCTCCGCCTGATCGCGGCGCAGGATGGCGGCGGCCTTCGCGGCCTGCGCCCGCGCCGCTTCGTCGGCGGCGAGCGCGGTGCGCACGGTGTCTGACAGCGTTTCGAACTCGCTCACGATCGACGGCTCGATGTCGGCATCGGCATTCAGTTCGACCCACGCCACACGGGCCGCGGCGTAGCCGTCGCGGACGGCGGCGAGGTCGGTGCTGGCCGCAAGCGCCTGCATCTGCTGGCACAACTCGCGCGCGGCGGTCTGTTCCGCCTCACGGTACTGCGGAGCAGCGGGCGCGGCGGCTTCGACGGGCGGCGCGGTCAGCGCCGCGGCCAGTGCCTTGGCACGCTTGGCCACCGCCCGCGACTTCGCGCGCTGGGCGATCTGGCCGAGCTGGTCGGCGGTGAGGCCGCTCAGCTTGTCGAACGCGGCCACGGCCGCGTCGGCGTGTTCGCCGTTGACGGCGACAGCCTCGAGCTCGGCGCCATCGGTCAGGCGCTCGAGTGCCAGGAGCCGGGTGCCGGCGTCGGCGGCGTGCCGCGCGACGCCGCCGAGCAGGCGGGCGTCGGTCAGCTCGGCCACGGCCGCATGCCGCACCGGCTCGGGCGCGGTCGAGCGGGCCAGGCCCGCCAGATCCTTGTGCCGGCCGAGCGCACTGAGGGCGCGGACCGCGGCGGCGGCCCCTCCCGGCTCAGCCGCCAGCGCGACGATGCGCTGCACGGCGGCATCCCGTACGCCCGTGTCGCTGTCGTTGCGCGTCACGGCGGCCAGCACGTCGGCATCCGCCAGCTGGCCCACGGCCGCCCGGCGCACGCGCGCATCAGAATCTTCGGTGGCCACCTGAACGAGCACGGCGGTCTCGGAGGCGTCGAGGGCCTGAACGGCCTCGAGACGCACCATCGGATCGCCGTGTTTCCATCGGGCCTGGGGGCGGAGTTTGTCGAGAATACCCATGCGTATTTGGTCCGGCCTGTCGCGGTCGCTCATGTCTGGCGCGGAGCCCCCTAGTGTACTTCACGGGTCCGGCCGGCGCGCCCGCCCATTCATCCGGGCCGGGTTTTTCCGAAGGCCCGCCGGTTGGGGAAACCTCCGCTCATGACATATCATCATTAATGGATGTATCGATATGCTTGAAGCCTCGGCGCTCTTCCGCGTGCTCGGCGACCCGGCCCGGCTGCGCCTGCTGCGCGCCCTGTCGATCGACCGCTTCAACGTCACGGAGCTGACCGGCATCCTGGGCCTCGCCCAGTCGGGTGTCTCGCGGCATCTGGGCCTCCTGAAGGACGCCGGACTGGTCAGCGAGGAGCGCGACGGCATCTACGTCTACTACCGCCTGGCCCGGGCCGCCGGCGGCGACTCGCCGCTCTGGCAGCTCCTCGACGGCGAGTTCTCGCGCGCCGCGGCCATCCCCGACGTGCGCGCCGACGACGCCCGCATCCAGGAAGTGCGGCGCCTGCGCCGCGAGAACTTCGATCAGCATGCCGGCGCCGACACCCGCGACGGCCGGCAGCTCGTGCCGGGCCGGAGCTGGGCCGCGTGGTCGCGCGCCGTCGGCCTGCTGCTGCCGCCGCTCGACGTCATCGACATCGGCTGCGGTGAGGGGTACCTCACGATCGAGGCGGCTCGCTGGGCGCGCAAGGTGGTCGGCGTCGATCGCTCCCCGGCCGTGCTCGCCCGCGCCCGCCAGCTCGCCGAACGCCGTCGCGTCACGAACATCGTCTGGAAGCGCGGCGAGATCGAACGAGTGCCGGTGCCCGACGCCTCCTTCGACGTGGCGCTCCTGTCGCAGACGCTGCACCACGCGGCCGACCCGGGCCGCGCCGTGCACGAGGCGGCGCGCGTGCTGCGCCCCGGCGGGCGCGTGCTCATCCTCGACCTGCGCACGCACGACGAAACGTGGGTGCGCCACAAACTCGGCGACCGCTGGCAGGGCTTCGACGACCAGACGCTCTCGGCGTGGCTGACCGATGCCGGCCTCGTCGCGCCGCGCGTGCAGGTCGGCGCGCGCGGCGCCGGCGATCCCTTCGTGGTACTCGTGGCCTGCGCGACCAGGCCCGAGTCGTTGACTCTCGCTCCTTCCCGCCCGGCGCGCCCCCGCGCCGCCCGCGGCCCCGTTCAGGACCTCCCATGACCACGCCTGCGTCCGCCACTCCGCACACCCACCCGGCCGCGCCGGCGCATCCCCTGCAGGAGGTGCTGGCGCAGCGGATCGCGATCATCGACGGCGCCATGGGCACGACGATCCGCACCTACGGGATGACCGAAGCGGACATCCGCGGCGAGCGCTTCCGCGACGCCACGAAGGACCTGCTGAACAACGGCGACCTGTTCTCGCTGACGCAGCCGGTGATGATCTGCGACATCCACCGCCGCTTCCTTGAGGCCGGCGCCGACATCATCGAGACGAACACCTTCGGCGCGACCACGATCACGCAGAGCGAGTTCTTCGTGGACGACCCGCGCGAACACGGCGGCCGCAAGGACCCGGCGTTCTATCAGCGGATCCTCGAAGATCCGTTCCTGCAGCGCCTCGCCTGGGACATCAACGAGCAGTCGGCGCGCCAGTGCCGCGAGTGGGCCGACCGAGTGGCCGACGCCACCGGCCGCCGCCGCTTCGTCGCCGGCGCCATCGGGCCGCTCACCGTGTCGCTCTCGAACTCGCCGGACGCCGACGACGCCGGCTTCCGCGTGGTGACGTTCGATCAGGTGAAGACGGCCTACATGGAGCAGGTGCGGGCGCTCATCGCCGGCGGTTCCGACCTGCTGCTCGTCGAGACCATCTTCGACTCGCTGAATGCCAAAGCGGCGCTCGTCGCCATCCAGGACGTGTTCGCGGCCGACGGCGTGCGCCTGCCGATCATGATTTCGGCGGCGGTCGGCCGCGGCGGCGAGACGATGATCTCGGCGCAGACGGTCGAGGCGTTCTGGACGGCCGTGGCGCACGTCCAGCCGCTCTCGGTGGGCCTCAACTGCTCGCTCGGCCCGGACCTGATGTATCCGTTCCTCGAGGAGCTCT
>CADEFD010000246.1 GCA_902826515.1 uncultured Acidobacteriota bacterium
CGTCCACGTTGATGACCTCGTCGGCGCGATCGAGGAACGTGTCGGGCACGGTCTCACGCACGCGGACGCCAGTGGCGCGGGCGACGGCATCGTTCAGTGTCTCGAGGTGCTGGATGTTCACGGCCGTCATCACATGGATGCCGGCCTCGAGCAGTTCCAGTACGTCTTCGTAGCGCTTGGCGTGGCGCGACCCCGGCACGTTGGTGTGCGCGAGCTCATCGACCACGCACACCCTCGGCCTTCGGCGGATGATGGCCTCGACGTCCATCTCCTCGAGCACCGCGCCGCGGTAGTCGACCTTCCGCCGCGGGACGATCTCCAGATCCTTCACCTGGGCCTCGGTCTCCCTGCGCCCGTAGGTTTCGACCACGCCGACCACGACGTCGAGCCCGCTGGCGCGCAGGGCATGTGCCTCCTGCAGCATCTGGTACGTCTTGCCCACGCCAGGCGCGGCGCCGATGTAGATCCGCAGGCGTGCGCGGTTCTTTTCCTTGATACGCGCCAGCAGGGCGTCGGCGGAGGGTCGATGCTCGGTCATGACGTCTACCGCGGCATCGGCGCCCGCGCGTCGAGTGCGAGGTTGAGGAGGAGCACGTTCACGACCGGTTCCCCGAGCACGCCGAACTGCCGCGGCTCGATGTGCGCCTCGACGAGCTGGCGTACGTCGTCTGGCGGAAGCTTCCGCTGCCGGGCCACACGGGCCACCTGGTAGAGCGCCGCCGCCGGGCTGAGATGAGGATCGAGGCCCGAGGCGGATGTGGTCACGAGATCGATCGGCACGGCTGGTCCGGGGGTCTCCGCCTGCAGCCGCGCCACGTCTCCCGCCACGCGATCGATGAGCTTCCTGTTCGTCGGGCCGAGGTTCGACCCCGACGACGCGCCGGCATCGTAGCCGGCCCCGGCCGCCGACGGCCGCGAGTAGAAGTACCCGGCCGAGGTGAACGGCTGCCCGATGATGCGCGAGCCGACGAGCACGCCGTCGCGCGAGATGAGCTGGCCGTTCGCCTGGTCGGGGAACAGCACCTGCGCCAGCCCGGTGATGACGACCGGGTAGACCAGCCCGAGGAACACGGTGGTCACCGCGGTCATGAGCGCCGCCGTGACGAGATGTCGAGTGAGTGCCATGATGCCGTCCCCTTACGCCAGCCCGAGCGTCGTGATGACGACGTCGATGATCTTGATGCCCACGAACGGCGCGACGATGCCGCCGACGCCGTAGACGAGCAGGTTGCGCCGCAGGAGCGCCGCGGCAGAGAGCGGCGTGAACTGCACCCCGCGCAGCGCCAGGGGCACGAGCGCCACGATGATGAGCGCGTTGAAGATGACGGCGGAGAGAATCGCCGACTCCGGCGTCTGCAGGCGCATGATGTTGAGCGCGCCCAGGTCCGGATAGGCCAGCAGGAACATCGCCGGGATGATGGCGAAGTACTTGGCCACGTCGTTGGCGATCGAAAAGGTCGTCAGCGTGCCGCGCGTCATCAGCAGCTGTTTGCCGATCTCCACGATCTCGATGAGCTTGGTCGGGTTCGAGTCGAGATCGACCATGTTGCCCGCTTCCTTCGCCGCCTGCGTGCCGGTGTTCATGGCCACGCCGACGTCGGCCTGCGCCAGCGCAGGCGCATCGTTGGTGCCGTCACCCGTCATCGCCACGAGCTTGCCCGAGCGCTGTTCCTGCTTGATGAGCGCCATCTTGTCCTCGGGCGTCGCCTCGGCGAGGAAGTCGTCCACCCCGGCCTCTTTGGCAATGGCCGCGGCCGTGAGCGGATTGTCGCCGGTGATCATCACCGTCTTGATACCCATCGCGCGCAGTGCCGCGAAGCGCTCGCGCATGCCGCCCTTGATGACGTCCTTCAGGTAGACGACCCCCAGCGCGCGATCGCGTTCGGCGACCACGAGCGGCGTGCCGCCGGCGCGGGCGATGCGTTGCACGATGGCGTCCAGGTCCGCAGACGGCGTGCCGCCACTCGCGCGCACGTACTTCGCCACGGAATCCGCGGCGCCCTTGCGGACTTCACGTCCGTCGAGGTCGATGCCCGACATGCGGGTCTGGGCCGTGAAGGGCACGACCACGGCCGAGTGAGCGGCCAGATCGCGGCCACGGATGCCGTACTTCTGCTTGGCCAGCACCACGATCGAGCGGCCTTCGGGAGTCTCGTCGGCCAGCGACGCGAGCTGCGCCGCATCGGCCAGCACCGCTTCAGTCACCCCGGGCATCGGGATGAACTCCGCCGCCTGTCGGTTGCCGAGGGTGATGGTGCCCGTCTTGTCGAGCAGCAGCGTGTGCACGTCACCGGCGGCCTCGACCGCGCGCCCCGACATCGCCAGCACGTTGTGCTGGATGAGCCGGTCCATGCCGGCGATGCCGATCGCCGAGAGCAGGCCGCCGATGGTGGTCGGGATGAGGCAGACCAGCAGCGACACCAGCACGAAGATCGACTGCGGCGCCCCGGCGTAGATGGCAAACGGCTGCAGGGTCACGACCGCCATCAGGAACACGAGGGTGAGGCCGGCCAGCAGGATGTTGAGCGCGATCTCGTTCGGCGTCTTCTGCCGCTCCGCACCTTCGACGAGCGAGATCATGCGGTCCAGGAACGTGTGGCCCGGGTCGGCCGTGACTCGCACGACGATGCCGTCCGACAGCACCTTGGTGCCGCCGGTCACGGCGGAGCGATCACCGCCCGCTTCGCGGATGACGGGGGCGGACTCGCCGGTGATCGCCGACTCGTCCACCGAGGCCACGCCTTCGATCACCTCACCGTCCGAGGGGATGAACTCGCCGGGCCCGACGACCACCACGTCGTCCTTCCGCAGCGACGCCGCCGCCACCGTCTCGGTCGAGCCGTCGGCCCGCCGGCGGGTCGCGAACGTCTCGGTGCGTGTCTTGCGCAGCGTGTCGGCCTGCGCCTTGCCGCGGCCTTCGGCCATCGCTTCGGCCAGGTTCGCAAAGAGCACCGTGGCCCACAGCCACAACGTGATCTGCAGTTCGAAGCCGATGGCGGCGCCGCCGCGCACGAGGTGACTCGTGAGCAGCACGGTCGTGAGCACCGCGCCGGCCTCGACCACGAACATGACCGGGTTCCTGACCATCACCCGCGGGTCGAGCTTGCGGACCGCGTCCACCAGGCCCGCCCGCACGAGCGCGGGATCCCAGATGCTGAGTTTCTGTGTTTTCGCCATGGCGCTTGTGCCTCGCTCCTCAGAAGGTCGTGCCGGCGCGCATCAGGAAGTGCTCGACGATCGGGCCGAGACTGAGCACCGGGAAAAACGTGAGCACGCCGACGATCACGATGACGCCGACGAGCAGCGTGGCAAAGAGCGGCGTCGTCACCGGGAAGGTGCCGAGCGACGGCGGCACCTGGTTCTTGCGCGCCAGGTTGCCGGCCAGGGCCAGCATGGGGACGATGATGAGGAAACGGCCGATGAGCATCGCCGTTGCGAGCGTGACGTTGTACCACGGCGTGTTGGCCGAGAGACCAGCGAATGCCGAGCCGTTGTTGGCGGTGCCTGACGTGTAGGCGTAGAGGATCTCGGAGAGCCCGTGCGGACCAGGGTTCCAGATGCTCGAGGTGCCGAACGCCGGCGACACGACCGAGATGCCGGTGAAGACGAGGATGACGAGCGGGAAGACCAGCACCGCCAGCATCGCCATCTGCACATCGAAGGCCTCGATCTTCTTGCCCAGGTATTCGGGCGTGCGGCCCACCATCAGGCCGGCGATGAACACCGCCAGCACGACGAAGATGAGGATGCCGTACATCCCCGCGCCGACGCCGCCGAAGATGACCTCGCCGAGCATCATGTTCACGAGCGGCACGAGGCCGCCGATCGGCGTGTACGAGTCGTGCATCGAGTTCACCGCGCCGCAGCTCGCGTCGGTCGTGATGGTGGCGAAGAGCACGGAGTTGGCGATGCCGAATCGTGCTTCCTTGCCCTCCATGTTGCCGCCCGGGCACATCGCGCCCACCTGCTGGTCGGTGCCGGCGAGCAGCGGGTTGCCGGCCGATTCCGCCCAGTAGGCGGTGGTCACGCCGGCCAGGAACAGGAACGCCATCGCACCCCACACCGCCCAGCCGTGGCGTGGTGATTTCGTCATCTGGCCGAGGGTCGCCGTCAGCCCCGCCGAGATGACGAAAATCGCGAACATGGCGATGAAGTTCGACAGCGGCGTCGGGTTCTCGAACGGATGTGAGCTGTTGGCGTTGAAGAAGCCGCCGCCGTTGGTGCCGAACTGCTTGATGATCTCCTGCGAGGCCACCGGCCCCTGTGCGATCACCTGTTCGCGGATGGTCGTGGTGGAGGTCTGGCCGCTGGTGGCGGTGGTGACCGTGGTCTGCGGATCGACCAGCTGCACGCGGTCGTAGGGCTTGAAGTTCTGCACCACCCCCTGCGACACGAGGACCAGCGAGCCGGCCACGCAGACCGGCAGCAGCACCCACAACGTGGCGCGTGTCATGTCCACCCAGAAGTTGCCGAGTGTGTCGCGCTCACGCGCGGCGACCCCGCGAATGAACGCGATGGCGAGGGCGATGCCCACCGCCGCCGACACGAAGTTCTGGTAGGCGAGGCCGGCCATCTGCGTGAGATAGCTCATCGTCGTCTCGCCCGAATACGACTGCCAGTTGGTGTTGGTCGTGAACGAGGCGGCGGCATTGAACGCCTGGTCGGGCGCGACGCCGGGCAGCCCCTGGGGGTTGAGCGGCAGCACGCCCTGCAGGCGCTGCAGCGCGTAGAGCACGAGCATCGACACCAGGCTGAAGGCCAGCATCGACACGCCGTATTCGGTCCAGCGCATCTCGTGTGACTCGTCCACGCGGGTCACGCGGTAGATCAGGCGTTCGAGCGGACGGAGCACCGGATCGAGCCAGGTCCGCTCACGCGCGAACACGCGCGCCATGAAGCGCCCGAACGGCACGGTGACGAGGGCCACCGCGCCGAGGAACAGCAGAATCTGTATCCAGCCATTGAGGGTCATGTCAGAACTTCTCCGGCCGCAGCATCGCGTAGACCAGGTAGATGAGCAGCCCCACCGAGATGAGGAGAGCGGCGATCGACTCGAGCGTCATGACCGGCCTCCGGGCGCCAGGTGCTGGCAGGCGGCGACGTAAGCCGCGCCGAGCACGAAGAACAGGATCGACAGGGCGACGAACATCAGATCGGCCATGACGGCTACCACGCTCCCTGCTTGTTGCCGAACCACCAGACCATGCCGACGAGCGCGGTGTTCTGCCCCTGGCGTGGCTGACCGGGACGCGGGCCCGTGAAGAAACGCTCGTTCGACCAGTCGCGCCGGAACTCGGCCCGCATCAGGAAGCCGTCGGCGAACTTGTATTCCGCGGTAGCGGTCACCTCGTGCAGCACCTGATCGATGCCGCCGAACAGGCCCTCGTCGTCGAGCCGCTCGTACCGCACGGCCAGCGCTGCCGGCGTGTTCACCTGATAGCGGGCGTAGAGGCCGGTGCCCTGCAGCGCCAGCGCGTCGTCGGCCGAGTTGACCTCGCTGGTCACGTAGTTGAGGTCGAAGCCGAGGCCCAGCGCCGGCGTCGCCGTCCACGCCACGTAGCTGTCGATCACCTTGAAGAAGCCGTCGGGGCCCTCGGGCTCACCGCCATCGGCCTGCTCCTGCCCGAAGTAGTAGCTCGTGGTCCAGGAGATGGTGCCGGTGGGCTTGACGACCGCCGTGAAGTGGTTGCTCTTGTAGTCGTTGAAGTCTTCGGTCTGCTGGATGCCGTTGGTGAGCATGTACATCACGGTCACCTGGTCGGACACCGGCAGGCTGAGCCGCAGACCCGAGTGGTAGAAAGGCAGGAAGTTGAAGAGATACGCCCGCGAGAAGTGGTTGTTGTCCTTCGCGTAGTTGGTCTCGTAGCCGAGGTTCGAGGCGAACTTGCCGAAGTCGGC
>CADEFD010000247.1 GCA_902826515.1 uncultured Acidobacteriota bacterium
TGCCTGAAGGAGTCTCATGCGTGGTGCTCAACCGTTGATTCTAGTCGATTCGGGCGGGAGCCCGCCTGTCTCCCCCTTCTGAAGACGCGCGCGGCGAGGAAAACGTGCCCGGTGTGGAGGGTCACCGTGTGCCGGGCCGGGCAGTGCGCTGTTCGAGTGCCTTGCCGGCGGCGAGTTCGCGCGCGGCCTCGTCGAGGCGACCCGCGCGCATGGCCACCTCCGCCAGCACGAAGTGTGCGAGCGGGGCGGTCGCCGAGGTCCGGTCGAGCGCGAGTCCGGCGCGCGCCGAGGCAGTCGCGCCGGCGGCGTCCCCGGCGGCGAGCTTCGCCTGCGCCAGGTAGAAGTGCCCCTCGGCGAACCGCGCGTTGATGATGACGGCGCGTTCGAAGAGGGCCACCGCCTCGGGACTGCGCCGCTGCTGCAGGATCCGCCCGGCATTGAAGACGGCCTTGTAGGCGTCGACATGGCGCGTGAACTCCTCGCGGTAGGCGGCAAGCGCGGCGTCGGCGTCGCCGCGGCCTTCGGCGAGCACGCCGAGATTGAAGTGTGCCAGCCGCACGTCCGGCGACACCTCGAGCGCGGCCCGCAGCTCCCGTTCGGCGCCGGCCGTGTCGCCGCGGTTCAGGGCCACGACCCCGAGCGCCACGCGCGCCGACGCCACCTTCGGATCGAGGGCGAGCGCCTGACGGAAGTACTCGGAGGCGCGGTCCGAGTCGCCGCGATCGAGGAGGATCTCGCCGGCCTGATATTGCACCCAGGCGTTCTTCGGGTCGACGCGCAGGTAGTGCTCGTAGCCGGCCAGCGCTTCGTCGTCGCGGCCGAGCGCGCGGTAGGCGTTGGCCATGTTGATGAGCGCCAGGTCGTAGTCGGGTTTGAGCGCGAGCGCCTTGCTGAAGTGGGCGAGCGCCTCGATGAAGTCGCCCTGGCGATAGTAGACGTTCCCGAGGCTGAACCACGCGTCGATGACCTGCGGATCGTCGGCCACTACCCGGCGCAGCAGCGCAATCATCTTCGCCGTGTCAGCGGCCTCGTCGTGGCCGAGGTCTCGCGCTTCCGACATCAGGTTGAAGAGCGCGATCTTGTCCTTGGGATCGGCGCGCACGGCCGTCTGGTCGGTCTCGGTCGCCACGAAGCTCGACACGTAACCGAGCGACGTCAGCCGGGCGCGAGTTTCCGGGTCGATCGTGTCGGCCTTCGCCGGCGCCGCGGCTCGCGCAAACTGCGCTTCGAGCGCCCGGAGCGCGCGCTGCAGCCGGTTGCCGACGTCGCGCCGCGACTCGAAGAGATTGGTGGTTTCGCCGGGATCCGCCGCCAGGTCGAACAGCTCCGGCCGGGGCGCGTCGATGAGTTTGTACTGGCCGATGCGCACCGCGCGCAGGGCGCTCCAGCCGTAGTGATGCAGCGGATACATCGCCTCGGCATAACCTTCCGCCGCCAGATCGGGTGATGCCCCGGTCATCACCGGCACGAGGCTCTTCCCCGGCGCGGGCGCCTCACCGGCCGCCGGCGCGGCGCCGAGCAGATCGAGGACCGTGGGCGTGAGGTCGGCCGTGCGCACGAGGCTCGTCACGCGCTGCCCGCGGGTGCGATCGAACGGCGCGCGGATGAGGAACGGCACATGCGTGGCCGTTTCGTAGACGAAGAAGCCATGGGTGCCCTCCTCGTGTTCGCCCAGGCTCTCGCCGTGGTCGCCGAGCACTGCCACGATGGTCTTGTCGAGCAGCCCGCGTTCCTCGAGGAACGTCACGACGCGGCCGAGCTGCGCGTCCACGAACGCCACCTCGCCGTTGTACGGCTGGCCGCGGAACTGCGACGCGAAGGGCTCGGGCGGTTCGTAGGGGGCGTGCGCGTCGTAGAAGTGGAGCCAGGCGAAGAACTGCCGGCCGGCCACCGACTGCAGCCACGGCAGCGCCAGGTCCACCACCTCGTTCGCGGGCCGCTGCACGTTCCCGAGCGAGAGGCCGCGCACCTTCGCGAGGTCGAAGTCGTCCGCGTAGTGGTCGAAGCCCTGATCGAGGCCCCACTTCGAGTCGAGCACGAACGCGCCCACGAAGGCCCCGGTCTGGTAGCCGCGGGCCTTGAGCCGTTCTGCGAGGGTCGTGGAGGACGGGTCGAGGAAGAACCCGCCGTTGTCGCGCACCCCGTGCTGCGGCGGGAAGTGTCCCGTGAACATGGTGGCGTGCGCCGGCAGCGTCAGCGGCGCGGAGGTCATCGCCTGCTCGAAGAGCACGCCTTCACCGGCCAGGCGGTCGAAGACCGGAGTGGACGAGGCGGTGGGTTTGCCGTACGCCCCGAGGCGGTCGGCCCGGGTCGTGTCGAGGGTCACGACCAGCAGGTTCAGCGCCTCGCGCTCTGAGCCCTTGGTCAATCGCCCGAGTTCGACCGCTCCGGCCGCCTGATGGCTCGGAGCCCACCACGCGGACCAGCCCCAGCCGGCGAGGCCGACGGCCGCCGTTACTACGAAAACTGGTCCCAAACGTCGCATGACAGGGATCGATGGCTGTTATCAGGGACGAAATGCGTGACCTGTGTGACAATCCGGGACGACCGACGAGTCAGCCCCCGGGCTCCCGGTTCAAACGTACGTTTGTTCACGGAGGTCATGTCCGATGCCAAGACAGTCTAACTGCTCGCGGCTGATTGCTCTGGGATGTGTGGCACTGATGTTCGGGCTGCTGCCCGCCCGCGTCTTCGCCGACTCGACTGCCCGCCCCGTTACCCTCCTCGAGTCCGCCCGCGGCGCCGTCATCCGCCAAGCCGGCGCGATGAAGGAGCGGCGAGCCGCCCAGGCCCCAGCCAGCCCCACGACCGATCTGCGATCGGGTTCGTTCTTCAAGACCAGGGCCGGTGTCGCCGCCCTCCTCATCGTGGGCGCCGGCGTGGCCTACGCCGTCTACTCCGCGTCGAATGACCGGATCAAGAGTTCGGGACGATGAGGCCTGCCATGACGAGACTGCTGCGCGTCATCCTTCCCGCTCTGTTCCTCGCCGCGAGCACGCTTGCCAGCGCACAGACGTTGACCGGCGTCATCACGGGCACGGTCGTCGACCAGCAGGGCCAGGCCCTCCCGGGTGTGACCGTCGTGCTGACCGGCCGCACCGGCAGCAACACGCAGATCGCCGACGATGCCGGCGCGTTCCGCTTCATCGGCCTGCAGCCGGGCGAGTACACCGTGCGCGCTGAGCTGTCGGGCTTCCGGCCGTTCGAGCAGCGTGTTGCGGTCGCCATCGGCGCGACGGCACAGGTCAAAGCCACGCTCGAAGTGGGCGGCCTGCAGGAAACCGTCACGGTAAGCGCCCTCGCCGCCACGGTGGACACGACCTCCACGGCCACCGACGACGTCATCTCGCAGGAGCTGCTCTTCAACATGCCGCTCTCGCGCACCAACGCGGCGACGAGCCTGCTCAACTACTCGCCGGGCGTCAACAGCGGATCGGCGTTCGGCGGCGCCTCGGGCTCGGCCAACGCACTGCTGCTCGACGGCGTGGACACGCGCGACCCCGAAGGCGGCACCGCGTGGACGTTCTTCAACTACAACATCGTCGAAAGTGTCGAGGTCGGCGGCATCGGGCAGCCCGCGGAGTACGGCGGCTTCACCGGCGCGGTCGTGAACTCGATCACGAAGTCGGGCGGCAACGCCTACTCGAGCCTGGCCGAGTACCGCTACTCGAGCAAGAGCCTCCGCGGCGACAACATCACTTCGGAGATCAAGGCCGAGAACCCGTCGCTGCTCGCCGCCGGCGTGGACAAGCTCAACGACTACACCGTGCAGCTCGGGGGCCCGCTGAAGCGCGACAAGGCGTTTTTCTTCGGCAGCATCCAGCGCTACTCGGTGAAGGAGGATCCCGACGGCCCGCGCACGGTGCGCACGGAAGTCAGTCCGCGCTTCAACCTGAAGCTCACCTTCCAGCCGTCGTCGAACGACACGATCTCGGCCAACCTGCAGTACGACCAGTACAACCAGACCGGCCGCACGGGCCTCGGCGGCGCCGCGGGCACGACCGATGAGCGCACCATCGAGCAGGACTCGCCGGAATACATCTGGAACGGGTCATACCGCAAGGTCATCGGCGGCTCGTCGTTCTTCGAGACGAAGTTCACCGGCTACTGGGGGTACTTCGACCTGGATCCGATCACGCCCGTGCCTGCCCGCCTGAACGACGACGGCGGCTGGAGCGGCGGCGCCGGCTACAGCGCCAAGTACGACCGGCTGCGCAACCAGTTGAACGCCTCGTTCAACCGCTACGTGGACGCCGCCGGCTCGCACAACTTCAAGTTCGGGGTCGAGTTCGAGCGCAGCAAGATCCGCAACCGCTACGCCTACACCGACGACGTCCAGTACTACGACATCGGCGGCGAACCCTACCTCGCCTACGCGTACTCCTACGACGTCGAAGGCCGCAACAAGCGCCTGAGCGCCTACGCGCAGGATCAGTGGACGCTCGGCCGCGTCACCGCCAACCTCGGCGTGCGGTTCGACGGCATCGGCGGCGAGGGCAGTGACGGCGTCGAGTACTACGACACCAAACAGTTCAGTCCGCGTCTCGGCCTTGCCTGGGACGTGACCGGCAGGGGCACGTCGGTGCTCAAGGGCTTCTTCGGACAGCTCTACGACGGCGCTGTATTCACCTCGTGGAGCCGGGCGGTGCCCGGAATCGGCGACTACGTGATCTACGAGGTGGCGCCGAACAACGCGTTGACCGAGGTCGATCGCATCTCGGGCGCCAGCAAGTACGTGATGGCGAACGACATCAAGCACCCGCGTACCGACGAGTTCAACCTCGCTTACGAGCAGCAGATCGGGCAGCAGTGGCGAGCCTCGGCGACGTTCATCCGCCGCTCGGCCACGAACTTCGTCAACTCGACGCTCATCAACGGTCAGTGGGCGACCTCGCCGTTCACGAATCCGAAAACCGGCCAGTCGATGAACCTCTACACATGGGCCAACCGGGCGTCGATCCCGCAGCAGTTCATCATCGACAACCTCGACCCGGCAACCTATCCGGGCGCCGGCACGCTCGACGCCTACCGCGACTACAACGCCGGCATGTTCGTGCTCGAACGCCGGCTCGCCAACCGCTGGCAGGCCCGCATCTCCTACGTGCTGTCGAAGACCGAGGGTAACGTCACGAGCGGCACGTTCACGGGCGTGAACAGCTCGCTCTTCGAGAACCCCAACACCAGTCTCACCAACCGCGAGGGACGCGTGCCCCTCGACCGGCCGCACGAGATCAAGGTGTTCGCCGGCTACCAGATCCCGAAGATCGAGGTGGCGGTCAACGGCTACTTCCGCAGCGTGAGCGGCCAGACCTACACCCCGTTCAGTCGTCAGACGGCAGGGCGCGTGAACTGGACGGGTTCGGTGGACGTGAACCTCGAGCCGCAGGGCACCGACCGCATCGACGCCCTCAACGTCCTCGACGTGCGTCTCGAGAAGGTGTTCAGCGTGGACGTGCATCGCTTCGGCCTCTACGCCGACATCGAGAACGTCTTCAACGCCAGCCCGATCCTGACGCGCAACGCGCGCTTCCCGAGCGCGGCGATTGCCGGCAACACCGTGCTCTACGGAGGCGCCACCGCGGTGAACGCGGCGCGCCAGGCCACCATCGGCGTGCGCTGGTCGTTCTAAAACACCGGGGCTCGGGGCTCGGGACTCGGGGCTCAGAGCGCTCTGGTGTCGGGCTCGGGACCGAAGACTCGGAGTTCAGGCCGAACACACGTCGGGGGAGCTGGAGCATCTGCTCCGGCTCCCCCGTTGTCTGTACGGCGACGGTGGGTCGCGTGGCTCAGCGCGTCAGCGACGGGCCGGCGGCGCCGCCGTAGTTCACGAACACCGTCTTGATCT
>CADEFD010000248.1 GCA_902826515.1 uncultured Acidobacteriota bacterium
CCTTGCTGCCCCTGCTGTTGTTGCGACGCCTGCTGTTGCCCCTGCGGGCTCTGCGACTCCTGCGGCTGCGCGCCGGCCTGCTGACCCTGGCTGCGCGGCATCTCGCGGGCCAGCTGTTCGAGCTGCCGGCGCAGCTCTTCCTGATCGCGGGTGAGGCGTTCGAGCCGGCGCTTCAGCGCTTCGGCGTCGAGGCCCTGCTGACTACGCGCCAGGTCCTGTTGTTCGCGGCTGAGCGCTTCCTGACGACGCGCCAGTTCGCGGAGGCGCTCGAGGGGATCCGCCTCTTTCGGCGTGTCCTCCCGCGTTTCGGACGACGCAGGCGTCTCGTAGTTCGTCTGCTGCTGCTTGCGCAGCTCCTGATCGAAGAGCGCCGAGAGGTCGGGCGTCTCCCGGTTGCCGCCGCCCCCGCCGCCGGCCTGCTGGCGCGCAATCTGCCGGCGCTGCACCTCCGACTCGGCGCGCAGCAACTGGTTGAGCGCCTCCATCTCGTGCGGCATGGCGCGCGTGGTCTGGCGTTTGTCGAGTTCCACGGTGGCCCGGCGCATGGCCTCGATGGCCAGGCCCATCGGATCTTCGCTGACGCCGTTGAGCGTGGCGCGCCCGCGGCGGCGCCGCGGCGATCCGCCGGCGCTGTCGCCGGCCGCCTGTAACTGGTTGCCGGCTTCCTTCGCGGCCCGCTGTTCGAGCGCGCGCTGCGCATCGGCGATGGCGGCGATGTCACGGGCGGAACTCTCGCGGTTGGCGCGTTTGCCGCGGCTGTCGAGCTTCCACGTGGCGACGACGATCTCCTTCTGCGCCGCCGCCAGGTCCTGCACGCCCTGCGCCTGGCCGCCGGCGGCCATCGCCTGGCTCTGCGCGGCGACGAACTCGTCGTTGAACGCCTTCACTTCCAGGAAGTACATGTCGCTGCGCGATTCCGACGACGGCTTGCCGCGGCCGATGTCGCGGGCGCGCACGTAGTAGCTCACGATGTCGCCGGGCGCCACTTCGAGATCTTCGAGATAGAGCGTGTGCGCGCCGTTCACGGTGAGGCCCGCGGCATTGCCGGCGAGCGGCACGACCACTTCCTGGTCGCCCGGCTTCTGCATCACGAGCTCGAAGCTGCGGACGCCGAAGTCGTCGTCGGCCCGCGCCTCGATCAGCACTTCTTCGAGCGGACTCACCTGCTTGTCGCCGGCGGGACGCACCACCCGCACATCGGGCGGGCGATCGAGGAGCGTGCGGATGAAGTATTCGGTGTCGTCGGGCATCTCGATGCCGTCGTCGTCGACGAACGCGATGCGATACGAACTGTCGGCGCTGACCGTGAGCAGGCCCGTCGCGAGCGCGCCGTTCACGCCGAGGGCGAGGCGGGTGCCGTCGCCGAGCATGAGGGCGCTGGCGCCGACCGGCCGGTCGGCCGTGATGCGCAGAGTGACGGCGGTGCCTTCCGGCGCGTAGATATCGCCGCCATCGTCTTCGCGGCGCGGCTCGAGGCCGAGGGCCGGCGGATAGGCGTATTCGAGGTCGATGCGCTCGACGCGCGCGGGATGCACGACGGTGACCGTGTAGGCAGCGGAGCGCCCGGCGCCTGCCGCGACGTGATACGGGAAGGTCGCGGAGACGTCGGGGACGACGATCTCGAAGGCGCCGTCGGAGGTCGCCCTCATCGGCTGCGGCACGACGTCCCCGCCCGTGCCGGCGACGAACATCGGCGCGAGCGCCGCATTCCCCGACAGGCGCGCGCGGATCGTCACGGCACGTCCGGCCCGCACACGCACGTCGCCCGGCTCGACCACGATGGCGAGCCTCGACGGCCACACGTACGCGCCCGCCACCTCGACGGCGTCGCGCAGAGGACCCGCCATGAACACGAGCGCCGCGGCCAGTGCGAGACCCGCTGCCACGGCCCGGCGGCCGGCCGCCTGCAGCGCCGTGCCCGCGACCACCGCGTCTGCTCCCCCGGCTCCCACGGCCGCGAGCGCCGCCGTGGCCAGGCGATTCGCCGCCGGCACGGCATGGCCGTCGCGCGACGCGTAATCGACCGCGGTGACGACCACATCGTCGAGGCCACCGAGACGTTCTTCGAGGAGACGCGCCACCTGCACGGGAGTGGTCGCAAGACGCGCCGCCCGCAGCGCCACCACGAGCGCCGCCACCGCGACGATGAGCCCGAGCGCGATGAGCAGGAGGAACGAGGCGCCGGTCGGCGCCACGGCCCAGATCGCCAGGCGGACCGCCGCCAGCGCGGTCGCGGCCATGAGCGCGCCCATGACCCATCCACGACGCCACGCCAGCGCAGCCCGCCGGCGCGCGATGTCATCGAGGACTGCCCTGAGCGTCGTGAGCTCGTCGGCCATGGAGACTCGCTGCTGTAATCCTACCCGCTCTCGGCGTCCCGGCGCGGCCGCGTCACGCGTCCCACCAGGCTCTCGGCCACGAGCATCGCCAGCATGGCGACGAGCCCGAATTGCCACAGCCGCTGCTGTTCTTCCCGCGCCCGCGCCTCGTCAGTGAGCCGCGGCGCGTCCGCCCGGCCGGTCGCGCGCACGCGCGACGCGAACACCTCGGCCGTGCCGGCGGTCGGATCACTTTCCGCGGGATCGATATTCACGACGACGGCGGAGGCCGGTTGGCCGGCCGCCGCCGGGCGCGTGTGGACGCCGGGCATGGGCGGCACCGCCGCCGGCACGTCGGGCAGCACGAACTGAGACGCCGTGCGCGCGCCGCGCGTCAGGTATTGCGCCGTCTCGGCGATGAAGGGCGCAAAGCCCGGCTCGAGCGGGAAGCGGTTCCAGCGGTTGTCGAGATCGGAGGCGAAGAGCAGCACCGTGCCCTGCGCCACGTCGCGCTCGGCAAACGCCACCGCCCCGCCGGCGAACCGCGCCAGCACGTCCCAGCCGGCATCGTCGAGCAGCTGGCGGTACCGCTCGATCGGCAGCCGGCCGAGCGCCGACCGCGAACCGGCCAGTTGCCGCCACACCGGATGCCGCCGGTCCGACGTGATGATTGCGCCGTCCTCCGGTCCCGGCGTCACCGGCTCGGGGCGCACCCGCACGGTCACGCCGAGTGCTTCAGCGAGCGTCGGCACGTCGATGTCCGGGCCGAGCGACAGGAGCACACGTCCGCCGTCGCGCAGATACGTCGACAGACGCTCGCGGCCGCGACGGTCGAGCGTGCGCGTGCCGATGACGACGAGCGCGTCGGGCCGGTCGGCGGTCGTGGCCGCCGAATACCGCCGGCCGTCTTCCACGACAACCCGCATCGGCCAGGTGTCGGCGGCGGCTTCGAGCGCACGCTGGACGTAAAGGCCGGTCGAGGCGGATTCCGGCGGGTCGGCCGTGAGCACGAGCACCGTGAGGGGACGAGGCGGCTCGAGCAGCCAGAACCGCGCGTTGTCGCCCTGGAAGCCCTCCGGATCGTCGATCGAGACATCGGCCACGCCGCGCGGCGGCAGCGCCGCGGTGAAGCGCACGTCGGAGGCGGCGAGCGGGGCCAGCGTCACCTCGGCGCGGGCCAGCTCGCGTCCATCGACGCGCAGGCGCGCCGTGACGGTGCGCGGACCCGACGCGTAGTTCTGCACGACGGCGACGAGCGCCTCGTCGCGGCGAATCGCCGTGACGGCGAGGTTGGCCGGCGCCGCCGGCACCGCCGCCGCGGAGACGTCCACGCCGTCGGGCACGTCGATCGCTTCCACGCCATGCCAGCCGCGCTGCTGCAGATCGGTCACGACGACCACCCGGCCGCCCGCCCCCTGGAGGGCGTCCACCGCGGTGCCGACGCCGGCCGCGAAGCTCGTGCCGCCGGCCCCGGGCGTGAGCGCGTCGAGCGCCGCCCGCGCCTCCGCGCGCGCGGCCGTCGGCGCGGTCACGACCCGGCCGCGGTCGTCGAAGGTGACGAGGCCCACGAGATCGGCGGCCGGCGCGTCGTCGATGGCCGTCGCGGCGCGCGCGCGCAGCGCCGCCCAGGTGGCCGGCGCCGAGGTGCTGAGCGAGACGTCCACCGCCACGATGGTCGCGCCGCGGCCCGCCTGCGTGGTGGTGCCGGCCACGTAGGGCCGCGCGAACGACACGGCGAGCAGCACGAGCGCGGCGACGCGCAGCGCCAGCAGCAGCAGATCGCGCAGCCGCCGCCGCTCCTGCTGCGCGACCGGCGCCTGCGGCAGCATCTGCACGGCCGGAAACTCGATCACCCGGTCGGTGCGCCGCCGGAAGAGGTGCAGCGCAATCGGCACGGCCACCGCCAGCAGGCCGGCGAGGAACGCGGGTGCGAGGAAACCGAGGCCGAACATCAGCCCCGCCCTCGCGCCTTCAGATAGGAGACAAGTGCCAGGTCGAGCGGCTTCGACGTGTCGAGCAGGTGGTAGTCGATGCCGGCGCCGCCGAGCTGCTGTTTGTAGGTGTCGATGAAGCCGCCCACCGCCGCCAGGTATTCGCCGCGCACGGCCGCCGGATCGGCGAACACCTCGCTCGCCGACTCGACGTCGCGGAACCGCGCGACATCCGCGAACGTGAAGTGCAGCTCCTGCGGGTCGAGCACGTGGAAGACGATGACGTCGGTGCCGCGCTGGCGGAAGTGGCGCAGGCCCTGGATGACGCCGGCCGGATCGTCGAGCAGGTCCGAGATGACCACGACGAGGCCGCGCTTGGCGAGCACCTTCGCGAGGTCGCCGAGCGGCTTCGCGACGTTGGTCTTCGCGCCCTGCGGCAGGCGCTCGAGCCCGAGCAGCACCGCCCGCAGGTGCGAAGCGCGCGCCGACGGCGGCAGCCGCTGCACGATCGCCTCGTCGAACGCGATGAGACCCACGGCATCACGCTGCCGGTGCATGAGATAGGCGAGCGACGCGGCGAGGTAACAGGCGTAGTCGCGCTTCGTGACGCCGTGCGAGCCGTAACGCATCGAGCCGCTGATGTCGACGAGCAGGTGGCAGTCGAGGTTGGTGTCTTCCTCGAACTTCTTCACGTAGTGGCGGTCGGAGCGCGCGTAGACCTTCCAGTCGATCGTGGCCAGCGCGTCGCCCGGCATGTACTGGCGGTACTCGGCGAACTCCACGCTGTAGCCGCGCTTCGGGCTGCGGTGCAGGCCGCTCAGCACGCCCTCGACCACGGTCTTCGCCTTCAGATCGAGCGAGCCGATCCTGGCAAGGACCTTCGGGTCGAGATAACGCGCGGGACCGGCCATCGATTCACAGTCCGCTGGCCGGCGGCGGCACGGCGCCGAGCAGGCGATCGACGAGGATGTCGGAGGTGATGCCTTCGGCCTCGCCGTAGAAGTTCGGGATGACGCGGTGCCGGAGGATCGGCTTGGCGAGCGCCTGGATATCCTTCACCGACACGTGATACCGCCCGTGGATGAGCGCACGCGCCTTGGCGCCGAGGATGAGCGCCTGCGACGCGCGCAGGCCGGCGCCCCACTTCACCCACTTCTCGACGAAATCGAGCTTCGGTCCGCGGCCCGGCCGCGACGCGTCCACGAGGCGCACCGCGTACCGTGCCACGTCCTCGGCCACGACCACCTCGCGCACGTATTCCTGGAACGCGAGGATGTCATCGCCGCCGAGCACGCGCACCGGCGCCGGGCGCCGCGCGCCGGTGGTGTCGGTAACCACCTTCACTTCGTCGTCCTCGGAGAGATACGACATGGTGACATTGAACATGAAGCGGTCGAGCTGCGCCTCGGGCAGCGGATACGTGCCTTCAAGCTCGATCGGGTTCTGCGTGGCGAGCACGAAGAAGGGCCGGTCGAGCGCGTAGGTGCGGCCGGCCGCCGTGACGTGGAACTCCTGCATCGCCTCGAGCAGCGCCGCCTGCGTCTTGGGCGGCGTGCGGTTGATTTCGTC
>CADEFD010000249.1 GCA_902826515.1 uncultured Acidobacteriota bacterium
ACGGTACGAACGGCGCCGACGGCGCGCAGGGTCCGGCGGGTCCGCAGGGGCCTGCCGGTAACGACGGCGCGCAGGGGCCGGCAGGGCCGCAGGGCCCGGCAGGTGCAGTGGGTCCCCAGGGGCCCGCGGGCAACGACGGTGCTCAGGGGCCGGCGGGCGCGAACGGCGCAGATGGCGCGCAGGGGCCGGCGGGTCCGATTGGGCCGCAGGGACCAGCCGGGGCGAATGGCAATGACGGTGCGCAGGGCCCGGCGGGTCCGCAGGGGCCGGCAGGCAACGATGGCGCACAGGGCCCCGCCGGTGCGAACGGCAACGACGGCGCGCAAGGCCCGGCAGGGCCGCAGGGCCCGCAGGGACCCGCGGGTAACGACGGTGCGCAGGGCCCGGCTGGCGCGAATGGCAACGACGGCGCGCAGGGGCCCGCAGGTCCTGCCGGCCCGGCCGGACCGCAGGGCATCGCCGGCGCCACCGGACCGCAGGGCGTCGCCGGTCCGCAGGGCCCGGTGGGCCTGACTGGCGCGCAGGGGGCGCCTGGTGTCAGTGGCTACGCGCTCGCCAACGGCACCTCCGGCTCGAACACCACGTCGGACAAGACGGTGACGGCGACGTGCGCGGCGGGCAAGAGCATCCTCGGAGGGGGCTTCGCCACTGTCGGGCTGGGGACGACGTCGGGAGGCACGGTCTATCAGAACGGCCCCTCGAGCGCGACCGCGTGGACGGTGCGCGTGCGAGAGAACCAGACCGGCTCGCCGACGTGGACGCTGAACGTCACGGCGATCTGTGTGACGGCGCTGCCGTAAGCGCACCTCGATCGGACGACGCGGGGACGCCCGGCCGGCAGATGTCCGGTGGGCGTCCTCGTTGTCTGTACAGGCGGTGCGCGGTGACGCTCAGCCTGTCAGGGCACGATGACGGCGATTTCCGGCGAGGCCGGGCCGGCGCCTGCGCCGTTCACGGCGACGGCGCGGACGAAGTACGTGCCAGAGGCCACGCCGTGCGCGGCCAGCGCCGTCTGCGCCATCGGGATGCGCGTGGTCGGCCGATCGGCGGACGTGCCCACGAGCAGCACGTAACCGGCCGGCGGCGGACCACTGCGTGGCGGCTGCCACAACACGCGCACGTCACCGGTCTGCCCGGCTGCGGCCATCAGGCCCACGGGCACGCCGGGCAATCCGTCGCCCACCACGATGGCGACGTCCGGCGAGGGCGCGCTCGCGCCAAACGCGTTCACCGCGACGATGCGCGCATAGTAGACGCCGCGTCCGACGCCGGTCGCGACGAGTCGCGCGGCGGCGGCGGGGAAGCTGCCGAGGTCCGTCGCTCCGGGCACGCTGCCGACGAGCAGTCGATAACCCGCGGCCGCGGTGCCCGTGGGCAGCCATGACAGCTCCACGGTCGTGCCGTTCACGATGCTCGTGAGGCCGGCCGGAGTGCCTGGCGGCCCCGCGGCCGGCGGTCCGGCGGGATACAGGGCGTCGAGCGCGGCGAGGTCCGGCGCCTGCAGCGGCAGCGATTCGCTTCGATGCACGCACTCCGGCGCCAGCCACGGCGCCATCACCGCGGGCGCCGTATCCGTGTGTGCCAGTCCCACCGCGTGGCCGAGCTCGTGCGTCAGGATTTCTTCGTAGCACCCGGTGCTCAATCCGGAGAACTTCGTCCGGGCGTTGTCGAGTACGACCACGCCCTTCGTGATCTTCCAGAAGGCGCGTCCATTCACCACGCGCACGTCGGCGCTCGAGTAATAGGCGCCGCCGATGGCGAGCGTCGGACTGCTGTCGGCGATCTCGTCGCACGGATCGTCGTAGCTGACCGACACGCGGCCGTCGGCGGCCTCGGCATTGCCGAAACACCGCGGTCCGCGCAGCGTGCCGGGCAGCAGCCGCAGCGCGCTCGGTCCGGTCCAGAGATCGATCGCGCGCAGGAGCTGCGTGAAGCCGCCGCCCGGGAAGAGCGGATGGCCGCCGGTCATCGAGTCCACGAACACGGGCGCGCCCCAGTCGGCCTCGTGCCAGCGCGCCGCCGTCACAGGAACGACGTCTGCGGCCGCTGGCGTGACGGAGCCGTCGAAGGCCGCGGGTGCGGCGAGCGTCGTGGCCGCCAGCCGTACCGTGATCCCGGCGAGAGCCGCCAGGGATTCGAGATCACGCGCGGGCACGACGTCGAGCGCGATGGCCGCCGGTGCGTCGTGCCGGGTTCGTGACGCCACGGCGGACCCGCCGCCGTCCATCGTCCACTTGCCGCGTTCGAGGCCCGTGACCGAGAGCGTGCCGTCGCGCGGCCGCACATCCAGGAAGACGAGCACGTCTTCACCCACGGCGAAGCGCGCCTGGCCGCCCACGACGAGCGCGCGGCCGGCGTCGGCGCCGCCGAGCAGCTTGAGCGTGATTGACGAGGGAGATGCGGGGAAGCCCCAGGCGCGCGTCACCGCGAGCTGGACGTGCGTGTAGAGCGTGTCCACGGCGGGATCACGACGTGTCGTCACCGCGATGACCACGCCGCGCACCGCGGCGGCGCTCGCGCGCGCCAGCGCCGCGTCGGCGGCCGTGCGCGTCACGGCAGCGAGCGGAATCGCGGCGGGGGCCAGACAGAGAAGTGCGACCGCCAGGGCCGCGAGCGGGCCCAGGCGCCGCGTGAAGACAGCGCTCACGCCCGAGGAATCGGCGGCGGAGGCCCGGGCTTCACCGACTCGGCCGTGGCCCGACATTCAAGTGCAGGCCGGAGGCGCCGATTCAGTAGGCGGAAAGGTCCCCCCGATGCCAGACGCCACGGCCCGCCCGCTCGACGACACGTCCGCCGGACGAGTCCTGGACGCCCAGACGTCGTTCGGGCGCGCCCGCGACGACTGGCGCGTGTTTCACGGCCTGCTCGGCCAGTCCACACCGATGCAGGCGCTCTTCCGTGCCGTCGAACGTCTGGCGCCGCACGCGCGCGCCACGCTCATCACCGGGGACACGGGCGCCGGCAAGTCGTCGCTCGCGGCTGTCGTGCACCGGCTCGGGCCGTGCCGCGGCGGCGCGCAGATCACGCTGCTCGGCGGTGACGACGGCGCCGAAGGGGACTACCTGCGCGAAGCGGCGCGCGGCGCCCGCGTGGCCGTCACCTGCTTCGTGCCCGAACTGCGCGATCTGGCGATGGACCAGCAGGCCGCGCTCGTGCGCGCGCTCATCACCTCGGCCGACTATCCGCCCGGCGACGGCCTGCACGTCATCGCCGGTACGTCGGTCGAGCCCGGCGAACTCATCGCCCGCAATGCCGTGCGCGCCGACCTCGTCTACCGGCTCGGGGCGGTGCGCTTCCACGTGCCGTCGCTGCACGAACGCCGCGACGACATCGCGGGACTCGCGACGACCCTGCTGCGCGAGGCGTGCCGCCGGCTCCGGCTCGTGGACAAGTCATGGTCGAGCGCGGCGCTGGCGCTGCTCGAAGACCGCCGCTGGCCGGGGAACGTGCGCGAACTGCGCAACGTGGTGCTGCGCGCGGCGGCGCTCAGCGACGACACGGTGATCGCGGTGCACACGCTGCGCGAAGCGTGTGGTCCCGATCTCGAGCGGCGCGGGGATGGCGGGGCGGGCGGCCGGGGAGTGGACGAGGGCGAGCGCCTGCGGGTGATGGCGGCGCTGGCGGCGGCGGGCGGAAACAAGTCGGCGGCCGCGGTGAAGCTCGGGGTGAGCCGGCGGGCCTTCTATCGGCTGCTGGAACGGCTCGGCGCATGAGCGGGTCACGCGCCGAGCCGCCAGGAACGGTTGGCGTCTAGCTGCCGGCCTTGAAGCGGAACGAGCCGTCTTCCAGGCGTTCGCGGTAGGGCGTGTGGCACGTCGCGCACGCCGAGCCCACGGCCGCCGCCGCGGTCTTCGCGGCATCCCACGTGCCCGACTTCGCGGCCTTCTCGACGGCCAGCACGTTGGCGCGGGCATCGGCCGCCCACTTCACGGCGTCGAGCTTGCCGCGCTTCTTCATGAACGCTTCGGTCTCGGCGAAAGCCGCGGCGAGCGCCGCGACGTTCTTCGTGGCCAGTTCGACGTTCGACGAGTCGGCGCCCTTGCGCAGTTCGCCGGACGCGGCGGGCACGCCGCGCATCGCTTTCTGCAGGCCTTCTTCCTCGGGGGTCATGGGCGGCGGGATGAAGCGCGCCAGATCGAGCATCTTGTCGTTGACGATCGAGGTCGCGAGCACGACCGGCTTGCCCTTGTACTTCGCGGCATCGGCGCCGAGGTCCTGCGCGTGCGCCTTCGACTTGGCGGCGACATCGGCGGGGTCGTACTTCATCAGCAGGCCGATGACCGTCACGTAGGTGTTCGGCGTGACCGGGTCGCTCATGCGGCCGGCAAGCACCAGCACCTCGGGCGCGGCCTTCGTCTTGTCCTGATCGACCGTGAAGGCCATCTTGCCCACGCTGGCTTCGACGATGCCGGTCATGGCGACGTATTCGCCCACCCACTGGTCCGGCTTCGCGGCGACGGAACTGGCGGCCACCGGGACGATGGCGCGCGAGGGCGGCGGAAGCGTCGGCACCGCGGGCGCGGCGGGGGTCGCCGGGGCGGCGGGAGCCGCGGGCTTCTGCCCGGGCGCATCGGCCGGCCGGGCCGGAGCCTGTTGGGCAGCGGCGATGGCCAGGGAGGCGACGGCGATCGTCGACGCCATCGCGGCGAAACCGCGTCGGCGTGACGCGGAGGAACGTGCAATCTTCATCTGGCGACTCCTTCCAGTCGCGCACATGATAACGCGAGACGGGAGCCAGCGCAGGGCTGGCGCCGCATAATTGGTTGTACACGAATGTCCCCGGACGTGATGACCTGGACGCTTGCACTGACGCTCGTCGCGCCGCTCCAGCCGGCCGCCGATCGCTGTGGTCCGGAGGCCCGCGCCGCTCTCGAGGCGGTGACCGCGGCGGCCGCGCGCGGCGACTACGCCGAGGCCGCGCGCCAGGCCGCCACGAGCGACGCGCCGGCGGCGGGCTGCGACACGCTCCGCCTGGCCGCGTGGAGCTGGCACGGCTGGAACGCCGCCGTCGCGGCCGCCGATCGCGGCGGCTCACCCGAGGCGCTTGCGCCGGTGTCGGCCGCCGTCGAGGCGGTGACGGCGCTCGGTCCACCGCGCTCGCCGGCCGCCTACGTGGCGGCGCTGCTGCGCGCGGCTGCCGCGGCCGCACAGGACGAACGCGACGAGATGCGTCTGTGGCTCGAGGAAGCGCGCGCGATCTCGATGCGCCTGGCGCTCGTCGGCGCCGCCCCGGCCGTGCCGTTCGGCATCGACGTCGCCGAAGGGGAACTCTGGCACGGCGTCGACGACTACGAACTGGCCGAGGCCGCATTCACTCGCGCGCTCGCCGCGACGGAGACGCCGGCGGCATGGCGCGGGCTGGCGCGGGCGCGCGACCGGCGCGGCAATCGCGCCGGCGCCTGCGACGCCTATCGCCATGTCGCCGACGCACTCGCCGGCCACGCCGCTCCGGGCCCGCTTGCTGCCGAAGCCCGCGGCTATCTGCTGCTCTGCACGCGTTAGGGTCCCATGCCCACCTACCGTCCCGATATCCTCGACGCGCTTGCCGTCCACGGCCTGCGCCCGCGACCCGACACCACGCCCGAGCGGCTGCGCGAGGCCGTGAACGACCTCTACCGCCACGAGATCCGCCGGCTCCGCGATCGCTGCCGGGCGCGCGAATTCCCCGTGAAGGACCTGGCGCCCCGGGTGGTGGACCTGCGCCGCCGTTACCTGCTGCTCTCGACGCCGCTGGCGCGCTGGACGACGGACGAGCCATAGCCGCACGGTGGCCCGTGGGGACGTCCGGTCCCGAGCCCCGAGCCCCG
>CADEFD010000250.1 GCA_902826515.1 uncultured Acidobacteriota bacterium
GCACCATGCGCGACAGGTCGAACTTCATGTTGTCGCGCAGGTAGTCGAAGCCGAACTCGTTGTTGGTGCCGTAGGTGATGTCGCAGCCGTAGGCGGCCTGCCGCTGCTCGTCGTTCAGGTCGTGCTGGATGACGCCGACCGTGAGGCCGAGGAAGCGGTAGATGCGGCCCATCCACTCGGCGTCGCGGCGGGCGAGGTAGTCGTTGACCGTGACGACGTGGACGCCTTTGCCCGAGAGCGCGTTCAGATAGGCCGGCAGCGTCGCCATGAGGGTCTTGCCCTCGCCCGTCTTCATCTCGCCGATGCGGCCCTGGTGCAGCACCATGCCGCCGATGAGCTGCACGTCGTAGTGCCGCATGTTGAGCACGCGGCGGCCGGCTTCGCGGACGAGCGCGAACGCCTCGGGGAGCAGATCGTCGAGCGACTCCCCGGCGGCGACGCGCGCCTTGTAGGCGGCCGTCTTCTCGCGCAGGCCGTCGTCGGCGAGCGGGCGCATCGACGACTCGAGTTCGCCGATGCGCGCGACGAGCGGACGCAGCCGCTTGAGATCGCGGTCGTTCTGGGTACCGAAGACCTTGGCGAGTAGGTTACCGACCATGCGGGGCTGACACGTGCCTGGGGATTCGAACGATCTTACTGGTGACGGCGAGGACCGTCAAGGAACGGGCAGGGGCGGGGGCGATCAGTCGCCGCCGGTCTGACGCGCGCTCTTGAGCAGGAACTGGAGCGGGTTCAGCAACCGGTCGTTGACGCGCACTTCGTAGTGGAGATGCGGAGCCGTGGCGCGCCCGGTGGCGCCGACGCGGCCGATGAGATCGCCCCGCTTGACCTTGGCGCCCGACTCGACCTCGAACTTCGAGAGGTGGCCGTACCGCGACTCGAGGCCGAAGCCGTGGTCGATGCGGATCAGGTTGCCGTAGTCGCTGTAGGCCCTCGCGTGCACCACGGTGCCGTCGGCCGTGGCGTAGACGGGGGAGCCGCGATCGGCGGAGATGTCGAGACCGGGGTGGAAGTCGGGGCCGCCCGTGAACGGGTCGCGGCGCGCGCCCATCGACGAGGTGAGCCAGCCGGCGGCCGGCCAGATCGACGGCGTGGCGGCGGCCAGCTTGTTGCGGTTGTCCACACCCGACTGCACCGACTGCAGCCGGCTTTCGAGACCCTGGAGCAGATCGCGCAGCAGGCCGAAGGTGTCTTCCGGGGAGTTCAGGCTCGGCAGCATCGCCAGCCCGGCCGCGGTGGTCGTGCCGCCGCCGCCCATGGCGCGCGACTTCACGATGGCCGGCAGCTTGTCCATCGCCGAGCGTAGCGCCGGGTCGAGCGCGGCGCGTCCACCAAGATCGTCGAGCGCCGTCTGCAGGCCCTGAATCTGCCCGGTCAGCGCCGCGGTCGTGTCGCGGTAGCTGGAGAGTTCGAGCTCGAGGGTGGCTTGCGATGCGTAGAGATCCGCGACGTCCGCCTTGGCCTTCCACGCCGCGCCCATACCGATGAGCACGGGCAGCGTGACCACCGTGCCGAGCACGATCATCGCGGGCCGGAGGCCGACGGTGAACCGACGGACAACGCCGGTCTGGCGGTCGGCGAGCAGGATCGTGTAGCGGGTGGAGGGCATCCGGTTCGGTTGAGTGTCGACGTCGCGCCGGCCCGGCCGGACGCAACCTGAGGAGCATACCACGCGCCCCGGCCGATGGAAGAGGCTCGGCACCGCCAGGCGAAAATTGGGCGAATGCCGCGACGCTCATGGGGCCGGGGTGCCCGCCCGGAACTGCAGCGCTTCGAGCAGATGCGGCGTGGCGATGACCGCGCTGCCCTCGAGGTCCGCGATGGTGCGCGCAACGCGGAGCGTGCGGTGCACGGCGCGTCCGCTGAGCGCGAGCCGCGTCGCGGCGGTGGCCAGGTGGCGTGTGCTGTCGTGGTCGAGCGCCGCCACGCGCCGGAGCGCCGCGGGAGCGAGGCGGCTGTTGAGCGCGGCGCCCGCCTCGGCCGCGCGCAGGCGCTGCACGGCCCGCGCCGCCTCGACCCGGCGCCTGACGTCCGCGGACGGCTCGGCCGGCGCCGCCGCCGTGAGCGTGTCGAAGGCCACGGGGGAGAGCTCCACGGTGAGGTCGAGCCGATCGCGCAGCGGTCCCGACACCCGCTCGTGGTACCGCGTCACGGCCATCGGCGTGCAGCGGCAGGGCCGCGACGCCTGGCCGGCATACCCACAGGGGCACGGATTCATCGCCGCCACGAGCGTGAAGGCGGCGGGGAAGAGCACCGTGCCGGAGGCGCGGGCAATCCGCACGCTGCCTTCCTCGAGCGGCTGCCGCAGCGCCTCCAGAGCCCGCCGTCCGAACTCCGGCAGCTCGTCGAGGAAGAGCACGCCGTGGTGGGCCAGCGTGATGTCGCCCGGCCGCGGCACGCTGCCGCCGCCGACGAGCGCCGCGTCGGACGCCGTGTGGTGCGGCGCGCGGAACGGCCGCGCGCCGAGCAAGCCGCCCGACGGGCCGAGCAGGCCCGCCACCGAGTGGATGGCCGTGACCTCGAGCGCCTCGTCGAAGGTGAGGGCCGGGAGGATGCCGGGCATACGGCGCGCGAGCAGCGTCTTGCCGGCCCCCGGCGGACCGACGAACAGCATGTGATGGCCGCCGGCGGCCGCAATTTCGAGGGCGCGACGCGCCGACGTCTGGCCGCGCACGTCGGCCAGATCCGCGGCGAGGTCGGCCGCGGCGGCGACGGGGAGCGCCGGCCGGGCGCGCGGCCACAGCGCGTCGGGTTCGTGCAGCCG
Organism: uncultured Acidobacteriota bacterium; assembly: GCA_902826515.1. Classification (GTDB taxonomy): domain Bacteria; phylum Acidobacteriota; class Vicinamibacteria; order Vicinamibacterales; family UBA2999; genus CADEFD01. The sequence continues at coordinate 2,765 of CADEFD010000250.1, forward strand.
CGCCACGGCGTCGGCGAGGGTGGCAATCGGCACCACCGCGAGGCCGTCGACGACCGCCGCTTCGGCGGCGTTCGCCGACGGCAGCAGCAAGGCCTGCACACCCTGCCGCTGCAGGCCGATCGCAACCGGCAACACGCCGCGTGTCGGCAGCACGGCGCCGTCGAGCGACAATTCGCCCACGATCGCGATGCGCGCCGGATCGCGCCGAGGCGCCAGGCCCGACGCCGCGAGGATGGCCACGGCAATCGGCAGGTCGAAGGCAGCGCCGGCCTTGCGCACGTCGGCCGGCGCGAGGTTGACCGTGATGCGGTGCGAGGGGAATTCGAAGCCGGAGTTGCGGATGGCGGCGCGCACGCGGTCGCGGCTCTCGCGCACGCTCGCGTCGGGCAGACCCACCATCGCGAAGACGGGCAGGCCGAACGAGACGTCCACTTCGACCGAGACGGCGAAGGCGTCGATTCCGCGCAGCGCCGCACTCTGCACCTGGGCCAGCATCACCCGGCGTCTTTCCAAGGCGGATGCCAGGTGCCGCCGACGCGGAATCCGGCGCGGATCAGGCGGCGCGTGTCAGCGCCGGCGCGGGAACTGCGTACGCCGTCAGCGGGACGGGGCGGAAATTCTGCGGCAGCCGCCGCGCGGGGTTACTGGGCGTTGGCGCTGCGCGCCGTGTGGATCTGGAGACGGTCGCCGATCGAGAGCGCCGAGCCCTTGATGCGGTTCCAGGCGCGCAGGTTCTCGACGCTCACGCCGTGGCGGCGGGCAATCGAGAAGAGCGTGTCGCCCTTGCGCACGCGGTAGACGGTGCGTGTCACCTCGGCCTCGCGCGTGTCGGCGTCTGCCGCGGCCACGCGCGCGGCCGTCGAGGCCGGAGCGCTGCCGCGCCGGGCGAGCAGCGCCGCCGACGGCGCCCGCGGCACGACCAGGCGCTGGCCCGGCTGCACCCGGGCCGTCGTGTTCAGGTAGTTCGCTTCGGCCAGGTCGGCGCGCGACACGCGCAGCCGCCGCGCGATCGTCGGCAGCGATTCGCCCTTGCGCACCGTGTACCACTGCAGCGCGGCGGCATCGCCGGGCGCGGCGCCCGCATACCCTTCGAGCACCGACGCCATCGAGCCGAGCGGCACGCGCAGCTGGTATTCGCGCGCCCGCACCGGCGTGGTCCAGCGGCGCAGCTCGGGGTTGAGCGAGCGGATGTCGTCGGCCGGCACGCCGGCCCATTCCGCCACGTTGCGCAGATCCACCGGGCCTGACACGGTCACGATGTCGGTGGTGAACGGCAGGGTCACGGGAATCTCGAAGCCGTACTGCGCCGGGTTGCGGGCGATGATCGCCGCGGCGAGGATCATCGGCACGTAGTCACGTGTTTCCCGCGGCAGGTGTTTCGACGAGTCGGTGAGCTCCCAGAAATCGTCGATGCCGGTGCGCTTCACGGCGCGCTGCACGCGGCCGGGCCCGCCGTTGTAGGACGCAATCGCGAGATGCCAGTCGCCGAACATCCGGTGCAGGGCTTTCAGATACTTCGCCGCGGCCCGGGTGGCCTTCTCCGGGTCGGCGCGTTCGTCGATATACCAGTCGCTGCGCAGGCCGTATTCCTTGCCGGTCGGGCGCATGAACTGCCAGACCCCGCGAGCGCTCGCGCGCGACAGGGCCGTCGTCTTGAACGCACTTTCGACGAGCGGCACGAAGCCGAGGTCGAGCGGCAGGCCTTCCTCGCGGAAGACCGCGTGGATCATCGGCAGGTAGGCGGCGCCGCGCGCCAGACCTTCGGTCAGGAACGGACGCAGACGGCCCTGGAAAATCTCGACGAACCGCAGCACGCGGTCGTTGAGGGGAATCGGAATGTCGTGCGACGTCGTGGCGAGGTCGGCGCGGACGGCGGTGGCCACTTCCGGCGCCGGGGACGCATCCGCTTCGGCGGGCGGGAGCGACAACAGCGTGTCGATGGAGGCCGGTTCGGTGCCGGTTTCCGTGAAGCCGTCGCCGCTCGAGAGCGTCGCCAGTTCGAGGGCGCTGATGCGGTCGGTGAGCGCGTCAACCGCCGCCGAGAGCCGCGGGTCCGACCGGGCGCCGCCGGGCATCACGAGCAGGGTGTCGAGGGCCAGGTCGAAGGCCAGGCGGGCGTCTTTCAGATGGCCCTGCTGGCTGGCGGCCCGGCCGGCGTCGAAGGCCGCTTCCGCGGTGGCAATCGCCTGCACGACCGGATCGACGGGGGGCGGCGCCGGTGCGGCCACCGGAGCGGGCGTCGCCTGCACGGGGGCCGTCGCGACCGGGGCCGGGGTACGGGAGGCACAAGCCGAGGCCCCAACGAGCAGGAAGAGTAAACCGACGCGTCGCATGCCGTCCGAGGGTCAGACGCTAACACGCCGGGCGTGGCCGGTCAAACCGTGCCGGCATGCGCCGGGGTGTCCGTGGCCGGCCCCGGCGGCGCGCCCTAGCGGGCCGCGCCGTCGAGCCAGACGAGGGTTCCGAAGGCGGCGCCGGCATCCCGCGCGGCCGGTGTGACGATGGTGCGCGGCCCGACGAGCAGCGTGCGGCCCTCGCGCGCGGCGCGGCGCACGTCGTCTTCGCAGATGAATTCCGCCGGTGGACCAGACGGCGCTGTCTCGGGTGTGGCGGGCGCTGGCGCCGGGGCGCCGCGGGCGGCCAGCACACGGTCGAGACCGGCGCGGACGGCATCGGCCGGCACCGCCTCCGGGGCGGGCGGCTGCGGCGCGCGCGGGAGCGGTGGCAGCGGCAGAGAGGCGCTGCCGGCAGACGCTGCTGCGGACGAACGTGTCGCGGTGGCACCCGCCGGCGCACGGCTCGCCCCCCGCGGACGCACTTCCCAGGCCAGGCGCTTGATGTTCAGCAGGTGACGCGGCGAGATGTTGTCGGACGTGATGTTGCCGCCGTAGCCGCCGCAGCCGAGCGTCATCGCCGGATCGAGGCCGGTCGTGAGCCCGATCGAGCCGTGTGTCGTCGGCGTGTTCACGACGATGCGGAAGGCCGGTTTGTGCAGGCCGAACTCGAGGATCACCGCCTCGTTCCGC
>CADEFD010000251.1:0-1662 GCA_902826515.1 uncultured Acidobacteriota bacterium
ACCGACACGCACGGCCGCAAGGCCGACTTCCGCCACGTCATCCTCATCATGACGACCAACGCCGGCGCCCGCGACCTGTCGGATCGCAAGCTCGGCTTCGGCGAGTCGCCCGAGGGCAGCAAGGCCACCGGCGTGCTCGAGCGCATGTTCGCGCCGGAGTTCCGCAACCGGCTCGATGCCACGGTGCACTTCAAGCCGCTCGGCGGCGACGAGATCCTCAAGGTCGTGGACAAACACGTCGGCGAACTGCAGGCGCTCGTGAGCGGGCGCGGCATCACCATCGCCCTCACGCCGGCGGCGCGCACGTGGCTCTCGGAGAAGGGGTTCGACAAGGCCTTCGGCGCCCGGCCGATGGCGCGGCTGGTCGAACGGGTCATCAAGAAACCGCTCTCGAACCTGCTGCTGTTCGAGGACCTCGCGGCCGGCGCGACGGTGACGGCGGATGTCGTGGACGGGGACATCCGTCTCAGGGTGGGAGCGTAGTTCGATGGAGATCACGATCGACCGGTACCTCGACGACGGCAAGGCGTCGCTCGTCACGCTCGGCCTGCGCAGCCGCACGACCGAGATGCACAGCGTGCTCTCGGCGCTCGACGCGGCGCAGAGGGCGGCCGTGCAGGCGGCGCTCACGAAGGCGATGGACGACATCGTGGCGGTGATGCAGCCGGTGGCGGCGGGGATGCCGAAGAAGTAGTGGTGGAAGCGGATGGAGCAGCACGGCGTGGCATCTCCCTCCGGCTCACCTTCGCTCCGGCATGCCGAGTTGTAACGGGGTCTGTCACCGTCACGCGGAGAGAAGGGACAAACACGTGACGGTGACAGACCCCGTTACAACTCGGCAGAACTCGCGGTGCTCAGAGTTCGCCGTCGGAGCCGCCACGCCGCGCCGCCCCATCCGCGTCCGCGTGGCCCAGGTGTGTCTCTGCGCTTTCTGGGTGGCGGCTGCCGGCTGCACGTATCCATCGGACAGGCTCACCGAGGTGCCAGTGGGGACGCCAGTGGCTGAGGTCATCCGAGAGTTCGGCCCGCCGCGGGAAGACACGCGAGACACCGCAGGCTGGATGGCGCACACGTGTCCGTCCGGTACCGGGCGTGCGCTCGCGTACGATTCCTGGGGTGGCCCTCTCGGCGGCGTGATGACGAGACTGACGCACGACGACATCACGATCGTGTGCGTCGGTGTGGACGATCGCGTGTCACGGGTCATGGCGAGCCAGTACTGACCGCGCACCAGCCCGGCGATGGCCCGCCCGGCCATCGATGCCTGGCCGTCGTCCAAGGGACGTGCGCGACGGGATGCGTGCGGCCCTCATCGTCTGTGCCTTGAGTGATGGCGTCCCGGCTGCCGCCCAGACGGCTGAGGTGCCGCCGACGCCGCCGAGCATCACGATTGCCGCGCCGCCCTCGCCGGGCACTGTGTCGTTGTCGAAGGGCTGGACCTTCCGCTTCGACGCGCCAGCGGCGTGCACAGGGTGCGGTGATCGGCTCGGCCCGCCCATCGTGAACGGGAACGCGCCCTGGCGGGCGAGCGGGGCGCTCAACTGGCAGTCCGATGCCGGCGCCCTCGGCGTGCGGCTCACCGGCCAGCGCGGCGCGCGGCTGCCGCTCTTCATGACGCCGTCGATGCCCGGGGTGCAGATGCCCGCCGCGGCGGCAGACACG
>CADEFD010000251.1:1762-5724 GCA_902826515.1 uncultured Acidobacteriota bacterium
CCGCGAATTGGCGCGCCCGGCAGGGCTCGAACCTGCGACCCTCAGCTTCGAAGGCTGATGCTCTATCCAACTGAGCTACAGGCGCGTCTTTCGATTCTACTTCGAGCCCGTGTCCGCCCCGCGGGGCCGGGCCGCCGGTGGGCCTGCGCGCCACGTCCCAGTCTTGCCAGACGGCCGCCCTCGCCGTCGTGGTTCCGCCGGCCGCCGGGACTATGATCCGGGCAGCATGCCCAAGGCCGTGCCCGTCCCCGAGAACTGGGCGGAGCTTCCCGATGAACAACTGCTCGACCTGCGGATGTGCGATCTCCCGATCGCGCTGCCCGGCAGCGTCATGCAGGGCCGCATCGCCGAGCTGCAGGCCGAACTCGACATGCGCGAGCTGAAGGTGCCGGTGCACTACTACCTCGCGGAGGAGTGGTTCACGCCCGACGGCGCCACGTCGATGGCCGTGCCGTTCTATCTCGCGCATCCGCGGCTCGAGAAGCTCGAGCGCGCGCAGATGCTCGAAGTGGAAGGCGGCGACTACGAGTGGTGCATGCGCATCCTGCGCCACGAAGCCGGCCACGTCATCGACAACGCCTACAAGCTGCGCCTGCGGCGTCACCGCAAGCTGCTCTTCGGCAGTTCGGCGGAGCCGTATCCCGAGTTCTATACGCCGAAGCCGTACAGCAAGAGCTTCGTCATGCACATCGATCCGTGGTACGCGCAGAGCCATCCCGACGAAGACTTCGCCGAGACGTTTGCCGTGTGGCTCACGCCGGGCGCCTTCTGGCAGGAGCGCTACGTGGGCTGGCCGGCGGCGAAGAAGCTCGAGTACGTGGACGGCCTGATGCAGTCGTTGCGCGGCCGCAAGGCGCTCGTCGATGCGCCCACCGAGATGGAGCCGCTCACGACGGCCCGCAAGACCCTGCGGCAGCACTACCGCCACAAGCGCCGCCACTACGGCGTCGAGCGTCCGAGCTTCTACGACCGCGAACTGCGGCGGCTGTTCTCCGACGCCCCCGAACACGCGGGTAACATGTCAGCCGTGCAGTTCCTGAACCGCATCCGCCGGCCGGTGCGCCGCCTCGTCGCCGACTGGACCGGCATCTACCAGTACACGATCGACCAGGTGCTGAACGACGTGGCCGCCCGCTGCCGCGAGCTCAAGCTGCGCCTTGCCGTGCCCGAAGAGCAGGCCCGGCACGAGTTCACCGTGTTCCTCACGGTGCAGACCATGAACTATCTCCACAGCGGCCGCCACCGCGTGGCCCTGTGACGGAGGGGCGATGAAGCCCGCGCGCGTGCTCGTCCTGGTGCACAAGCACCTCATCCCGCCAGACACCGCCACTGCTGAGGAAGCTGCCAGCGCCGACTGGCGCATGGAATGGGACGTCATCTCGACGCTGCGCAAGCGCAAGCACGATCTGCGCGTCATCGGCGTGAGCGACGACCTGTCGCCGATCCGCCCGGCGATCGACGACTTCAAGCCGACCATCGTGTTCAACCTGATGGAGGCGTTCGCCGATGTCGGCGTCTTCGATCAGAACGTCGTCAGCTATCTCGAGCTGCTCCGCGTGCCCTACACGGGCTGCAATCCGCGCGGCCTGACGCTGTCGCGCGACAAGGCGCTCGCCAAGAAGCTGATGGCCTATCACCGCATTCCGGTGCCCGACTTCGTCGTCGTGCCGCGGGGCAAGAAGGCCAAGCTGCCCAAGCGGCTCGGCTTTCCGCTCATCGTCAAGTCGCTCATCTACGAGTCGTCCACCGGCATCTCGCAGGCGTCGGTCGTGGCGAGTGACGATCAGCTCAACAAGCGCGTGCAGTTCGTGCACGACACGATCGGCACGGCCGCCATCGTCGAGCAGTTCATCGACGGTCGCGAGCTCTATGCCGGCGTGCTCGGCAACGACCGGCTGCGCGTGTTCCCGGTGTGGGAGATGTCGTTCGCCAAGATGCCGGAGAACGTCTGGCACATCGCGACTGAGCGCGTGAAGTGGAGCGCGAAGTATCAGGAGAAACACGGCATCGATACCGGCGAGGCGGCGCTCACCTACGGCGCGGCCTCGCGCGTGCAGCACCTCGCCAAGCGGGTGTTCCGCGCCCTCGACCTCACCGGCTACGCGCGCATCGACCTGCGCATGGCGGCCGACGGACGGCTGTTCGTGATCGAAGCGAACCCCAATCCGCAGCTGGCGCAGGGGGAAGACTTCGCGCAGTCGGCCAAGCTCGCCAAGGTGTCGTACGGCGAGCTGCTCGATCGCATCATGGGCCTCGGGCTGCAGTGGCAGCCCGAACGCACCGCCTAGCGGAAGACCACGCCCACGGTGGCGCGCCAGAAGCGGAGCGTCGCGCGATCGCCGCTCACGGCCGACGTATCGGCGGACGAGATGCTCTTGATGTAGCGGAGGTCGAAGCGCAGGCCCACCACGTCGGTCACGAAACCGACGGCGCCGGCGCCCAGCGTCAAGCCGAGGAAGTCGTTGCTGAACTCGAGGAAATCGAGACCGTTGTTGGACGAGGCGTGCATCCAGCCCAGTCCGCTCACCACGTAGGGCCGCAGCGATTCACGGGTGATGCCGAGGGGCAGCGCCAGCATGAGGTTGCCCGAGAGCGTCGTGACCCCACTGCGAGTGACGAGGCTGACATCGCCTTTGCGTTCGAAGAAGCGCGGCTGGTGCGCCAGCTCCACCTCGATACCGTAGCCGTCATCAGCAAGGACGACGCCGGAGATTCCCAGCGCCATCTTCGTGTCCTTGGATCCGTTGTCGAGGTCGAAGTCGAGCGCGTTGGTAGCGCCCTTGAACTTCACGCCGAGAAACGGCGAGACGAAGATATCGGCCGCAGCGGTTACCGGAGATGCCAGTGCGAACCAGCCCACGAATGCCGCGGTGAGCCAGTTGGACGGTCGCACGTGACGCCGGCCGCTCAGGAGACGAACAGCCGCAGGAAGAGCTTCGCGAAGAGCGACACGGTGACGTCGCCGTTCGAGATCGTGTCGGGCGCCAGGCCGTCGCTGTTGGCCAGCAGGATGAGCGTGATGTCGCGCGACGGCACCTTCAGCATCAGGGCCGAGCCGACGTCGCGGATCGACCCGAACTGCCAGATGAGGCGCTCGCCGTTGTAGGTCTGCACGAACCAGCCGAGGCCGGTGGGCAGCGGCGCACCCGCGCTCGTCGTGACGTTCGTCCAGGCCACAGCGCGCAGATCCCGGCCGATGAACTTGTTGTCATCGAGCGCGATGTCGAAGAACGCCAGATCGCGGGCCGAAGAGATGAGGCCGCTCGCGGCCGAGAGTGCGTCGGGCGGATGGTCGCCGCGGGTGGCACGGCCGCTGCGGTCGACCCGATACGGCGCCGCGAGCCGGGTCAGCACCGCCTCGTAGGCGCGCAGCCGCCCGTCGTCGAAGTAGTCGGGGGCGCTCGTTCCGATGGCGGTCAGGTCCCGGCCCGGGATCGAATCGGCCATGCGCAGCGGCTCGAGGATGTCTTCCGCCACGGCGCGGCGGAAAGGGCGGTCCGCGCAATCGTCGGCCACGGGCGTGAGCTGGGCGAACTGACCCAGGTCGAAGCGGTAGGTTTCGCCGGGCGTGCCGGTCGACGTGTGCGACAGCAGGTGACGCAACTGGGCGCCCGACTCCGGGATGCCGTTTGTCCAACGGGCCAGCGGCTGGTCGATACGGAGCCCGTGCTGCTCGACACACATGCCGAGCACAACGGCACCGAAGTTCTGGGTCAAGCCACCGATGAGGTACGGGGTGTCGGCGCGGGCCGGAATCGATTGTTCGACGTCCTGACGGCCGAGGCCGGTGTCCCATACCAGGCGCCGGCCCTGGACGATGGCGACGGAGAGCCCGGGGATGCCTGCTTCCTCGCGCAGGGCGTCGAGGTAGCGGTCGAACAGGGCGTAAGGCAGACCTTGTGCGTCCGGCCGTGGCGCCAGGGCCAGGGCGGCGACGAGCACGAGCACGCCGGCGCGGAGGG
>CADEFD010000252.1 GCA_902826515.1 uncultured Acidobacteriota bacterium
CATCTGTGGGACTACCGCGCCTACATCCAGGGCTCGCGCGGCGAGTTCGGCGTGGCCAAACACGCCTATGTGTCGCGCCGGTCCGGCTGGTTCAGCGATCGCACGGAGTGTTATCTGGCGGCCGGGCGTCCGGCGCTCGTGCAGGACACCGGCTGGAGCGCGCATCTGCCCGAAGGTGAAGGCCTGCTGGCGTTCTCGACGCCGGAGGAGGCCCTGGCGGGCCTGGACCGCCTGCAGTCCGACTACGCCGCGCATGCCAGGCGCGCGCGAGAGATCGCCCTCGAATGTTTCGACGCAGCGCGCGTGCTGCCGCCCTTCCTGGAGATCGCGACCAGGTGACGCGCCCGCTCCGCATCGCCCAGGTGGCGCCGGTCGCGACATCCGTGCCGCCGCCCCGCTCGGGCTCGATCGAGCTGCTCACGTCGCAGCTCACCGACGGTCTCGTGGCCCGCGGACACGAGGTGACGCTCTTTGCCGCCGGCGACTCGACCACACGCGCCACGCTGCATGCCACCTTCGCCCGCGGGTACCGCGACGACGAGACGCTCTGGGCGTGGGAACTCTGCGAGCTCATGAACGTGGCCGCGGCGCTCGAACGCGCGGACCAGTTCGACGTCATCCACTGCCAGTCGGAGTACTACCCGCTGTCGCTCGCGTTCGGGCGTCTCGTCTCAACGCCCGTGCTGCACACGGTGCACTACGCGCCGGCGGAGGATGAAGTGGCGATCTGGCGGCGCTACCCCGAGGCGCCGTTCGTGGCCGTCTCCGCGGCGCAGGCGGCGCGCCTCGCCGGACTCCGGGTCGTGGGCACCGTGCATCACGCCGTGGACACCGACGCCCTGCCGTTCCAGGCGACGCCCGGTGACTACCTGCTCTTCCTCGGCCGCTTCACGGCCGGCAAGGGCGTGCTCGAGGCCATCGCGGTGGCGCGCCAGGCCGGGCTGCCGCTGCAGCTTGCCGCCGAAGCCAACGACTACTACCGCGAGGTCGTGGCGCCGCTCGTCGACGGCACCTCGGTGGTCTACGCCGGCGAGGTCCGCGGCGCGGCGAAGGCGGCCCTCCTCGGCGGCGCCCGCGCACTGCTCTACCCGGTGCAGAAGCCGGAGCCGTTCGGCCTCGTGCTGGCCGAAGCCTTCGCCTGCGGTACGCCCGTGGCCGCGCTCGACATGGGCGCGGTGAGTGAGATCGTGGACCACGACGTGACTGGCGGCGTCTACTCGACGCTCGAGGCGCTCGTCGCCGGACTGCCGCGCGTGCTGGCGCTCGACCGGCAGGTCATCCGCACGACGGCGGTGGCGCGTTTCGGCCTGGCGCGTATGGTCGCGGCTTACGAAGCCATCTACCTGGACCTGCTCAGTCCGGCCGGAGGCCCGCGCTGACATGGGGCCTGACGCGCCGACCATTCTCGGGATCTTCGCCCATCCCGACGACGAATCACTCGCCTGCGGCGGGCTCATCGCCCGCGCGGCCGCACTCAGCGCGCGCGTGGTGCTCGTGTCGCTGACCCGCGGCGAAGGGGGTCCGGCCCCCGAGAGCGACGCCGCCGCCCTCGCGGCGCAGCGCAGCGAGGAGTTCAAGGCCGCGGCCCGCGTGCTCGGCGCCGAGGCCGCCGTCGTGCTCGATCACGCCGACGGCATGCTGCCGTGGCTCGACCACGCCGCCCTGGAGCGCGACATCCGTCAGCTCGTCGCCACACATCAGCCCGATGTCGTCGTGACGTTCGACGCCGACGGCCTCTACTGGCACCCGGACCACATCAGCGTGCACGAGCGCGTCACCGCGGTCGTGGCAGCGCTCGGTGCCGCCGCGCCGGCGCTCTTCTACGTATCGATGCCGCCCGGACAGATGCGCGCGGTGGCGGCCCGCGCGGGCGGCGCGGACGTGGTGCCGGGCCTGCACGACCCCGACGCCTTCGGTGCGGCGGCGCCGCCACCCACGCTCGTCATCGACGCCGGCTCGCTCGCCGCCCGCAAGCTCGCCGCCATCCGCTGCCACGTGTCGCAGTTCGCCGCGAGTGCCTTCGCCATGCTGACCGCCGACGACGCCGCGCTCATCGCCCATGAACACTACCGGCGGGCCGATGTCGGCGCCGCCGGCCTCACCCTGCTCGATCGGATCGGCACGCCGCCGGCCCGCGCCTCCGCCTGACACCGCCATGCACCCATCGTTGCTCGCGCTTCTGCGCTGCCCGTTCTGCGGCACCGCCCTCATCCTCGTGGACAGCCTGCCGGTGCAGCGCGACGGCGACCGCATCATGTCGGCGGTGCTCGGCTGCGCCTGCTGCGCGTATCCCGTGGTCGCGGGCATTCCCGTCATCATCGCCGGCGATCGTGAGCGGGCGGCGATGAACGCCATCGAGGCCGGGCAGCACGACCAGGCGCTCGATCTCATGCTCGACCTCGACGCGCCGAGACGGGCGGCGTTCCAGGCGCTCGTCGCCCGCGGCGATGCCGCCACCTACCGCGAGGCACTCGACATCCTCAGCCCGGACGCCGAAGGCACGTACTTCGTCTATCGCCTGTCGGACCCGACCTTCGTGACCGCGTCCGCCGTGCTGCGTGCGGTGGCGCAGGCGCCGGACGCGCTCGAGGGCTGGGTGGTGGACGTCTGCGGCGGCGCCGGCCATCTCACGCGCCTGCTCGACGAACTGCGCGGCGGCGGCCCGGGCGGCACCATCGTGGCCGATCTGTACTACTGGAAGTTGTGGCTGGCCACGCGGATGACGGCGCCTGGCGCGCACGCGGTGTGCTGCGACGGCAACGACCCGCTGCCCTTCGCGCGTGGCCTCGCCTCGCTCGTCGTGCTCTCGGACGCCTTCCCCTACATCTGGCGGCGCCGCGCCCTCGCCGAGGAGCTGATGCGGCTCCTGGGGCCCGCGGGCACGCTCGTGATGCCGCACCTGCACAGCGCGCTCGGCGAGAACTTCTCCGCCGGCATGACCCTCACGCCGGCAGGGTACGCGGATCTCTTCGCGCCGCTCGCGCCGCGCCTCTTTCCCGACAGCGTGCTCTTCGAGGGCGTGCTCGCCGACGCCACGGTGGACCTGACCGAGGGCGTCGCTGCGGACGCGCTCGGCACCGAGCCGTCCTTCACGCTCGTCGCCAGCCGTGCGCCCGGCGTGTTCGCGCGCCATCATGTGCCGGCGCCGGTCGCGGTCACCGGTGCCCTGGCGGTGAACCCGCTCTATGCGATGAGCCGCGACGGCGCCACGACCACGCTGACGCTCTCGTTCCCGACGCCCGAGTACGACGAAGAATTCGGCGCCTGCCGGCGCTATCTGCCCGAGTCGCTCACGCTCGCCGCCGACCTCACCGCGCCGCTCGACGCCACGCGCCTGCGAACCGCGCTCGGTGAGGCGGTTTACGACGACCTGCGGCGCCGGCTCGTGCTCATCGACGCGCCGCCGCGCTACTGCTAGCCGCGTGGTACGCCGCGATCTCGGCCATCGCGGCCGGATCGGCGGCCACGGCATCGTAGGGCCCACGGTTGTAAAGACGCCGTCCCACCCACTGCTGGATGACCACCTGCGGCTGCTCTTCGCGGATCGTCGCCGGCGTGACGTCGTACTCCCACAGCGTGACCATGCGCTGGAAATGTTCGGCGAGGAACGGCACGAGCGCCGACCCGAACGAGTCGCGGTAGACCACGGCGCGCGGCAAACGCGGATCGTCCACGACGGTCACCACGCGCGGCACGGCGAACCGCTTGGCATCGCCGCTCGGCTCGACGACGCGGGCGCGGCGGGGCGTGACCGGCGTGAGGCGCAGCTCGCGTTCCTCCATGGAGAAGTTCAGCCCGAGCATCCACGCCAGGTCGCCGCCTCCAGCCGCGACGGGCGTGAGGACGAAACCCTCGGGCCCTACCGGCGGGGTGAGCCCGGGGACGTTCCCGGCCAGGGCGTCGAGGATCTGCCGGTACCCCACCGCGGCGCCGAGGTCGTTCCAGTGGGTGTCGGTACGATGGAAGAGCGGCTCGCGGCCGCCGCGAGCGGCGAGCAGGCCGTCGCGCAGGTCCACGACCGTCACCGTCGAGCGCGCGCGGAGTTCCTCCACGAGCTGATCGGTGCGCGTGGGTGCCGGCCGCGGATGCAGGCCGGCCGGCAGCCCTTCGGGATGGATCGTGGGCTTGCCCGGCGCGATGACGAACACATGGGCGATGCCGCGCGCGGCGAGATAGTCCTTCGTGCGCTGCAGCGTCACACGCCAGCTCTCAAGCTCGGCAGGCGTGAAGCGGGGCTCGTTCAGTGTGGCTTCCTCGTCGCCGTCAGCAGCGAGGAACCACCAGCCGTCCCGGCCCTTCCACACCGTCGCAAGCGACGACACGCCGAGCAGCTCGTAGCGCAGCCACGACTGCACCTGCACGAACCGGTCGCGGAAGGCGAAGTGGGTGTCGAAGCGTGCGGCTCTGGCCATCAGGCTCGTGCCCGTGGCCTCGGCTTCGTTACCCTGGGTCGCCTGGCCGAGGCCCACGGCGGTCGCGAGCCCCGGCAGCCCGATCGCCGCGACGAACAACGCCACGAGCAGCCGTCCCGCCCACGGGGCGAGATGGAGGGCGCTCGACACGGCGGACGTCGTGGGCGGCGGCATCAGAAGCGGAAGTAGATGAAGGGACTGTAGGTGCCGGCGGCGCTCAGCAGCACCGACACGACGAAGAGCGCCGAGAGCAGCACGACCACGCCGGCCGACGCCGCGCCCGGCAGCCACGCCGGCGCCGTGCCCGGTGCGTCGTCAGCGGCGAGCACGCCGGCAAGCCGCGGAGCGATCGGCGTGGCCCCGATCACACCGGCCACGAGCGCGAGCGCCACTTCAGGCGTGATGAACCAGATGGCGTCATACGCGGGCATCGTCGCGGACGACAGCCCCGCCATGGCCGAGAGCATCTGCGCCGCGTCGGTCAGGGAGGCGGCGCGGAAGAACACCCAGCCCACCATCACGACGAGCAGCGCATAGACGTGGCCGGCCACGCGCCACGGCACCGTGGCCACCTGCCGCCGCGCCCGGCCCGCCATCCGTTCCACGACGAGGAAGGCGCCGTGGAAGAGACCCCACACGACGAACGTCCAGTTGGCGCCGTGCCACAGGCCGCAGAGCGCGAACACGGTGACGAGATTCACGTAGACACGCGCCGGCGCCACCCGGTTGCCGCCGAGCGGCACGTAGAGATAATCGCGGAACCAGGCCGAGAGTGACAGGTGCCAGCGCCGCCAGAAGTCCTGCACCGACGACGCGACGTAGGGATAGCGGAAGTTCTCGGGGAACCGGAAGCCGAACATCCGCCCGAGGCCGAGGGCCATGTCGGAATATCCGGAGAAGTCGAAGTAGAGCTGCAGCGTGTAACAGACCACGCCGAGCCACGCCGTGGCGGTCGTGAGATCGGCCGGCGCGAGCGCGAAGATGCGGTCGGCCGGCAGCGCCAGCGTGTTGGCGATGAGCATCTTCTTGGCGAGGCCGACCACGAACCGCCGCACGCCGTACGCCATGTCGTCGAGGCGCACCGTGCGCACCGGCAGCTGATCGGCGATCTCGCGGTAGCGGATGATCGGTCCGGCAATGAGCTGGGGAAAGAACAGCAGATAGAGCGCGGCTTCGAGCGGCCGCTTCTGCGCCACCGCGTCGCGGCGCGCCACGTCCACCACGTAGGAGATGGCGTGGAAGGTGAAGAACGAGATGCCGATCGGCAG
>CADEFD010000253.1:0-3839 GCA_902826515.1 uncultured Acidobacteriota bacterium
GAGGTGGCGAGCCCGCCCAGAATGACCACCGCCATCGGGTGTTCGATCTCATGCCCGGATCGATCGCCGCCGAGAATAATCGGCACCAGAGCCAGACCAGTCACCAGCGCCGTCATCAGGATCGGCGACAGCCGTTCTTCGGCGCCGCGGAGCACGAGGTCGGGTCCGAACGGCATGCCTTCCTCGTGCTCGAGGTGGCGGTAGTGACTGACGAGCATGATGCCGTTGCGGGCGGCAATACCCAGGACCGTCACGAATCCGACCAGCGACCCGAGAGACAGGACACCGCCCGTCAGCACCACGCCGACCACGCCACCGATGAGGGCGAACGGGATGGTAAAGGCAATCAACCCCACCATCCGCATCGACCCGAAGTCCACGTGGAGCACCAGCAGAATGCACAGGAGCGACACAGCGCCGAGCATCAAGAGGCGGCGCTGCGAGTCCGCGCGCGCCTTGTATTCGCCCAGGACCTCGGCGTGGTAACCGCTCTCGAACGGCACGCGGCCCAGCGCGGTCTCGATGTCGCGGGCGACGGCGCCCAGGTCGCGGCCTCGGACGTTGCTCGTGATGTCGATGCGGCGCGAGCCCCCCTCACGCGTGATCTCGTTCGGGGTGGGCGTGACGCGCACGTCGGCGACTGACGACAACGGCGAGTAGCCGCCGGCCGGCAGTTCGACCGGGAGCCGGCGCAGCGCGAACAGGTCGTGCCGCACGTCGGGCGTGCCCCACACGACGACGTCGAAGATCTTCTGCGCGTCGAAGACTTCGCCCACCTTCGTGCCCCGCACCATCGTGGCCACCGTCTCGCGCACAGCGGCGGGTGTCACGCCGAGCTGCTGCGCCCGGACAGGATCGAAGGCCACCTCGATCTGGGGCACGAGCGTGAGCGCCTGCACCTTGACGTCGGCGGCGCCGTTGACGCCGGCGATCGCCGTGCCGACCTCGGCCGCCTTGCGCTGGAGTTCCCCAAGGTCCGGACCAAAGACCCGGACCACGATGGTCGCGCTGGCGCCGGTCAGCACTTCTTTGATGCGCTCGCGCAGATAGGTCAGCAAGTCGCGCTGGAGTCCCGGATAGCCGTCAACCACGGCTTGCAGCTTCGCCACCGTCGCGTCGTAGGGCGCCGAAGGATCGAGACTGATCCACAGCTCCGTGAAGTTGATGCCCACGACCTCGTCCGCCACCTCGGCCCGGCCGATGTGGGCGCCGAAGTTCCGCACGCCTGGGACGGCACGCAGTTCCTCACTGGCCCGCAGCGTGATGCGCCGCATGGCATCCAGCGAAGTCCCCGGCTTCTCCACCCAGTGCATCAGGAAGTCGTATTCCTTGAAGTGCGGGAGGAATTCCTCGCCGAGAAACGAGAAGGTGCCCAGCGCGACCGCCATCGACACCGCGATGATGCCGAGCGCCCGGCGCGGCGCGCCGATGAGCGACGGCAATACGCGACGGTACCACCCCTTCAGCCGCGTCACGACCGGCGCCTCCCGCTCGTGAATGGCCTGCGGCAGCAGCATCAGCGACAGCGCCGGGGTCACGATGAGCGCGACCAGCAGCGACGCGCCGATCGCCAGCACGTACGCCAGCGCCAGCGGCCGGAAGAACGAACCGGCGAGCCCGTCGAGGAAGAACACCGGCACGAACACCAGCACCACGATGAGGCTGCCGTAGACCACGGCGCTGCGCACCTCGAGCGAGGCGTCGAGCACCACCTCGAACGCCGATCGCGGCGCCGCCGCAGCGCGGTTGAGGCGCAGGCGCCGCACGATGTTCTCGACGTCGATGATCGCGTCGTCCACGACTTCGCCGAGCGCGATGATGAGCCCCGCGATCACCATGGTGTCGAGCGTGCCGCCGAACCGGGCGAGCACCACGGCCGCAGCGACCAGGGATAGAGGAATCGCGGTGAGACTGATGACCGCGGTCCGCCAGTCCCACAGAAAGACCGCCAGCACGAGCACGACGAGCACGCACCCGATGAGCAGCGCCCGATTCAGGTTGGCGAGCGACATCTCGATGAAGGTCGCCGGCCGGAAGATCGTCGAGTCGATGTCGACGCCACTCAAAGCCGGCTTCAAGGCCGCGAGTGCGGCCTCGACATCTCGGGTCACCTGGAGGGTGTTCCCCTCGGGCTGCTTCTCGACGATGAGGAGGAGCCCGGGGCCGCCATTGATGACGCCGTCGCCGATCGGCGGCTGGAATCCCTCCACGACATCCGCGACGTCCGTCAGGCGGCGCACGGTGGGCAGCGCGGAGCGGGGAGCCGTACCAACACCCGGGCCGATGGCCATGAGGCCCAGGTCTGCCGCCGTCTTGACCGGCGACGTGTGCGTGACGGCCAGCCGCTGGTTGGGACCTTCGATGAACCCGCCGGCGGCCACCGACACCGCATCGCGGGTGGACGTCACGACGTCCTGCAGCGTGACGCCGTTGGCGCGGAGCCGATCCGGATCCACCAGCACCTGCAGTTGCCGGTCGCGCTGTCCCCAGATGGCCACGTTGGCGACTCCGGGGACGGCCATCAGTCGCGGACGCACCGTCCAGCGTGCGAGCGTCGTCAGGTCGACCTGCGACACGGTCGCCGACGACATCCCGATCTTCATCACCCGACTGAGGGACGAGAGCGGCGACAGGATGACGGGCGGCCTGGCGGCGGCGGGCAGCGTGGACGCGACGCGCGCCAGACGCTCCTGCACCAACTGTCGCGCAGGAATCCGCTCGGTGCCGGTCTCGAAGATCAGCACGACGGACGAGAGCCCCAGCACGGACTTCGACCGCAGCACGGTGAGGCCCGGCACACCGTTCATAGCGGCCTCGAGCGGTACGCTGATGAGCGCCTCGACGTCGGAGCTCGACAGCCCTGGGGCTTCGGTCTGGATCTCGACGAGGGGCGGCGCGAACTCCGGAAAGACGTCGAACGGAGCCTCACTCGTGCTGCGGACCCCGACCACGAGCAGGATCACGGCCAACGCCACGATGGGCAGCCGAAGCCGCAGCGACGTGCCGATCAGCGCGCGCATCATGGGCCGCTACTTCCCCACCCCGAACTCGGTGCCGAAGAGTTCAGCCGCGCCGGTCGTCACGACGCGTGTGCCCGGAGTCGGCCCCTGACCGAGTACGGCCGTCTCCCCGATGGTGTCGATGAGCGTCACCCGTTGGCGCACGAAGACGCCTCCGGCTCTCGCCTCGTAGACCCACGTGCCGCCGAGCGCATCGAACAGGACGGCGCCGCGCGGCACCACCAGGTGCTCCGCGCCAGCCGCGAGGGGCACGCGGACGCTCACCCGCTGGCCAGGACGCAGGCTGGCATCGGCGTTGGCCAGACGATAGAAGAGATCGACGCCCGCGGTGGCGAGGTCGGCGGTGGGCGGCGCCGCTATCGGGGTCGCGGTGCGGCCACCCGTGCCGGCGGTCGCGCCGAGTGAGACGACTTCCACCGTTGCGCCGCGATCGATCGCATCGAGGTCGCCGGCAAACACCGGGACGCGCAGCCAGACGGTGTCGAGGCCGACGACGTCGAAGAGCGGCGCACCGGCCGCGACGGTCTGCCCGGCGTTCGCGTAGAGCGCCCGGAGCACACCCGCGCGGGGTGACGTCAGACGAATCGCCCCCGACGCACTCACGCCCTGCGCGGCCAGCGCCAGCCGCTCTCGTGCGGCGGCGAGCGCCGCGTCGGCCACGGCCAGATCCGCGGCGGCTTCTTCGGACGCGCGCAGACTTCCGGCCCCGTCTTGCGCCAGCAGACGCGCGCGCTGGGCGCGCTTGGCGGCCATCTCCTGGCGACCGACCGCCTCCGCCACGACGCGCTCGGCTTCGACCCGCACGTCGCGCTCGGCGGG
>CADEFD010000253.1:3939-5659 GCA_902826515.1 uncultured Acidobacteriota bacterium
AGCGCAGCCTCCGGCACGGCGCCCGTCACCTTAGCCGCAGGTATGGAGGCCGCTGGCGGGGCCGCATTCGGACCACACGCCGCCAGTAGCGCGGGGAGGAGAATCAGCAGTCGTCGCATTACCGGGGGCCTCCTGCGGGCGGCGTGCATTTCGCGCCGGTGGCGCGTTCGATGCGAGCCAGCGCCCGGGTTTCGTCGGCGGCGAGTTCGCGTTCCCGCAGCCGCGCCTCGATCAGGCGGCGGCTGTTCTCCAGGACGAACAGGAACGAGTTGTCGCCGGCACGATAGGCGTCCTCGGCATCGGCGAGATTCGCCTCGAGTGGGGTCACGAGCGTAGTACGCCAGGCCGTCCGCGATTCCTGGGCTTGGTCCAGGAGCGTGACCGCCTCGCGCACGTCCAGGCCGACCTGCTGCTGAATGGCCACGTAGGCGGCCGAGGCGCGCTGCAGCTCGGTCTGGGCCCGCAGGCGCCCGCCCTGGTTCCGGTTGAAGATCGGCAGCCCGACGTCAACGCCCGGTCCGGCCTCGAAGTCCTGTGTCCCTTGGCCGTTCGCATCGAGCACCGCGGTGAAGGCCAGCACGCGGCGACGCTCCCACCCGAGTCGCGCTGCCGCTGCCTCGACCGCGATTTCAGCCGCGCGCACATCGGGCCGCGCCGCGAGCGCACGCGGGAGGAGATCCGCAGCCGCGCCGCAGGTGTCAGGCGCAGGCGACGCTTGAATCCGATCGACGACAGGGTCGTCGGCGGCCACCCCCATCAGCAGGCGAAGCCGCTCACGCGCGAGCCGGACATCGTGGGCCGCGCGGTCGGCATCCTGCCGTCCCCGCGCCGCATCGACGCGCGCCACCCGCGCCTCCAGTGCACCGATGTCGCCCGCGGCGAGGCGTGACTGGGTCAGGGTGTCGATCCGCTCGAGCGCCGCCGCGGTGTCCGTGGCCAGCCGCTGCCGGTCGATGGCCAGCGCATAGTCCGCGTGCGACAACCGTACGGCGAGCGCCAGCTCGAGGCCAGACTGCACCAGGGAACTCGCCGTGGCGTCCAAGGCCAACTGCGCCGCCGCCCGGCGCTTCGGCCGCTCCCACAGCACCTCGATCGGCCAGCGCAAGGTCGCCTCGAACTGCTTCGGACCGAGCGGAAACAGTAATGAGAGCACGGGATTGGTCAGCATGCCGGCCTCCACCAGGTCGGCACGCGCAAAGCCGAGCTGGCTGAGCGTGACCTGGAAGGCGGCGTTGTTCCACAGGGCGGTCGCGACCGCCTCGTCGCTCGACAGCCCGTCCTGGGGATCCACCGACGGCGGCACGTCCGCCACGCCGGGCGCATGAATCCGGGCCGCGGCCCCGGTGGCGCTGAGGATCCGATCCGTGACCGGCGTCGCGACGGGCGGCCGGGCGCTCGCGCACGACAGGGTCGTCACCGCCGCGCCAAGAAGGAGGAGAAGCCGCACCATAGCGGCCCTCATGCTCTCAGGCCGTGGATGAACGGTCGATGACAGGCGCCGCGGGGAACCGCACTTGAAAAGTGGTCCGGCCTGGCGCGCTGTGCTCCAGTGTGAGCGCGCCGCCGTGCGCCTCGGCAATCCACCGAGCGATGGGCAGCCCGAGGCCTCCGCCCGTGGACGGACCGATGCGGACGAACCGTTCGAAGATGCGGGTCTGGTCGGCCGGCGCGATGCCCGGCCCGTCGTTCGTCACGCGGAGCACGATGCCATCGGCCTCGC
>CADEFD010000254.1 GCA_902826515.1 uncultured Acidobacteriota bacterium
AGCGCAGAAGGGCCTCGCCGAAGCTGGTGATTCGGTACTCGATCAACTGCTCAGGCTGCATTTCAGCGTTCCTGAGGAGGCCATCGGCGACTCTGAGGAATGAGCCTTGGATGGCGCCGACGTCGAGCAGCCTCGTGATCGCGGCCACGCGTCCGACGGCACCCAGCGCGTCGCGCATCGTCCTCCGTGGCGGGTGATGCACGGGCGCGCTACTTAGCTCGAAAAGCAGCATCCAACTCTCGTAGTCGAGAGCCTCCCCCGCTCTGCGAACGGCGAGATGGCGGCGCAGGTCGATTTCCTGCAAGGCCGCACCGATGGCCTTTGCGACTTGCTGTCTCGCCGCCCCAGGGTTGCCGCCGGGATCGTAACGATTGACCCGTACATTGGCTACGTCAAACAGCAAGGCTTCATCGTCGGACCGGAACAGCAGCACTTCTTCTGGTAGCCGAGTCGCATGTGCGAGACCAACCTCGTACAGGACGTTTGCGTTCCTGATGGGTTTGCCGGCCAGCGTGCCAATCGCAGATACATCCGCTAAGAACACTCGGCACCTGGCGATACCGTCGAGGATCTGGGTCAGCAGAGAGTCGCTCACGACGTGCGCGTCGACACGATAGGGTTCGAGCGCCACAGCATTGACTGCAACGTCTGAAACGGCGGGCATGATGACCTCATGCCATCGCGCTTGAAAGGCGGGCTCGAAGCTCATGGCAACGAACACTCTGTTCTCTCTCGGGAAAGCAGGGAACAAGTTGAAGAAGTGCGCTGGGTACATGGCACATTCTAGCGAGGCGGAGCCCGATTGCTCCGGTTCTCGGTCCCACAATCACCAAGGGCCGCCCGGACCCTGATCAGTCGCGATACGTAGAGCCTGAGTCTGCGGGGGGCGCCAACCTCGACGGATTCGCCGTTTGTCGGGACGGACCTCGCCTTGGGCGGCACCAGTGCTTGCTCACCAGCGAGGGGGGAGGTCCATCTCGACTATCGCGCGCGAAATGGCGTGTCGTGCCAGAAGAGAGCGCCGTAGGGAGCGCCATCCGCGGGCTGGCCGCGCTCCGGATAGGTCCGCTGCCTTTGGCGGATGGCGACCACGGACATCGTGGCCCACGGTCTATCGAACTAGCAGCTGCGGGTTGACGCGCAGCGCCCGACGAAGCGCGACGGCCGCCGCAGCGGCCCCCAATACTGTCACCAGGGCGACTCCAGCAATCAGCTCCTCGACGGCGGCTGGGCGAAGCCCCTGGACCGACGCGCTGGCGAAGCGCAAGACGACCGCTTGCAGGGCGAGCCCCACGAGGATGGCCGGAGTGAGAAGGCCCAGCCATCGTCGGCCAAACCACCAGACGATGGAGCCGTGGCTGGCCCCAACGGCCCGGCGGATCCCGAGCTCGCGCCCCGAGGCGGCCACCCAGTGCGTGGTCAGCCCGAAAAGCCCCGTGAACGCGAGCACGACACCAATACCGGCCAACGCGGCCGTTGCCCTGGTCAGGAACGATAGGCCTGATGTTCGCTCGGCAATCCACGTGTCGACCGACCACGGACCATCCACCGGCTGGTCAGCGTCAACCTTCCAGATGGCTTCGGTGAGGGGCCGCCACACATCAGCTCCTCGGGCCGTTCTGATCAACACGTAGATCCAAGGCGGAGTGGCCTGCGTCAGGGGGCGGTAGAGCGTGCGACTCGGCGGAAGATGGGGACTCGTCCGAGTGTCGCCCACCACTCCGATGACCGTGGCGAGCGACCGTGTGTCGTCTTCACCAAGCGCCAGCTGCCGACCGACCGCACGAGTGCCGGGCCACATCGTTTGTGCCAAGCTTTGGCTGACCACAACGACGGACTCGGAGCCCATGCGGTCCGACTGTGCGAGCCAGCGGCCGTCCAGCAAGCGCAAGCCTGCGGTGTCTTGAAAGGTGGATGAGGCAGGCCGGTCGAGCGCCTGGACAGTAGCGACGTTGCGGTCGGCGTCGGCACGCACCGAGATCGTGTCCCAATCGAAGTGGAACGGCAGGCTGATCGCGCCGACCGCCTCGACGCCTGGGACGGCGGCCACGCCGTCGACAAGCGCGTTGAAGTAGGAGGCGCGGGTCGGGGCATCTGCATACTTGGTTGGGCTGGCGTTGACCCAGACCGCGACCGTATTCGCGGAGGCGACGCCAAAGTCGACGGCTCGGGAACCTTGAAGCTGAAGCAACAGCGTCGTGGCTACCACCACAGTGGCTGCGCAGAGCGCCATCTCCGCGCCCACCAGCGCCCACCGCCACCGCTGGCGCTGTGGGGCATCCGACGGCTGCAGTGACGACAGCAGCGGGCCCACGACTAATCGCCCAACCGACAGGCGCGACCATACGGCCATCGCGATGACGATCGCGACCACGGCGCTGAGGAGCCCGAGGAGCACCGTGCCGTCTATGCGGACGGCAGAAGTCGCGCCCGGCACGCGAGCCAGCCAGCCGTCCGGGATGACGCTCACGAGCGCGTCGAGCGACCATGCTGTGAAGAGCAGACTGAGGGCGGCCGACGCGCCGGTCGTCACCAGCGCACGCTGCGCGATTTCGCCGGCCAGGCGGCCAGCCGTTGCGCCGAGTGCCACGCGCACCGCCGTCTCTCGCTGTCGCGACAGCACGTCTGCAGACATGGCGATCATCACGTTCGTGCCTGCCAGTCCGAGTACAAAACACGCCACGACCAACACTAGGAGGACTTGCGGCCGGAGGTCGCGATACAGGCTGGACGCGAGGTTCGTCACAGCGACTCTGGAGAGGCGTTCCTTGCTAGGCGGGAGCCGCGACAGCAGCGCGGCTTCCAGGTCGGCCGCGGCGCTCCCTCCCCCCGCGGCCACTCGCCCGATCACGCGCTCAATCAGATAGCGCTGGGGGTCTGCGAGCGCACCATTTCCTGCGCGAAGAGGCAGCACCAAATCCGTGCGCTTCCAGAACAGCCAGGCGTCAGGGCTGAGGATCCCAACGACGAGGTAGTCGCTATCGGATTCGCCCAGGTAGACTGGCGCGGCGAGTCGGATCGTGCGCCCTACCACCGACGGGTCCGCGCCGTACCGTCGCTGCCATAGCTCGTGCCCGAGCACGACAACCCGAGGGCTGCCGGGAGAGAAGTCCGACCCGGTTGGTGCTCGTCCCATCCGCACGCCGACGCCAAGCACATCGAAGAACTTGGGAGACACGAGTGTGCCGAGCAGGGCCTCCGGTGGGCGCCCGGCCTCTGACAGCACGTTGTAGTCGGCCACCGTGTAGCCCGCCACGGCCTCGAGGGGCGGCGGAGGCGCGTCCGCGATCGCGCGCAGCTCCGGTCCAGACCACCATCGCCCGCGATTCTCCGTCGTCTGAAGCTCGAGCCTCACGAGGGCATCGGCATCTCGGAAGGGCAGGGCGCGCCACTGGACGGCGGCATTGAGCGCGAGGGCGGAGAGTCCGCCGGCCAGGGAGACGGCGAGCGAGACGACGAGAAACGCCGTCGCGGCGGGGCGGGCCCGTGCGTCGCGAAGCCAGTGCCGCATGGCGGCAAGATAGCCGAAACCAGGCGGGCCTGCCAGCCCTCCGTGGGTCACACGGGCCCGTTTTGGTCGGCTTGTGGCCCGTTTCACGCGAGCTGATGCTCGCGGCAGTTCCCGCTACACCGTCAGTGTGGAAAGATCGTGGGCGCGACGTCGGCGGGCCGGTCGCTCTCCAGAGCGTGCAGGAAGGCTACGAGGTCGTCGACGTCCTGTGACGTCAGGTTCAGCGGGCGGATACGCTGAGAGCGCCACGGGTTCTCATTGCCACCACGATTGTAAAACTCCACTACGGCTCGGAGTGTGGGCAGTGAGCCATCGTGCATGTACGGCGCGTGCCTGGATACGTCACGCAGCGCCGGTGTCTTGAATCGGCCGCGGTCAGCCGGCCTTCCCGTGACCGCCGCCCGCCCTTCGTCTGCGAAACGGCCGGCGGTTCCGTTCCACCCCACACCAAGGTTGGAGTAGCGCCCGTCCGAGAAGTTGAAGCCCGCGTGGCACGTCGCGCAGCGGCCTTTAAAGAAGAACACGTCGCTTCCTCGTTGGGCCGACACCGACATGCGGCTGGCGTCCCCCGCGTAGCGCCACCGGTCGTAGGCCGAGTTGCCGCTCCGCAGCGTCCGCACGTAGTCGGCCAGCGCTGCTGCGACGCGTTCCAGAATGACCTGAGTGCTGCCGAAGCTCTCCGCGAAGTACGGCGCGTACCCGGGCACCCGTGCCAAGCGCTCGACAAGGGCGCGGCCGTCGAGTCCCATCTCGTTGGGATTTGCGATCGGCTGAAGGACCTGCGCCTCAAGCCCCTCGACGCGGCCGTCCCAGAAGAACGCATGAGACCGTTCAGATTCTGGCGTATCGACTAGGACGGTCCGGGCACCGAGATTGGCCACGGTCATCGCCTTCCGCCGGCCTTGGCGGCCCTCGATGCCGGTCGATACCGCCCTTGGCTCTGAAAAGGCGTGCTCAGGCCGATGACACGTGGCGCACGACACCCGGCCATCCGACGAGAGGCGCGTGTCATAGAACAGCCAGCGGCCGAGACGAGCCCGCATGGGATCTGGCGTGCTCGGCGCGTCAGCAAAGAACTCCTCGAGCCCGAAAGGTGCGGCTGAAAGGGGCCGAATCGGGTTGTCGCGCTCCAGCTCGGCCTTGCGAGGCGCCGCTTGGCACCCGACAAGCGTCGTCGCGACAATAAGCGCGAGGCTGACGTTGCTGACGCGCCGCCCGCCCCGCCACGGTCCCGTGCTCATGCGGGCCTCATACTACCCTTCAGCGACCAGGCTGGCGACTCAGAACCGCTCGGTCTAGAACTACGGGATTTCTGCCAGAATCCCGGAGTGCAGATGTCCATTCTCGTGCTGTGGCTGCTCAGCGGGTTCGCGCAACCGGTCGACACCGCCCTGTCGCCTCGCTCGGCCTTCGTGCAGGTGAACGGTGTTCGCGTCCACTACCTCGACTGGGGCGGCTCGGGCGAACCACTGATCCTTGTGCCAGCGCGGTGCGACACCCCGTTCGTCTTTGGCGATCTCGCGCCGCTGCTGGTGACGCGCTATCGAGTGCTGGGCGTCACCGCGCGTGGATGCGGCGAGTCTGGCCCGGCATCAGACGGCTACGATGTCGACCTCCAAATCCGCGAGCTCATCGGTTTCCTCGATGTACTCGCCATCGATCGCGCAACGTTTGCGGGGCACTCGGCAAGCGGAGGCAAGGTCGTCCGGTTGGCCCAGCAGCACCCGACGCGTGTCTCGCGGCTAGTGACGTTCGACATCATCTACGCCGGCGTGCCTGACGAGTTCGAGTCGACGTTTGGCTCCGCTCTCGCACTCCCCAATGCGTCTCTGTCGTTAGAGTCGTACCGGAGGGAATTCGAAGCGTGGGAACTCGGCACCTGGTCCGCAGCGCTCGAACAGGACTTCCTCGCGCGGACCGAGCGGGCGCCAGACGGCTCACTCAGGTTCCGGCGCTCGCCGCCAGAGTGGCAGCGGGCGTTCGTCGACGACGTGACGGAGAAGCGGTATCACGGCACCACGGTCACGCATCCCGCGCTGTTCTTGGTCGCCGACGACCTCGACCGAGCACGGGTTCGCCGCTTGGAACCGACATGGCGGCGCCAACTCGCCCCGATGGCTGACCTGATCGCCCGAGCGCGCC
>CADEFD010000255.1 GCA_902826515.1 uncultured Acidobacteriota bacterium
GGCCAAGGTGGCCTGATTCAACGAATTCGGTCTCGCAGAATCCCGGTACGCTTCAGGTCCGCCAGGCCAGTGTCTTCGCCGAAACAGAAGAGTCGTGTTTCGACCAACGCACCCACGAAGTCGCCAGGCCCGCTGAACTTATCCAGCCAGCCGAACCAGGCCAGCGCCGGCTGCGGATTTGCCCACTGGACGGTCACCGCAAGCAGCAGCAACAGCGCTACACGGGCGCCCGAACGCACTTGTCCCAGGAATGTCATCGGTCCTCCTCACTACTTGGCTTCGGCGATCCTGTTGAACAGCGCACCGCTCATGCCGCGACGTTGCAGGTCGGGTGACGCGATACTGACGGTGCGATTGCGAGGAGGGGGCACCGTAGGACAGAACAGCAGCACATTGCTCGCCCGCTCTCCGAGAACGAAGCACTCCTGGCCTTGCCAGGTGGCGACCTCGAGAGCGTTCTGCACGAGCAGGCGATACGGAAAATCGAGTAGCGCCAGCGACAACGCGAAGATCACGGCGCCGCCCGCGGCCACGAATCGATTGACACGCTCGCGGCGCCGCCCCGCCAGCCGGACCACCGGCACCCAGACGGCCAGGCACACGAAGGTGCTGACGGCGAACCACAGCCGGTAGTCTTCAGCCGCGGCGCTATGAGCTGGCCCGAGGAAGGCGAGCCGCGCCGCCGGCGCCGTCGACACATCGTCGGGAAAGATGCTGAGCAACGATTGCAGCAGAGGCAGAGAGCTCCACCACGCCAGTGCCAGCGTGGCGCCAGACAGCACGAGCGCCAGGCCCGAGCACGCAGGCACCGTATCGAGCTGCAACCGGTGCAGGAGATCGCGCAATACCGTGTCGGCGCGGCGAGCAGGCTCCCAGGCGCTCACGGCGAGGTGGCGAAGGGCAACGGCGAGCGAGACGACCGAAATACCCAGCCCGAGAACAACCAGCGGAGCGACGCACGACAGCAAGCCGAACCGCAGCCAGTCGGCCGGCCCTTCGTTGGCAAAGTCCGCGCGCCCTAGCGTCATGTCGAAGTAGCGGGTGTTGATAGCGCCCAGTACGATGAGCGCCGTACCAACGCTGAGCACGAGGCCTGACACGCTCGGCGCCTGCTCCCAGAGCGACGCCGGCCGCGCGGCCGCCGGTCCGTCCGCGAGGGCCGCCAGCAGTTCGTTTGCCGTGCCGTATCGCTCTTCCGGGTCGCGGGCGAGCGCCTTCTCCACCACACGCACGAAGGCATCCGGCAGGTCAGGTCGCCGCTCGCCAAGCGGCACTCGCCGGCCTTCGGCGTGCCGCCGGCGAAGCGCGTCGGCCGACTCGCCTTCGATGGGATACCGTCCCGTGACGAGGAAATAGAGCAGCACACCTGTGCTGTAGACATCGCTCGCCACGCTCGAGCGTCCGTCGAGCAGCACCTCCGGCGCCATGCAGAGCGGCGTGCCCGCGGCCCTGGCCCGAGCCACCCGCCCTGCATCAGACGTGTCGAGTCCGGCACCGAGGTCCATGAGGACGATGCGGCCGCCCCACTCGCGCATGACGTTCTTGGCTTTGACGTCGCGGTGCAGAAGACCGGCCTGATGGATCGCGGAGAGTCCTCGACAGACCGCGCGTCCGACAACCATCGCCTCGTCGGCGCTGAGCGGCCCCTCCGCTCGCGCGCGGGCATCCAGGGTCTGCCCCTGGATGAACTCCATGCACAACCCCACCTGGCCGGCATGGTCCTCGACACCATAGACGGTGACCACGTTCGTGTGGCGGACCCTGGCCAGATCCTTCGCTTCGCGCAAGAGCCGCGCGGGCAGCTCGTCGCGCGAGACCCCGCGCACCTGCAGGAGCTTGATGGCGAGGTCGCGGTGCAGGTGTGCGTCGTGGGCCCGGTACACATCTCCGAATGCCCCCTCGCCCACGTGCCCGAGCAAGCGGTACTTTCCCCAGCTCGTGCCGGCGCGTGACATCGAGAGCGTCGAGCGCCCCTCGACGGCTGCGGGTGGAACTGCGGCGGCCGCGTCGTCGACCGCCGTGCGGTGCGTGTCGCTGAGGTGCGCGATGACCTGAAGCTCGGCCAGCAACGCGAGGTCTGCCGGATCGCGGACCAACGCCTCCGCCCGCGCCCAGTCCACGGACCGGCCGTCAGCGATCTGCACGAGCACCTCTTCCAGTGCGTCGGCCATCACTTCGCCCCCGGGACCCGCATGGCTTCTGCCAGGCGCTTCATAGCGCGCAGCACCGCCACGCGCGCCGCATTAGCCGTAGGTTTTCCGAGCGCGACGGCCAGGTCGTCGTAGCTGTAGTGCAATTCCAGGCGGGCAACGATTGCCTGGCGATCCTCATCGGAGAGCCGGCCGAGTGCGGCATCGTATCTGCGGATGTTCTCGACGCCGATCGCCTGCTCGAGGGGCGACGCGTCGCGGGCATGCAGGTCCTCGGGGACGTCCGTGGCGTCGGGCCGCCGGCGGCGGTAGCGGATGATGTCGGTGATGCGGTTCGCCAGGGCCTGACGAAGATAGGCCTGCAACGCGCCTTCCCGATGAGCCTCAATGCTCGGCAGCCGGCCCAGCGCGGCAATCACCGTGTCCTGCACGACGTCCGCGGTGTCGTGGAGATCGCGGACGAAGGCTGGCAGCCTCCCATGAGCCCAACGTCGCAGGGGCGGGAGGCAGCGTTCGACCAGCCTGTCGCGCGCGCCCTCGTCCCCGGCGCGCGCGCGCGCCAGCAACTCCACAGTTGTATCGACCGCAGCACGATCCGCCGGGGGGAGCTCGGGCATGGATTGTCGAGAGCGTCCCGGATGATACAGCGGGGCCTCTCTGCGTAACACAACCCTTACGGGCATGGGGCGAGCGGTGCTCGGGGGCCGGAACGCCGGCGGATGCGTCGTGCTGTTGAGACCGTGCATGGGAGTCTTTGGCGGCATCACATTCCGCCATACCCGACTAAACGTCGTACCTCGCTCGTTTGTACCGACCGGGCGGATTCAACCTGTCGCTGGTCGTCGCCGCAGTCGGGCGCGGCGTCCAGCACGTGCTCCAGCATGGCCAAGGCAGAGGGAAAACGCCGTGAGGGGGTTTTCGCGAGGGCCTGAAGGATGACCCGGGAGAACGATTGGCTCACGGCGGGCGCAATCAGGCTGGGCGAGCGGGGCACGCGTGTCAGTATCTGTTCGACCACGCGAACCAGCTGCGCGTGCGCGAAGGGCCGCATCCCGGTCACGAGCTCGTAGATTACGACGCCGGCGCTGTAGACATCGGAGCGTTCCGTGGCTCGTCCACCTTTCAGTACCTCGGGCGCCATGTACGGGATCGATCCCACGACCGGCCGGTCGTCTGCCCCAAGGGTCGACTCCGCATCCAGGGGCTGCGACAACGGCGTCGCGATGCCGAAATCGAGCAGCTTGGCCACTCCGTCGCGAGCCAGCCCCACATTCGCTGGCTTGATGTCGCGGTGCAGGACGCCCGCGCGGTGGGCCGCGGCGAGACCGGCGAGGAGTTCGACGCTGACCTTCATTACGACCGCCAGGGGAATCGGGCGGCGTGACAGCCAGGAGTCCAGCGTCTGTTCCATGAGTTCCATCACCAGATAGTCGCGCCCGTGCCATGAGCCCGTGGCGTACACCCTCGCCACGTTTGGGTGGCGGCACCGCTCGAGCCACCGCGCCTCATCGGCGCCACACAAAGGCAGTGCCGCACTGCGCGTGGATGACCGAAGGATCTTGACAGCCACGAAGTCTCCCGTCGTCATGTGCCACGCACGATAGACGACGGCGGAGGCGCCTTGGCCGACCACCCGGTCCAGACGCCACGTGTCGATTGCCTGTCCAGCGAGTTCCATGTCCATCGCATCCTCGTGTTCCGTAGTGCGGGATCGCTTAAGGAAACGTCTGGTGGCCGGCTGGTGTACCTGGTGCCGACGACCCGCGGGCTGCGGGCCTTCGCCGATTGCGACCCGGTGTGCCAGTGGCATGCGACCATTGGGTGCGCGAGACACGGCGCCGGAGGTGGGAATGCGGATCGTGGTCGTTCAGTTCGTGGCGGTGCTCCTGGCCGCGTGGGCGGGAGTGGCGCCACCAGCGTCCGCCGACGCGCAGACACTTGCGCCTATCTCCTACGTGGTGCGCGTGCCGGCGCCAGACACACACGAGGCCGTGGTGGCCGCCACGATTCCCACCGGCGGTCGCGCGTCCCTCGACCTGATGATGCCCACGTGGTCGCCCGGCTACTACCGCGTGGAAGACTACGCCGCGAACGTCCGCGCCATCAGCGCCGCGGCACCTGACGGCGGCGCTCTCACCGTGGAGAAGACGTCCGCGAACCATTGGCGGGTGACCACGGGTGGAGCGCGCACCGTCAGCCTGACCTACACGGTCTTCTGTCACGAACGCACCGTCACGACCAACTGGGTGGATGCGGATCACGGCGTGTTCAACGGCGCGCCCACGTTCATCACCCTCGCCGAACGTGTGCGGCGGCGTCACGACGTGCGCCTCGAGCTGCCACCGGGCTGGACGTCCGCGATGACCGGCCTGGCCGATGCGCCCGGCGGTCGTCCGCATCACTTCCGCGCGCCCGACTACGAAACGCTGGTGGACTCGCCCATCGTGGCCGGAAAGCTCGACATCCGCCGCTTCGACGTGGCCGGCAAACCACATTTCATCGTGAGTGCCGGCGACAGCACGGGCTGGGACGGCGAACGGGCCACGCGCGACCTGCGGGTGTTCGTGGAAGAGAACCGGCGGTTCTGGGGCGTGCTGCCGTACGACAAGTATGTGTTCCTGCTGCTCTTCCGGCCGGGCGGCGGCGGGCTGGAACACCGCAACTCGAATCTTTCGACCGTGGTGGCGCGTCCGCGGCCGCGGCGCGATGGCACACCCGCCCCACCCGACGCGCGGTGGCCCAGCCTGGGCCTCGAAGCGCACGAGTACGTGCACCTCTTCAACGTGAAGCGGCTGCGTCCGGTGGAACTGGGCCCGTTCGACTTCGAGAAGGCGCCCGTCACCGGCAATCTGTGGATCGCCGAGGGCGTGACGTCGTACTACAGCGGCCTGCTGATGACACGCGCGGGCCTGCAGACGGCGGACGAATACCTGGCGTCGCTTTCCTCGCTCATCGGCGGGCTGCAGACCTCCCCCGGACGGCTGCTGCAATCGGTGGAGCGGTCGTCCCTTGATGTCTGGGAGAACAGCAACTCGGGAGTCGCGCCGAACGCCGGCACGGTGAGCTACTACAACAAGGGCCACGTGCTGGGTCTGCTGCTCGACGCGAAGATCCGCCGCGCCACGAATGGCCGCCGCAGCTTCGACGACGTGATGCGTCGCGCCTACGCGCGGTACGGCGGCGAACGCGGCTTCACCGGGGATCAGTTCAGGCAGACGGCGGAGGAAGTGGCCGGCACGGACCTGCGCACGTGGTTTGCGAGCGCGGTGTCGTCTACCGCCGAACTCGACTACGCCGACGTGCTCGAGTGGTACGGCCTGCGCTTCGCGACCACGGACGGCGCGGCCGGCGCGTGGACGCTCGAGCGACGGCCAGACCAGACGCCCGCGCAGCGCGAGCGTCTGGCGGCATGGTTGAGCGGCCGCTGAGGCGCGCGGGCTACGCCATCAGCCGCGTCCACTGCTCCGAGTCCGTGTACTGCTGGAACGACACGA
>CADEFD010000256.1 GCA_902826515.1 uncultured Acidobacteriota bacterium
TACGCCTGCTTCGCGGTGGTACCGGCCGGCACCGATACCGCGGTGGGCATCTTCCAGGTGCGCCAGCTCGACGCCTCGTTCGACACGGCGGAATGGGGCTTCGTGATGGGGTCGGCCTACTGGGGCACGGGCATCTTCGCCCAGGCGGCCCCGATGGTGGTCGAATTCGCCATCGACTGGATCGGCGTGCGCCGCCTCGAAGCGCGCGCGGCGGTGCAGAATGGCCGCGGCAACGGCGCCCTGGCCAAGGTCGGCGCGGTGCGCGAAGCGGTGCTGCGGCAGTCGTTCGCGCGTCACGGACAGCACCACGACCAGCACCTGTGGTCGATTCTGGCGGACGACTGGAAGGCCGCGCGTTCGGCGCGGACCCCACAGGTCCACTAGACCTCCCCTCCCCCCTCCATGCGGCCGGACTGCCTTCGCGGCGGTCCGGCCGTTTCGTTTGTCCGGCGCGCGCGGCCGCCCCGGCGGCACTCGTCTCCGGATGTCACGACAGCGCCGCGTGATGAGCATGCAACGGCGCCTGCGGGGCTGGCGCAAGCTCGACGGCGTATGGTCCAATAGCAGCTTCCCCGTGATCGCGTTTCCTCTGACCCGCCGCCCGTCATGGCGCCGGGCCGGACTCCTCGCACTGATGGTGCTGTGGGCGTCGCCGGTCCGTGCGCAGGTTGTCACCGACGCCGCGTCGATGGCCGCGCCAGGCACCGTACCGCCCGCGCCGACCGTGGCAGCGGCGCCCGAGCAACCGCAGATCGTCATGACGCGCGAGGCGTCGGGCAAAGCCACCGTACGCGCGGTGCGCCTCTCGGGCGACTACACCCTCGACGGCGCGCTCACCGAAGCCATCTACGGCGCGGTCGCGCCGCTCACCGACTTCGTGCAGCAGGAGCCGACCGAGGGCGCCCCGGCCACCGAGAAGACCGAAGCCTGGATCTTCTACGACGACGAGAACGTCTACGTCGGCGCCCGCATGTACGAGACCGAGCCGACGCGGCGGGTGGCGAGCGAGATGCGGCGCGACTCGTTCAACATGTTCAACAACGACCACATCGCGGTGTTGTTCGACACGTTCAACGACCGCCGCAACGGCTTCGGCTTCTCGGCCAACCGCCTCGGCGGCATGTTCGACTGGACGGCCACCAACGAGCAGCCGAGTTCCAACTGGAACGGCCTGTGGCAGTCGAAGGCGCAGGACTTCGACGGCGGCTGGACGCTCGAGATGCGCATCCCCTTCCGCTCGATCCGCTTCAAGGAAGGCGGCGAGGCGTGGAACGTCAACATCCGCCGGATGGTGCGCTGGAAGAACGAGATCTCGTTCCTCATGCAGGTGCCGCGCTCGTGGGGCCGCCGCGGCCTCAACAGCCTGTCGGACGCGGCCACGCTCGCCGGGCTCGAAACCCCGAAGAAGTCGATCAACCTCGACGTCAAGCCCTACGCCCTCGGCTCGATCCTCACGAACCGCACGGCCACACCCGCCTTCAACAACAAGGGCGACGCCAATTTCGGCCTCGACGCCAAGTGGGGCATCACGCAGCAGTTCGTCGCCGACTTCTCCTACAACACCGACTTCGCGCAGGTGGAAGACGACGAAGCCCAGGTCAATCTCACGCGCTTCTCGCTGTTCTTCCCCGAACGCCGCGACTTCTTCCTCGAGGGCCAGGACGCCTTTGCCTTTGGAGGCGTCGGCGGTGGGGGTGGTGGCGGGGGCGGCGGGGGCGGGGGCGGTGGGGGTGGTGGCGGCGGGGGTGGTGGCGGCGGGGGCGGCGGACTGACGCCGATCCTGTTCTACAGCCGTCGTATCGGCCTCGGAGACAGCGGTGCGGTACCGATCATCGCCGGCGGCCGCGTGCTCGGCCGTTCGGGGCCGTGGCAGGTTGGCGCGCTGACGATGGAAACGGACGACCTGCCGTCGGCCGCGATCCCGATGACGAACTTCTCGGTGCTGCGCGTCAACCGCGACATCTTCAGCCGCAGCCGTATCGGCCTCGTCGCCACGAGCCGGAATCCGCAGGGCAATACCATCGGCAGCAACTACGCCGGCGGCGTGGATGCCGCGTTCAACTTCAAGAGCGACTTCTTCGTGAACGCCTACTGGGCGGGCACCGAGTCGCGCGCCGGCTCCGCCACGTCGAGCGGATCGAACGGACAGAGTTACCGTGGCCGCTTCGACTGGAACGCCGACCGCTACGGCATCAACGCCGAACATCTGTTCGTGGGAGAAGGCTTCAGCCCCGAAGTGGGCTTCCTGCGGCGAGCGAACTTCCGCCGCAACAACGCGCAGCTGCGGTTCAGCCCGCGGCCGAAGGCACTGCGGGGGGTGCGCAAGCTCACGTACCAGTTGAGCGCGGACCACATCACCGGCGCCGCGAGCGGGCAGGTCGAAACCGAGGAGTACCAAGGTCAGTTCAGCGCCGAATTGAACAACGGCGACTTCCTGAACGCCGAAGTCACGCAGGCGTTCGAAGGTATCGTGACCCCCTTCGAGGTCGCCCGCGGCGTCACCGTGCCCGTGGGCGGCTACCGCTTCAATCAGGCGAGACTGTCGTACCAGATGGGTCTGCAGCGCCGGGTGAGCGGCGGCATCACGCTGGCCCGAGGCGGGTTCTACGACGGCACGCTCACGGAAGCCACGTGGCGTGGCCGTGTGGAGTTCACGCCGCAGCTGTATCTGGAACCGACGCTGTCGTACAACCGCGTGGAAGGTCCCTACGGCGACGCCAACTCCAATCTCGTGAGCTCGCGCCTGACCTATACGGTGACGCCGCGGATGTTCGTGGCCGCACTCGTGCAGTATCAGTCGCGCTTCCAGTCGGTGTCGACGAACCTCCGCTTCCGTTGGGAGTATCAGCTCGGCAGCGAGCTGTTCGTCGTCTACAGCGACGGCCGCACGACCGTGCCGGAGCGTCCCAACTGGTATCCGGAGATGCAGAACCGCTCGGTGGTCGTGAAGCTGACGAAGCTCTTCCGCTGGTAGACGGCTCCGCCGGTCAGCGGGTGGCGGCGGTGAAGGCGCGATCGAGCACGTCCACCAGCAGATCGGCGTGTGCGCGCGTCGTCGTCATCGGCGGGCGCAGCTTCACCACGTTGTCGAACGGGCCATCGGTGCCGATCAGCACGCCGAGCGCCAGCGCTTCGTTCACGACCGCCGACGCCGTGGCGCCATCGTGCGCTTTCGTCCCGCGGTCGCTCACCACCTCGAGGCCGAAGAAGAGCCCGCGGCCGCGCACGTCGCCGATGGCGGCATGGCGATCGGCCAGTGCGCGGAAGCGATCGAGCAGATAGCCGCCCTGCACGCGCGCGTTCTCGAGCAGGTGCTGCTCCTCGAGCACGTCGAGCACGGCCAGCCCCACCGCGCACGACACGGGATTGCCGCCGAAGGTGTTGAAGTACTCCATGCCGTTGGCGAAGCGGTCGGCGATGGCGCGCGTCGTGGCGACGATGCCGAGCGGATGCCCGGCGCCAGCCGGCTTCCCCATCGTGACGATGTCGGGCACGACGCCGTGTTCCTCGAACGCCCACATGTGCGTGCCGACGCGGCCGAAGCCCACCTGCACTTCGTCGGCGATGCAGAGGGCGCCGGTCGCGCGTGTCGCCTCGTAGACCTCGGCCAGGTAGCCCTCCGGCAGGAAGACCTGACCGCCCACACTCGGAATCGTCTCGGCGATGAATGCCGCCAGCGGCGCCGCGGCGGCGAGATGCCGCCTGGCCCCGGCGGCGAAACGCGCGCCGTGTTCGAAGGGGCGCCAGTCGTCCGGCGCGCGGTAGACATCCGGCAGCGGCAGCTCGGTGACGAAGGGCGCGCGACCGGGCCCGCCCCGCCGTTTGTACTTGTAGGGACTCACCTCGATGAGCGCCTGCGTGTGGCCGTGATACGCCCAGTCGAGCACCGCGATGCCGTGGCGTCCGGTGGCCGTGCGCGCGAGCCGGAGCGCCAGATCGTTGGCCTCGCTGCCGGAGTTCACGAAGTAGAACGTGTCGAGGCCTTCCGGCAGCGTGCGCCGCAGCCGTTCGGCGTAGGCGAGCACGTTCTCGTGCAGGTAGCGCGTGTTGGTGTTGAGGCGCGATGCCTGCGCGGCGAGCGCTTCGACGACACGCGGATGGCAGTGGCCGATGTGCGCGACGTTGTTGTAGCAGTCGAGATAGCGGCGGCCCGAGGCGTCGGTGAGCCACACGTCAGCGCCTTCCACCATGTGGAGCGGCGCGCGGTAGCTGAGGCTCAGGTTCTTCGCCAGCAGGCGCCGGCGCGCGGCGGCGAGATCGGCATCGTCGAGCCGCGCCGGCAGGAAGGCCGCGCCGGGCCGCGCGCAGGCACGCTCGATGGCGGCGCCCAGCGCTTCGCCAGCCGGCGAGTCGAGCCAGGCGAGCAGTTCCCACGCCGGCGCTTCGCTCACGAAGAGATACGGATCGTCTGACGTCGCCTGGCGTGCCGCCGAGATGGTGACGCTGATGGCGAGCCGGGCGGCGATGAGGTGCGGCAGCAGCGCGCGTTCGTCCCCCGTGAGGGGCAGCGCCGAGTGATAGCCGCCCACCACCACCTGGCAGGCGGCAGCCGGATCGGCCTGGCCCAGCATCGCGTAGGCGGCGGCCACGGCCACCTCCGCCACCGTGGGCGCGAAGACGGCATCCCCGATGTCGATGAGCCCGGTGACCTCGCCGCTCGTCTCGTCCACGAGCAGGTTCCAGTCATTGGCGTCGTTGTGGATGACCGAGTGCCGCAGATGCACGAGCGCCGGCACGACCCGCTGATCGAACCGGTCGAGGCAGGCCGCCACGAGCGCGCGCCGCGCCGGATCACGCACGGCGTCGAGACGCGCCCGCGAACGTGGTGTCTCGCGGATGTGCCAGTCGAACTCGCGGAAGGCGCCGGGATGTCCGAAGCTCTGGAGGGCGACGTCGAGCCGCCCGAGCACGCGGCCCACGTTCGCCAGCACCGCGCTCGTGCGCGCCACCTTCGCCAGCGGCACGCCGGGCAGCCACGTCACGAGCCGCAGCGCGTGACGCTCGCCCGTGGATCCGTCCGCGAATGCGATGTCCGCCCCATCCACCGCCGGCACGACGCGAGGCAGCGGCAGGTCCGGCGCACTCGCCGCGACGTGACGCAGCAGTGCCGTCTGGAACGCCATCGCACTCGCCGGTTCGGCGGCGTTCACGACCTTGAACGTGAATTGTTTGCCGGCAGCCCGCACGTGCGCGTTCTGATCGCGCTCGCTGTCGAGCGGCGACAGCTCGCCGTCGATGCCGAAATGGGCGCGGAGCAGGGCCCGCACCGCCTCAGGCGTGAAGGCGGGACGAGGCGAATCGATGAGCGACGGCACGAGCGGCACTCGACGGGCCGTGGAGCGGCCGTCCTACTCCTCGCCCATGAAGGGATACGTGAAGTCCTTCGGCGGGTTGTAGGTTTCCTTGATCGAGCGGGCGCTGACCCAGCGCAGCAGGTTCAGCTTCGAACCCGCCTTGTCGTTGGTGCCCGAGGCCCGCGCGCCGCCGAACGGCTGCTGGCCCACGGTGGCGCCGGTGGGCTTGTCGTTGATGTAGAAGTTGCCGGCGGCGTTGCGCAGCGC
>CADEFD010000257.1 GCA_902826515.1 uncultured Acidobacteriota bacterium
CGTGCCGTCGAGCGGACGCGATTCGAGCTGGCTCAGCTCGCGCAGCCAGAGCCGGCCGTCGCGCGGATAAGCGATGCGACTGCCGTCGGGAGAGATCGTGACGCCGGCGCCCGGCCCCGATTCGCCGACATACGTGCCCGGCATCTGGCCGAGGCCGTCCACCATCACCTCGAATTTGCGCACGGCGCCGTCGTTGGTCGCGCCGCCGCGCCACCAGCCGGGCAGGAAGAGCACCGCCGCCACGATCATCGCGAGCGCCGCCGCCACGCCGGCGACGCCGCGGTCGAGCCTGGGCAGCGCGCTGGCGAGCGGTCCTGGCGAGACAGGTCCGGTGGCGTCACCGTCGAAGCGCACGTCGGCGATGTCGCGCTGGCGCCGGCGCGCGTCCTTCTCCAGGCAGCGTTCGAGGACGGCGCGCACGGCCGGCGGCGTGCCGGCGGGCAACTGCGTCCAGTCGGGCTCCTCATGGAGGATGGCGGTGATGCCGTCCACCTCGGTGAGCCGCACGAACGGCGCGCGGCCGGTCAGCATCTCGAACACGGTGCAGCCGAAGGCCCAGATGTCCACACGGCGGTCGAAGGCGTGCCCGCGCAGCTGTTCGGGCGCCATGTACTGCACGGTGCCGAGCAGCGCGCCCGTGCGCGTCTCGCCGCCGGGCGTGCGGTCGGGGTCGCCGTGACTCGTGACGGTGGCCCAGGCGAGGCCGAAGTCGAGCACCTTCACGGCGCCGTCGGGCCGGATGCGGACGTTGGCCGGCTTCAGATCCCGGTGCACGACCCCGTGGTCGTGCGCGAAGCTGAGCGCCTCGGCGATGCTACGCGCGATGCGCAGCGCCTCGGCGAGTGGAATCGGCCCGCGTCGGCAGCGGTCGGCGAGCGTCTCGCCTTCGACGAGCTCCATGACCACGGCGGGGCTGCCCTGCCAGGCCTCGATGCCGAAGACGGTGGCGATCCCCGGGTGGTTGAGGGAGGCGAGAATCAGCGCTTCGCGTTCGAGGCGGCCGGGCAGGTCGGGGTCGC
Source organism: uncultured Acidobacteriota bacterium (assembly GCA_902826515.1). GTDB lineage: Bacteria > Acidobacteriota > Vicinamibacteria > Vicinamibacterales > UBA2999 > CADEFD01. The sequence continues at coordinate 1,020 of CADEFD010000257.1, forward strand.
GCGCATGTTCGGCCAGCAGCACCTTGATGGCGACCTGGCGCTGCAGCTTCGCGTCGAACGCGCGGTACACCTCGCCCATGCCGCCGGCACCGAGCGTGCCCTGCACTTCGTAGGGGCCGATGAATGTACCTGGAGGAAGGGGCATCTCCCGCGATTATAGGTGGCCCGATGGTGGCGCCGGGTCGGCCGGCGCAGCAGCGAGCCGGCCTCAGCGGCCGTCGCGGGCCGTCGCCGCCGGCGGCTGCAACGCGCGGTGCAGCGCCTCGGCCAGAACAGCCGTGGTCACCGGCTTGCCGAGCACGGCGCGGAACCCGATCGCGCGGGCGTCGTCGGGGCCGAAGTCGGCGCTGTAGCCGGTGAAGAGCACGATCGGCACGTCGGGCCGGCGCGCCAGCAGTTCCCGCCCCAGATCGACACCCGAGAGATTCGGCATGGCCACATCGGACAGCACCGCGTCGAAGGCCAGCGGGTCGGCCATGAACAGACGCCGCGCCTCGCGCGAGTCGGTCGTCGCCACGACCACGTAGCCGGCGCGACGCAGGCTCTCGGCCACCACGCGGGCGATGGCGGGTTCGTCGTCGACGACCAGGATGCGGCGGCCGTCGCCGGCCACCGGGGCCGCGGGAACGGGAGGCAGCGACGGCCGTGGCGCCGCCACGTCCGGGGCCAGCGCCGGCCAGTAGACGCGCACGGTCGTGCCGCTGCCCGGTGTGCTCTCGACCGTGATGGCGCCGGCGTGGCGGCGCACGATGCCCTGCACCACCGCCAGCCCGAGGCCCGAGCCGGGCGACGCCGTCTTCGTCGTGAAGAACGGATCGAAGATCCGCGGCAGCACTTCGGCGGCAATCCCGCGCCCGGTGTCGCGCACGGTCAGCCGCGCGTAGCGGCCGGCGGGTGTGCCTGGCACGGTGGGGGGCGCCTCGCCGCCCGGCACTTCGTCGAGCGTCACGGTGATGCGTCCGGCACCCGTGCCGATGGCCTGGGCGGCATTCACGATGAGGTTGGTCACGACCTGCTGCACCTGCGTGGCGTTGGCGAACATGGTCACGACGGGATCGAGCGTCACGGCGAGATCCACACTTTTGGGCATGGTCGTGCGCAGCAGCTGGATGGCGCTGCCGATCCCTTCGGCCGCTGTGAGCACGACACGTTCAGCCGGGCGCGGCTGACTGAACTCGCGGATCTGGCGCACGAGCTCGCTGGCCCGCACGCACGCTTCGCCGATCGTCTCGAGGCTGTCGCGCCGGTGCTCCTCGTCGGGGTCGACGAGTGCCGCTTCGGCGTGGCCCATCATCACCGTCAGCAGGTTGTTGAAGTCGTGGGCGATGCCGCCCGAGAGTGTGCCCAGTGCCTCGAGCGTCTGGGCCTGCTGCAGCTGGTCCTCGAGTTCGGCCCGGCGCCGTTCCTCGTCGAGACGAGCCGTCACGTCGCGGAAGCTCCACACCCGGCCGACGACCGCGCCGTCGAGCACCTGCGGCTGCGAATACCGCTCGAAGCAACGCCCGTCCTTGAGCAGCAGCGTGTCGAAGCTCACCGCCTCGGGGTGCTGATAGAGATGCTGCACGCCGGTCATGAACGCTTCGGGCTCAGCCAGCTGGCTCATCGCGTGCGCGAGCAGCTGCTGGTCGTCCTTGGTGGCGATTACGTCGTCCGGCATCCGCCACAACGAGACCAGCTTCTGGTTGTAGTCGGTCACGCGTCCGTCGACTGAGACCACGAGCAGGCCGTCGGCGGTCGAGTCGAAGGCGCTCTGCAGCAGCGACAGCGAACGCCTGAGGGCCTGCCGCGACTCACCCAATTCCTGTTCGGCGCGACGACGGGCGCTGATGTCCGACAGCACCCCGTGCCAGCGGACCGAGCCGTCGGCATAGGTCGTGGGCACGGCCTGGCCGCGAATCCACTTCGTGCGTCCGGTCGAGGTGCGCACGACGCCGTCGATCTCCCAGGGTTCCCGGGTGGCATGGGCGCGGGCGATCGAAGCCCTCAGTTCGTGCAGCTGTGAGGGCGGCTCGACCATCGCGAAGAGCGTCTCGGCGTCGGCGATGAGGGCCGCCGGATCGATGTCGAAGAGCCGCCGCGCCCCTTCGCTGACGAAGGTGAAGCGCAGCGTGCCGCTGTCGTCGATCTGGAACTCGTAGACCACACCCGGCACGGTCGCGACCACTTCGGCGAAACGTCGTTCACTCTGCGCCGCCAGGCGATGCGCCTCGTTGCTGCGCGTCAGTTCGAGGTCGGCGGCGGCGAGCGCCGCGTCGACCCGGCCGACGTTCAGCCGCTGCATCACCGCCAGCAGGGAGACCGCCGCGGCGGTGGTCAGCCACAGCGTCCAGGGCGTGTGCACGATGAGCGAGGGCGGCAGCCAGTGCTGCGTCTCGGCGTAGGTCAACGCGGCCATCAGGCTCACCGCGCAGATGGTGGCGAGCGCGGCCGCCCGCGGCGCCAGCATCAGCCAGGTGGCGCCGACGATGGCCACCGCGTAGCTGCGGAAGGACGGCGAGGCCGGTCCGCCGGTGTACCACGCCGCTGTCGTCAGGGCCGCGGCCGCCCCGCCGAGGATCATCCGCGAGACGAGCCGCGGCGACAGCCGCTGGCCGAGCGCCGTCAGCGTCGTGGCCAGCGCCGCGAGTCCTCCGGCCACGGTGAGCAGGAAAGGGGCCGATGTCGGCACGACGGCCGTCAACAGCAGCACGATGGCGACGGCCAGCCACAGGCATGCCAGCGCGGAACGTGCGGCGCGGGCGTCGAATTCACGGACGAACAGTTTGGGCATCGGGGCGTCTGGGGGGTGGGACGCGGGGCGGCGCCGGAGACGATAGCAGGAATTCAGGGCGCGGCCGCGCCGGGATGGGCGCAGGCGCAGTCTCAATCCTCCCGGGGGGAAGAAGGATCGCAGCCCATCCGCGACGGGCGTAGTATACGCGCCGAAGCTCAGCCGCTCGAATGCGGATGACACAGCCATGTCTCGCCACCGTCAGAAGACAGCCCGAGGACTCCTTTCAGTCAGCCGGATCCCTCGCGAGGTGGCTCGCCCGGGACCCGGCTGAGTGGCACGTCACTGGCGGGTGGCGGAGAAGTTGTACTCGCCGAGGTCGCCGAAGACCGCATTCACGATGCTCACGGTGCCGGCCATGTGCAGCACCTGGCCGGGTTCGTCGTCGGAGACGTTGCCCGTGAAGACGCGCACGGCGCGATCCGAGTCGAGGTTGCTGTGTACGAAGAACACGCGTCCCGTCGACGGGCAGTACCAGCCGCGGACTTCCGCCACGTTACGGACCTCGCCCGTGATACTCCGGCAGTTGGCCGCGCCGGGAGCTCCTGGCCCCCCCTGCGTCGCGATGGTGAGCAGTTCGGTCTCGTTGTTGACCTGCAGCAGCCAGGTCGTTCCGGCGAGATTGGCCGGACGCGCGGCCGACAGTGACGCGGTCGCGAGAAGGATGGCACCGAGAGCAAACGAAAGGCCGGTCTTCATGGTCGTGACTCCTGGTCGACAGGTACCGCCGGACGCCGCCCGTCGACCGTGAGCGCGCCCGGATCCGAATGGGTCTTCCTGGAGACTGACGAAGTCGCGCCTGGAAACCGGACATCCCTGACCCGTGCCCGGGCGGGAGGGCGTCTGTGATGGGGACGCCGCCCGCCTGTCCGGATCGACCCGCTGCCTGCGTAGTCCCCCGTAGCCACCAATCGCTGCGCGATCGGCAGCACGTGGCTTCGAGGCCGACATGGCAGCGCCGCGTGCGTTCGTCTGGACGTTGACCGCAGGAATCACGCTTTTCGTGAGCCGCTCCGCGGGCGCGCAGGAGGTGTCACCGCCGCCTGTCCATCACGTCGCGGCTGGCGTCGAGAGCGACGTCGGCTCCCGCTACCTCTTCCGCGGCCTGGTCTTCAGCACCGGCCCCGTCACGCAGTCGAAGGCGTGGGTCTCATGGGGACACCTGCAGGCCTACGGCTGGACCAACGTGGCGATGCCGGCGGCGCCCGGCGCCAGGACGCTCGACGAAGTGGATGCCGGCGCGTCGTACGCCATCGAGCGGGCTGGCCTGGCCGCCGTTCCGGCGCTCGACGTCTATATGTACCGGCTGTCCGTCGCCGAGCGCGCGAGCGGCGTGCCCGGCCACACCATCGAAGCCTCGCTCACGCTCTCGTACACGCGCGCCGGCACGACGGTGTCGGCAAAGCAGGTGGTCGACGCCGGCAGCTACCGTGGCGCCCGTTTCGCCCAGGTCGGCGCCAGCCACGCGCGGCAACTGACGCCGCGCGCCACCCTCGAGGTCTCGGCCCTCGTCGGCTGGGCCTCCGGGAAATTCAACCGCTCCTACATCGGGCCAGACCGGGCCGCCGTGGCTCTCGCCACGGCCGGCGTCTCGTTCACCCGCCGAGTCGGCCGGCACGCCTACCTGCGGCCCCACGCCGAGGTCTCGATCGTGCCCGACGCCCGTCTGCGCGCCGCACTGACCAGGCCGGCCAACGCCGTCGTGGGCGTGGCGTTCGGCGTCGTGCG
>CADEFD010000258.1 GCA_902826515.1 uncultured Acidobacteriota bacterium
GTGAGCGGCGGCAGCAGGCGCACGCCGTTGCTGTAGAGACCGGCGCGCATCAGCACGACGCCGCGGGCCACCGTGCCCTTCACGATGGCGAGCGTATCTTCCGGCGCGAGCGGCGTCCGGCTGTCCTGGTCCTTCACGAACTCCACCAGCATCATCGGCCCGAGGCCGCGCACGTCGCCGACGATCGGATACGCGCGCTGCCAGTCCGTCATCACCTCGCGCATGACCTCGCCGAGTCGCGTCGCGTGGGCGAGGAAGGCCGGCTGGCGGATGAGGTTCACCGCGGCGAGGGCCGAGGCGCAGGCCACGGGGTTGCCGCCGTAGGTGCCGCCGACGCCGCCGGGATGCGCCGAGTCCATGATGTCGGCGCGGCCGGTGACGGCGCCGATCGGCATGCCGCCGCCGAGGGACTTGGCCGAACACAGCAGGTCGGGCACGAGGCCGTAGTGTTCGCTCGCGAAGACTTTGCCGGTGCGGCCCATGCCGCACTGCACCTCGTCGGCGATCATGACGATGCCGTGCTGCGTGCACAGCTCGCGGATGCGCTGCAGGAACCGCGGCGGCACCGGGATGAAGCCGGCTTCGCCCTGCACGGGCTCGATGATGACGGCGGCGACGGCCGACGGATCGACCTGCGCCACGAACGCCTGTTCGAGCTGGCGGATGCCGAAGTCCACGTACTGCGCCTCGGTCATGCCGGCGGGCGTGCGATAGAGATACGGAATCGGCAGGCGCACGATGTCGGGCGCGAACGGCCCGAAACCGCTCTTGAAGAGCCCGTATTTGCTCGTGAGCGTGAGGGTGAGCAGCGTGCGCCCGTGGTAGCCGCCCTCGAAGCAGATGACGGCGGGGCGGCCGGTGGCCTTGCGGGCGAACTTCACCGCGTTCTCGACCGCCTCGGCGCCGCTGTTGGCGAAGATCGTCTTCTTGGCGAACGTGCCGGGCGCCAGCTCGTTCAGCACTTCCGCCAGGCGCACCATCGGCTCGTAGGTGGTGACGAGCGAGCAGGTGTGGAGGAACTTCGCGGTCTGCGTGGTGACGGCCTCCACGACCTCGGCCGGCGCGTTGCCGACGCCGGTCACGCCGATGCCGCTTGCCATGTCGATGAAGGTGTTGCCGTCCACGTCCACGATGAGCGCGCCGTGCGCGCGGTCCACGACAACGTCGGTGGCCCGTCCCAGACCCGACGGCAGGGCGGCGGCGCGGCGGTCGAGCAGCGCCTTCGCCCGCGGTCCGGGCACCGGCGTCGTGAGCCGCGCGTACTTCGTCGCCAGCTCGCGCGAGGCGCCGGGGACGTCTGTCGACGCGTCGAGCACGATGAGCGCGCAGTAGTTGTCGGAGACGGGATCCTGCAGGTAGTCCTTGAGCAGCGCGCGCGGCTCGAAGCCGAGACCGAGCTGCATCGAGAGCGTGGCGTCCTTGATGCGGCCGGCGACGACGCCGGCGTAGTAGTCCTCCGCCGACATCTCGTGTTTCACTGCGCCGTAGCCGCGCAGCATGCCGCCGGTGACCTGGCCCTTGAGGCCGCGCCGCCACACCAGTTCCTGGCGCGCCGCATAGAGGGCTGTGGCAAGGCCCTGCCCGCGGCAGGCCGGATCGACGCCGATGTCGGCGCCGTAGAGCCAGTCGCCGCCGGGGTCGTGCGAGGTGAGCCAGCCGCCCTGGATGATGTCGCCGAACGTGTGCGTGATGTGCCCGAAGTCGAAGGGCAGGCGGATCGTGGCCGTGGCGCCCACCACGCGGTCGCCGTCGAGCACGACGAACTGGCCCTCGTCGAAGATCTCGAGGTGCTTCCGGTAGTGCCGCGCCTTGAAGCGTTCCTCGTCGGCGAGGGTGGGGAAGCAGGTGAGCTGCAGGGCTTCGAGCTGCTCGGCGTGCTCGGGCCGTGCGTGCATGACAACGAGGCCGGAGTCGAGGCGACGGGAGTACCAGAACATGGGGCGGATCTTAGCAGCCGACGCCGGACGTCGGAAGGCGGGCCGCGAAGGGCGAGAGGATTCCGCCGGCGTGGGGAGCTTCCCGAGCGCTTGGTGTCTCCCCCCGGCGCCGAGCGACGCCATCATGGGCGCCGCCGCTGGCACGCCACTGGCACAGACCAGCGTGTCACCGGCGCGCCGCGGGACTGCCGGGCGAAGTGATCGGGGGTGCTGCCATGGGTGCAACGCTGATGTGGACCGTCCTGCTGGTCGGTTGTGCCGCGATGGCCGAGGCGCAATCCGAGACGGGGCTTGCCGCGGTCGTGCCGCACGTCGATGCTGGCGACCGGCTCGGGATCGTGGATGGCGCCGGCGCCACGACGTGGGGCCGTCTCGTGCGAGTTACGCCGGCGGACGTCGAGATCGTCGATGCGTCAGGTCACGCGCGCGCCTTTGCCGCCGCCGAGGTCCGCCGCATCGAGCGCCGGGGCGATTCGGTACGCAATGGCCTCCTGCTGGGAGCGTTCATCGGTGCTGCGCTGGGCGGCGCGATCGGCGGCTCTGCGGATCTCATGGGGGACATCGGCGGACTTGGCGCCTTCATGCGCGGCGCGGCCGTGCTTGGCGCCGTGGGGGGCAGCATCGGCCTCGCACTCGACGCTGTCCACGTTGGCCGCTCCACGATCTACGACGCCGCTCCGTCGTCCGCCCGCGGCGGTCGCCGGCGTGGCGTGCAGGTCTCTACACGCTGGTAGGCCGGCGTGGCATCGCGCGGGTGACCTGCGATAGTCACCAGCGGAACGACGCGGCGGCTCCCAGGGCACGACGCCCCACGAACGGCGCCACGGTCACGCGGGCCGGCGGGGCGGCGACGTAGAGTTCGGTCTCGCCATCACGTGCGCCGTCTACGGCCATGCCGATGGCGGCACCGATGAGTCCGGTGATGAGGCCCGCCTTCACACCCGACCCTTCGTTCACGCGCCGGTCGGATGTTGCACGCGGCAGCTGCAGTCCGAACAGGAAGCCGGGGAGCAGGCCGACCAGGGCGCCGTTCAGGACCGAGTCGCCCAGTCTGGCCACGCGCCTCGTGGTGGCGGTCGTGAACGTCTGTCGCCCGGTCGCGCCGGTGATGACCAGGGCGTCGGCCGACACCGACACGACGCTCCCGCTGAACCGGGTGCCGTCGCGATGCTCCACGCGCACGCTGTCGCCGGCACGCAGATGGGTGCCGAGGTCGGCGAACGCCGGCGCGTCCTGCGCGCTCGCCGCGCCGGCGATGCCCACGACGGCCCATACCACCAGCAACCCGGTGATGTGTCGATGCCACATAACGCCCCCAGGAAGTCCGTACGGTTCACCACCTGATCGCAGCCGCGGCGCCCAACCGGCCGCGGCCGACGACCGGAGCCACCGTGACCGCCGTCTTCCGCTCGGCGCGGTAGACGGGCCGCAAGCCCTCGTGCAGGCTGTCGATGAGCGCGCCGATGCCGGCGCCTCCGAGTCCCACGATCCCGCCCGCCGCGAAGTAGGTGGTGAGCGGCTCGTTATGGTCGGAGAAGCCGAGCACGAACTGCGTGCCCATGACGAAGCCCGGAACGAAACCCATGAGGGCGCCGGTCCAGACCGGGTCGCCGCGACGGGCGACGCTGACGGTGGTCTCCTCGGTGAACCCCTGCGGCCCCCCGGAACCGACGATGACGAGCGCATCGGGCGGCAGCGTGCGCACCGTGCCGTCGTGACGCACGCCGTCGCGGTCCACGACGCGCACGCGGTCACCCAGGTTCAGGTCCAGGCCGAGGTCGGCGAACTTCCGTATGTCCTGCGCGCTGGCGGAAGCTGCGGCGAGCGCCATCGCCCCCGCGACCAGGCATCGGGCGATGTGTGTCGTGCGCATACGGCCTCCCCGGGTGGCGTGTGCGGTGCCACCCGCCATCCTGCACAGCACATCGCGTGCCTGCGGCGATGGGCAGGCGTCGTGGGCGAATCACGCGTCCCCGGGGACGCTCGCCAGAAATAGTCCGCGGCCAGGAGCGCGGCGGGGGCGGAGTCTGCGGCCGGCACGAAATCCGCCGGCAAAACACGTCGCCACACGGTGGCACGCGACTGGCGTAGTCGTCAGGCGGAGGTGGTCCATGTTCCCCCGTGCCGCGGTCCTCGTCCTGCTGCTGATGGTGCTGCCCGCCCAGTCCCTGGCTCAGACGGTGGTGACCTTCGACCACCTCGCCGACCAGTTGAACGCCGGCGACCGCGTGCGGATCGTGGACACGGCCGGCCGCGAGCATACCGGGGCCGTCGCGGCGCTCAGCCGGGAAGTCATTGCGCTCGCCCGTGGCGGAGGAGCGACTGAACGGTTCGCGCGCGCCGACGTGCGCGAAGTGTGGATGCGCCGCCACGACCCGGTGCGCAACGGCGCGCTCATCGGCTTTGCGGCTGTTGGCGTCAGTTACTGCGCGCTGGCCGTGTCGTGGGACAACGCGCAGCAATGCGGCCTGCCGGCGATCTTCCTCGGCGGCGTCGGCGCCGGCCTCGGCGCGCTGGTCGATGCCGCGATCAGCCGGCAGGGCGTGGTGTTCCGTGCCGAAGCGCCGGTGACCTGGCGCCTGCAGCCTGGGCGCGGCGGCGTGGCCGCCGGCGCCACGCTGCGCTGGTAGCGCCTAGCCGCGCGCCACGCTCGATCGGGCGCGGCCGCCGAGTACCTCGACCACGCGGTCGATGTCGTCGTGCGTGTTGAAGACCGACACCGACAGGCGCAGCCGGCTTTCGTTGGCCACGACCGTCGCCGTGACCTTGCCCGCCTGGAGCGCCTTGCTCGTGGCCGCGGCGTCCTTCAGTCCGAACGCGAGGATCGGCGTGGCGTTGCCGGCCGGCGTGAGCGGCGTGTAGCCGAGCGGCGGCAGCTCGCGCTGCAGGCGGTCGGTGAGCTGCGTCGCGTGCGCGCGGATCTTCTCCAGGCCGAGGCTCTGCACGTAGTCGATGCCCTCGGATACCGCCGCCGCGAGCAGCACCGCGATGCCGCCCGTTTCGTAGCGGGCGGCGCCGGGCAGCGGCTCCCACGTGAGCGCGGCGCGGTTGAAGTTCGACACCTGCCGGTGGCCGTAACGCGTCGTCGGCAGCACGGTGCCCTGCAGGTCCTCCTTCACATAGAGGAAGCCGAAGCCGCGTTCGCCCATGATCCACTTGTAGGTGCCGGTCGAGGCGAAGTCGATGCCCAGCGCCTTCACGTCCACCGGCACGCAGCCCACCGCCTGGATGATGTCGGCGAACACGTAGGCGCCGCGCGCATGGGCGAGGGCGCTCACGGCCTTGCAGTCGTGGATGAAGCCGTTGACGTTCGAGACGAGCGCCAGCGACACCAGCCGGGTGTTGCGGTCGATGGCCTTGTCCATGTCGGCCGGGTCGATCGCCCAGTTGCGGTGCTTCACGATGCGCAGCTCGACGCCCTGCTTCTCGAGCTCCTTGTACATGTAGAGGGAGGTCGTGAAGTGCAGCTCGTCGATGACGATGTTGCCCTTCTTCTTCGCCAGGTC
>CADEFD010000259.1 GCA_902826515.1 uncultured Acidobacteriota bacterium
TCCTCAGCTCGCTCACCTGCATCATCGTGATGGTGGCGGTGCTGAAGCTGTGGAAACCGAAGAACATCATGCGCCTCGAGGGCGACCAGCCGGTCAGCCTCACGCTCAAGAAGCACACCGGCGGCGAGATCTTCATGGCGTGGATGCCCTACCTGCTGCTCGTGGTGTTCGTACTCGTCTGGGGTGAGCCGTCGATCAAGGCGCAGATCGATGCCTTCACCAACGGCATCATGCCGGGCTTCCTGCCGAAGGCTGCGACGGGCCTGAACGGCGTGCTCGTGCCGGGCCTGCACAACGCGATCACGCGCATTCCGCCCGTCACCGCGGCGCCGGCGCCCTACGCGGCGGTCTTCACGCTCAACTGGCTGAGCGCGTCGGGCACGGCCTGTTTCCTCGCCACGCTCGTGGCGGCGCTCGTGCTGCGCGTCTCGCCCGGCAAGGTCGCGGGCCTCTACGTCGCCACCTTCAACCAGCTCAAGTTCGCGATGCTCACGATCGCGTCGATGCTCGGCCTGGCGTATCTCATGAACTACTCGGGCATGACCTCCACGCTCGGTCTGGCGCTGGCGACCACCGGGGTGCTCTTCCCGTTCTTCAGCGCGGTCGTGGGCTGGCTCGGTGTGTTCCTGACCGGCAGCGACACCTCGGCGAACGCACTCTTCGGCAACCTGCAGGTGGTCACGGCGAACGCGCTGGGCCTGAACCCGGTGCTCACGGCGTCGGTCAACTCCGCGGCCGGCGTGATGGGCAAGATGATCTCGGTGCAGTCGATCGCGGTGGCCGTGGCGGCCACCGGCATGTCGTCCGACGACGAGAGCCGGCTCTTCCGCTTCACCATCAAGCACAGCGTGATGCTGATGATGGTGATGGGCGTGGTGGCGATGCTCTACGCCTACGTGTTCGACGCGTGGGTGCCGGTGGTGGCGCCGAAGTAGACGCGCGACGCTACGGACGGCGGCGCGCCGCGGCCACCATGAGCGCGTAGCCGACGATCGGGCCGGCGCCGAAGCCCAGGAGCGGCATCGGCGTGAGCTGCCGCCACGCCAGCACGTCGATCGCCAGGTAGTAGATGGCCACGCTGAGGAACGCGGTGTCGCGCGACCCGCGCGCGAGCGGCGTGAGCATCAGCAGCGGCAACGCCAGCGCGGCGAGTGCCGCCGCGAGCGCCGCCGGACCCGCGGCGCCCGCAAGCTCCAGCACACCTTCCACGTAAGGCACCGGCAGCAGCGGATCCGGCTGCCACCACGCCCAGGCCACACCAGCGGCCAACGTAGCCGCAATCAGGGCCTTGACCTCGGTGGGTGCCGACGCGCGCCAGAGTGGCAGCAAGCAGGCCAGGGCATAGGCCGTGGCCTGCGAGGCATCGGGCTGCGCGGCCAGGGCCCAGAGGGCGGCCGGCATGAGCGCCCACGGCCAGCGAAGCGCGGCGAATGACGATTCGAGCGCGCGCGCCACGGCGAGCACGAGGGCGGGAAGCAGGGCAGACGCCACGTAGACGCGCACGCCGCCCACGCGCAGCCAGCGCTCGGGTCCGGCGAGCGTGCCCAGCCAGATCGGCGCCCAGAGCAGAACCACGGCGATGCCGGCCGCCAGCGTCTGGCTCGGGATCGCACGGGCGCGTGGCAGCCGCGGACCCGCGAGGGCCACTACGGCGAACGACACGACGGCGACAGCGACCTGCTGCGTGACGAGGGCCGTTCCGGCGTCCGCCTGACGCATCAGCAACACGCTGCCGGCGAGCGCGGGCAGTGCGGCAGCGAGCAGCCGAAGGTCCGACCGCGGCGTGGTCATCACCTCGCAGGACCCGATCGCGCCAGCGTGGCCAGCGCCTCGAGTGCGCTGCGCAAGGTGTCGAGCGTGGGCGAGGCGAGCGCTACACGCACGGCTCGAGGCGCGTCGGCCTCACGAACGGCAAACGCGGCGGCCCGCACGACGGCGATGCCCTCGGCGGCCGCCGCGGCTTCGAACGCGTCGGCCCGCCAGGGGGCAGGCAGCGCCAGCCACGCGTGGTAGGCGCGCGGATCGCTCTGCACCTGCAAACCGGCGAGCGCGCGGCGCAGAATCTGCTGCCGGTGCGCCGCGTCACGGCATTTCGCCCGCGCGAGCTGCGCCGCCGTGCCGTCGGTCATCCAGCGGGTGCAGGCCTCGAGCGCGAAGGCGCCGGGTCCGGCCGCCGCCGTCCGCACGGCCGCCACGATCGCCGCACGCAGATCGTGCGGCGCCGCGATGACGCCCACGCTGAGACCGGGCGCGATCCGTTTGGAGAAGCTCTCGACCACCACCACCCGTTCGGGTGCGAGCTGCGCGAAACGCCGCACGCCCGGCGCGAGGAAGGCATACACCGCGTCTTCGATGGCCCAGAGGTCCAGCCGCCGCAGCAGACGCGCCATCTCGCGCCGCCGGGCCTCGGACATCGAGACGCCGGTGGGGTTGTGCAGCACCGGCTGCAGGTACACGCCGTCGAGCCGGCGCTTCGCATGAGCGGCGAGGAGGGCGGCCGCGCTCGTGCCGGCATCGTCCATGGTGATGGGCACGAGTTCCACGTCGGGACGGGCGGCGGCGATCGCCTTGAGCACGGGATAGGTCAGCGCGTCGCAGGCGAGGCGTCCGCCACGTGGCAGCAGCGCGGAGAGCACGGCGGCGATGGCCTGTTTTGCCGTGTTCGCGAACACGACGTGCGCCGGATCGAGACGCCAACCTGGCTGCGAGAAGAACCGCGCGGCAGCCGCCCGCGCCGCTGCCGGCCCCTCCACCGGCACGGGCCGCAGGGCCTGCTCGAACGCGGCCGAGCTGTGGACGAGCGGCGCGAGGCGGTCCGCCAGCAGGCGCGCCTGCGCCGGCAGGATCGGCACGTTCAGCGCCAGGTCCACGTAGGCGCCGGACGGCTCGGCCAGGGCCGGCTCCGGCGGCCGGCTGGCTCCGCGCACGAAGGTGCCGCGACCGGTCTCGCCCACGACGAGTCCGCGCCGGGCCAGCGCCTGATACGCGAGCGTCACCGTGGACGCCGCGAGGCCGCGTTCGCGCGCGAGCACACGCTGGGGCGGCAGCCGCGCCCCCGCGGCGAAGCGGCCGGCGGCGATCGCCGCCGCGAGTTCGTCCACGAGCGGCTGCAGGGTCGGTGCGCGCATGATTGCATTCGGTGCAATTGGCTTATTGCACCGTATCTGCGTCAGTCTACCTCGGAGGGCGCCATGACGGCGCCCGACCAGGAGGCAGTTGATGACGCAGGTGAGCGTGAACGAACTGACGATGACCTTTGACGAGGCCGGACGGGATGGCGCGGACGACGGGAAGGTGCTCCTCCTCGTGCACGGGCATCCGTTCGACCGCACGATGTGGCAGCCGCAGATGGCCGCGGCGGCCGCGGCCGGCTGGCGCGTGGTGGCGCCGGATCTGCGCGGCTACGGCGCCACGGCCGTGACGCCCGGGCGCGTGACACTCGACATGTTCGCCGACGACCTGGCCGCGCTGCTGGACGTCCTCGGCATCCGCACCGTCGTGGCGGGCGGCCTGTCGATGGGCGGGCAGATCGTGATGGCGCTCGCCGATCGACACCCCGACCGCCTTCGCGGCCTCGTGCTCGCCGCGACCTTCCCGCGCGTCGACTCCGAAGAGGGTCGCTCATTCCGACTCGCCACGGCCGACCGTCTCGAGCGCGAGGGCATGGCGCCGTACGCCACCGAGGTGCTGCCGAAGATGCTCGCACCCGGCACGATTGCCGGGCAGCCGGACGTGGCGGCGTTCGTGCTCGGCATGATGCAGGCCGCGCCGGCTCGAGGGGCCGCGGCGGCGCTGCGAGGCCGGGCCGATCGGCGTCCATATGCGCCGGTGCTGGCCGCCACGACGCTGCCGGCGCTCGTGGTCGTGGGGGACGAGGACGCCTTCACGACGCGCGCGGATGCGACGGAGATGCGGGCGCTGCTCACCGGCAGCGACCTCGTGTGGATGGAAGGTGTCGGCCACATGCCGAACCTCGAGCGGCCAGCGGCGTTCAACGACGCCCTCGTACGGTTCCTGGCGCGCTGCTGAACGTCAGCCCTGCGGGCCCGACGTCCAACGTGTGGGCGCGAACCCGTGCGTCTTGCGCCAGGCGGCCAGCTGGCCGCTGTGATACCCCTCGTGAAAGACGAGGCTCATCAGGTGGTGGCCGATGGTGGGCTGCGCCTGTGCCAGGTGCGCATCGGTCAGCGGACGCGCGAGCGCCTCGTCGTTCATCGTCAGCACGCGGGCCACACGCGCCGCATCGGTCGCGGTGAGTCGCCCGACCAGCTCGTCTTTCGTATGTGCACGCGGCTCACCCTCGGGGGCCGGCGCCGACGCCGGGCCGTACTGCGCGATGAGCTGCGGGAAGTCGTCGGGCAGCGGCCGCGCGTCGAGCAGGAACAGCAGGTAGCTGTCGGCCAGCAGCAGATGCCCCAGCAGCCAGGCGGGATGGCGCTCGCCGGGCACGAACTGCCGCTGCATCGCCGCGGCCGGTACGTCGGCCATGAGCGCGAGTGTCTGCTCGCGGGCCCGGCGCAGCGCCCACGCGATGTGGTCGCTCATGACCGCGCCGCCTTGGCCCCGGCCGTCGGCTGATGGGCGCGGTTTCGCGCCAGGGCCGCCCGCACGAGCGCGGTGAGGGCCTTGGTGTCGATCGCGTCGCCCTCGCGGATGTCGATGGCGCGCCGGGTGTTGCCGTCGAGACTCGAGTTGAAGAGCCCGGCCGGATCCTCGAGCGACGCCCCATGGGCGAAGGTGAGCTTCACGACGCTCTTGTAGACCTCGCCGGTGCAGATGATGCCGTCGCACGACCACACCGGCACGTTCCACTTCCATTCCTCGACGATCCCCGGATTGACCTTCGTGATGACGGCGCGCAGACGCGCGAGCATCGGCCCGCGCCAGTCGTCGAGGGCGGCGATGCGCTCGTCGATGAGCTCGGCGGGTGATGCGGTGGTCTTCGGTGCGCTCTTCGTCATGACTGACAGATCTCCACGGCCGCTGGCCGTCAGGCTTCGCTGAGGGTGACGCAGTAACCGTCGGGGTCGCGCAGCGCGAACTCGCGCGTGCGGGTGTTGGGATTGAGGTGCGGCTCCTCGTCGAAGCGTGCCACGAAGGTGCGGGCGCGCGCCAGCGCCGCGTCGTAGTCGTCCACGCGGAAGAAGAGCAGCAGGCCGTTGCCGGGAGTGGCAGCGTCCGGACTCGTGAGCGACGGATGGTCGTGCGCGCCCCAGGCGTGCAGCGCGAGCAGCACGGTGCCGTCGGCGTCGAGAATCTGGCCGAAGTAGGAATGTGCGGGCGCCGCCAGCGGCAGGCCGAGCAGCGTCTGATACCAGCGCATGCTCGCTGGCACATCTGTCACGCCGATGATCGTCCAGAGGCGTCTCATCGCACCGTCGAGGATGTCACGAACTGGTCGCGCAGCCACAGGGATTCG
>CADEFD010000260.1 GCA_902826515.1 uncultured Acidobacteriota bacterium
GCGCTTGCTGCCGTCGCGGTAGATCGAGATGGCCTTGGCGCCGAGGCGCCAGCTTTCGAGGTAGGCCTGCTCGATTTCCTCGACGGTAGCGTCCTTCGGCACGTTGACGGTCTTGCTGATCGCGCCCGAGATGAACGGCTGCGTGGCGCCCATCATCTTGATGTGGCCCATGTAGTGGATGGAGCGCTCGCCGTTGGCCGCCTTGAAGGCGCAGTCGAACACCGGCAGGTCGCGCTCGAGCAGGTGCGGCGCACCCTCGATCGTCTCCTGCTCGTCGATGAACTGGATGATGTCGGCCACCTGCGCCTGCGTGTAGCCCAGCTTCCTGAGGGCCATCGGCACGGTCTGGTTGACGATCTTCATCATCCCGCCGCCGACCAGCTTCTTGTACTTGACGAGCGCGATGTCGGGCTCGACGCCCGTGGTGTCGCAGTCCATCATGAAGCCGATGGTGCCGGTGGGCGCCAGCACCGTCGCCTGCGCGTTGCGGTAGCCGAAGTCTTCGCCGAGTTCGACGGCTTCGTCCCACGACTGCTTCGCGCCGGCGTAGAGGTCGGCCGGCACGTTCTTCTGGTTGATGTCCTTGATGGCGTCGCGGTGCTTGCGCATCACGCGCAGGAACGGCTCGCGGTTGGCGGCGTAGCCGCTGAACGGACCGCCGTGGTCACGCGCCACGCGCGCGCTCTGCGCGTAGGCCTCACCCGTCATCACCGCGGTGATGGCGCCGGCGTAGTCGCGGCCGGTGTCGCTGTCGTAGGGCAGGCCGCGCGACATCAGCAGCGCGCCGAGGTTGGCGTAGCCCAGGCCGAGCGGACGGTAGGCGTGGCTGTTCTTCTCGATCGCCTTGGTCGGGTAGCTCGAGTTGTCGACCAGGATCTCCTGGGCCGTGATCAGCGTGCGGCAGGCGGCCTTGAAGCCGTCGACGTCGAACTCGCCGTCGTCCTTCACGAACTTCATCAGGTTGATCGACGCCAGGTTGCAGGCCGAGTCATCGAGGAACATGTACTCGGAGCAGGGGTTGCTGGCGTTGATGCGCGCGGTGTTGGGGCTGGTGTGCCACTCGTTCACCGTGGTGTCGAACTGCATGCCGGGATCGCCGCACACCCAGGTGCCCTCGGCGATGAGGCGCATGAGATCGCGCGCCTTGTAGGTGTCGACCACGTCGCCGTTGGTCACGGCCTTGGTCTGCCACACGCCGTCGTCGAGCACGGCGCGCATGAACTCGTCGGTCACGCGCACCGAGTTGTTCGAGTTCTGGAAGAACACCGACGAATAGGCGACGCCGTTGAACGAACCGTCGTAGCCCTGGTCGATGAGCGCCCAGGCCTTCTTCTCTTCCTCGACCTTGCAGTTGATGAACTCGACGATGTCGGGATGTTCGGCGTTGAGGATCACCATCTTGGCGGCGCGGCGCGTCTTGCCGCCCGACTTGATGACGCCGGCGAACGCGTCGAAGCCCTTCATGAACGACACCGGGCCCGAGGCCGTGCCGCCGCCGGCGAGCAGTTCCTTCGACGAGCGGATCGCCGAGAGGTTGCTGCCGGTGCCGGAGCCGTACTTGAACAGCATGCCCTCGGTCTTGGCGAGCCCGAGGATCGAGTCCATCGTGTCGTCGACCGAGTTGATGAAGCAGGCCGAGCACTGCGGCGCCTTCTCGAAGCCGCAGTTGAACCACACCGGGCTGTTGAAGGCGGCCTTCTGGTGCACGAGCAGGTGCTTGAGGTCGTCGCTGAAGGCCTGCAACGCGTCGGGGGTCGCGAAGTAGTCCTGTTTTTTTGCCCAGGCGGTGATGGTGTCGACGACGCGGCCGATGAGCTGCTTCACCGAACGCTCGCGTTCGGGCGAGCCGACGTGGCCGCGGAAGTACTTGGAGACGACGATGTTCGTGGCCTGCTGCGACCACGCCTTCGGCATCTCGACGCCGCGCTGCTCGAACACGACCTTGCCGCGTTCGTTGCCGATGACGGCATCACGCAGCTCCCATTCGACCTCGTCGAAGGGGTCGGTGCCCGCAGTCGAGAAATAGCGCGGGAACTCGAGCCCCGAGATCGTCACGGACCGGCCCGTGGCGCCCGTGGTCGCGTCCGCATACGCGCCTACGGATTCCTGTGAAGCGGCCCCCGCCGCCAGCTTCTGCGCTGCGCCTTCCTGCATGCTTCCTCCGCCCAATCCAGAGACAAGACGTCCCCAGCCCTCCGGGGGGTCTCGTCGGTCATTACGTCGTGTTCGGTTCGATTTCGGTGGTCGTGCGATTTACGGAGTTACTTGGTATTTCACACTCGTGCGCATTGCCTTCTTCGAACACCGCCTGCGTCCGGCGCCGGGCTCGGAAAAACAAGCCGCCGCCGCTCGTAGGCGTCGCTCGAAGGATGTAACCGATGCCGAAGGCTGGGAGCACTTCGACGCGGGTGACGGCCTCGCGCGCGTTGCCAAATATGCGCGCCCCCCAGGCCTTTGTCAAGCGTCGTAACCACAATATGTTGCGCGTGAAAATTAGGTCAGACGCAAGATGTGGCAAATTTTGGCCAATTTCTTATGTTTCGCTTTAGTTTCGCATTTTGCCGCCCACTACACAAGCGCGGCCGTGGATCCGAGGGCATGCAACAGCCGCGTAAGCGCCGCGCAACCGATGCGTCGCGGCAATGTCTCGAACGGCCCGGACGGGCCACGGACTAGCGGAGGAGGACGGACGCCATGGTGGCGGCCTTGTCGGCGAGCTTGCCCGCGAACATGACGTTGCGGGCCTTGAGGGCGTCGTCGGCCTGCTGCATGAAACGGCGGGCCGTTTCGTACTGGGCGCGTCCGTCGGTGTCGAGGGCCTGATAGTCCACGCGTCCAAGGTCGCGGGCGGCCCGGGCCAGCAGTGCCCGCACGGACTGATCGGCCTGGGCGCTCGCCCCCGGCATCTGCAGCGCCAGCGCCGGGGCCGGCGTAGTCGGTGCGGCCACGGGCGGGCCCTGCGGTTCGTCGGCGGGCACTTCGGGGCGCGGCGTGTCGCGGCGCGGCGGACGCGGCGGACGCGGCGGCGCCGTCACGGCCTCGGGCGACACCGGCGCGGACGGCAGGGGCGGGTCGGGCTGGTATTCGGCAACGACGCGCGGCGGCACCTCGGGCGGCGCCAGCGCGGGCATGGCCGGCGCGGCAACGGCCTGCGCCTTCGCACACCCGGCAAGCGCACCAGCAGCTGCCAGGCCGCACACGAGAGCGACCGCCCGGGGGAGCATGGGGATATTGTAGCGCGCCACGCCGCCTCAGGCGGCGCGCGGCAGCGCGATCGTGAAGGTGGTGCCGGTGCCGGGCGTGGACTCGACGTCGATATCGCCGTGGTGCAGCTGCACCGTGCGGAACACCATCGAGAGGCCGATGCCGCTGCCGCCGGCCTTGGTCGTGAAATAGAGGTCGAAGATCCGCGCCAGCTGTTCGGGCGGAATGCCGGTGCCGGTGTCGCGCACCTTGAGCAGCGCGCGGCCATCGCGCCCGGCCTCGGTCGAGAAGCGCAGCGTGCCGCCGTGCGGCATGGCCTGCAGCGCATTCATCGCCAGGTTGAGGAGCGCCTGGCGCAGCATCGCCGGATCGGCGTCCACTTCGATGGACCGATCGGCGGCCGCCGCTTCCACGGTGACGCGGCCCGTCTCGGCTTCGGCGCGGATCGACTGCGCCACGTCGCGTGCGAGCGCGGCGAGCGACACGCGCTCGAGGCGCATGTCTTCGGGGCGCGCGAACTTGAGGAACCCCTGCACCACCGAGTCGAGCCGCTTGATCTCGTGGCCGATGATGTCGAGATGCGTGCGCACCTCGGCGGCCGGCTTGCCGCTGTCGATCTTGTTGCGCAGCAGCTCGAGATGGATGGTCATCGCGTTCAGCGGATTCTTGACCTCGTGCGCGACGCCGGCCGTGAGGCGGCCGAGCGCGGTCACCCGCTTCGAGAGCTGCGCCAGCTCCTTGCCGGCGGCGCCGCCGGCCGGCAGGCGCCGCAGTTGCGCGCTCACGGCGTCGAAGACGCCGCGCAGGTCCTGCACCTCGGCTTCCTGCAGGTCGAGCGTCACACCGAGTTCGCCGCGGCCCAGGCGCGTGAGGCTGCTCTGGATGACGTGAATCGGCCGCAGCACCGCCTGCGACAGGAAGATGGCGACGAGCACGGCGACGAGCAGGGCGCCGGTGGCCGTCGCCAGCGCCGGCGCGATCGTGTCCTGCAGCGACTCGCGCACGAGCAGCGTGGAGATGCCGATGCGGATGTCGCCGAGCGTCTCGTCGCCGAGCAGGAGCGGGGCCCGCCACTCGAGCGTGCGGCCGCGGGAGTTCCAGATCTCCCACACCTGCGCCAGGCCGTTCTTGGCCAGCAGTTCGTCGAGGCTGCCGGCCGGCGGCAGCGGCTGGCCCACAAGCGAGGTGTCGCTCGCGGCCACGGCCACCTCGCCGGCATCGACGATGGCGGCGTAGGTGACGTCCTCGGAATAGATCGTGGCCTGGAGGATCGAGCGCACGCCGGCGTCGGCGGCCAGTTCGGCGTAGGCCGTCTCGCGCGTCGTGACCACTTCGCGGGCGCGGTGGAAGACGGCGTTCGTGAGCAGCTCGCCGCGGGCGCGGCTGTCTTCGAGCGAGAGCCGGGCGATCCGCGCCAGGTGGGCGGCGCTCAGGGCCACGACGATGGCGCCGACGAGCGCCGTGACACCCAGGATCTGCTTGAGGCGGATCGACACGGGAGGGACCTTGCGGGGCCGGCCGGCGCGCGGCCTAGGCGCCCTGCTTCATCCGGTTGAGCTTGTTGTGCAGCGTCTTGAGGCTGATGCCGAGCATCTCGGCGGCGCGCGTCTTGTTGCCGCCGGCGGCATCGAGCGTGGCGAGGATGAGCTTCTGCTCGGCTTCGTCCACCGTCATGCCGGGCGTGAGCATCACGTCGCTCGACGGCGAGAACGAGGTCGGCGTGGCGCGGCGCTCGCTCGACAGCGGCGGCAGGTGTTTGGCTTCGATGAAGTCGCCCTTGGCGAGGATGACGGCGCGTTCGATCACGTTGCGCAGCTCGCGCACGTTGCCGGGCCACTGGTACGCCTCGAGCCGCCGCATCGCCTCGGGATCCACCGCCTTCACGGATTTCTGATCGCGCTGGTTGAACTCTTCGACGAAGGTCTGCACGAGCAGCGGCAGATCTTCCTTGCGGTCGCGCAGCGGCGGCAGCGCGATGGTGAAGACGTTGAGCCGGTAGTAGAGGTCTTCGCGCAGCTTGCCACTTTTCACGGCGCCGGCCGGGTCGACATTGGTCGCGGCCATGACGCGCACGTCGACGTCCTGCTCGGTGCGGCCGCCGAGGCGGCGGAAGCGGCGTTCCTGCAGCACGCGCAGCAGCTTCACCTGCGTGGCCGGCACCATCTCGGCGA
>CADEFD010000261.1 GCA_902826515.1 uncultured Acidobacteriota bacterium
AGCCCCACGGACGCAGGTCCATCATCGACTCGACGTAGAGCATGGCGATGTCGAGATCGGCGGGGAACTGCTGATGCACGGCCCGCATCGCCTCGGCGTAGGCGGCGTCGTTGGCAGTCCGGTGGTCGGAGCTGCCCGAGTAGCGCTTCTCGAGCGCGGCGATGAGCGCCTTCTCGCGCGGCGAGGCCTTGCCGGCGAGCGCCTTCGCCTTCCGGATCATCTCGTAGGCGTGCGGCTCCTCGTTCGGCTCCATCACGGCGTTGATGTTCGGCCCGAGCACGAGCGCCTGGCCCCAGTAGGCGATGGCGAGCGTGGGATCGAGGCGGGCCGCCTCGCGGAAGGCGCGCCGCGCTTCCGCGTGATTGAACGCGTAGGCGAGGTTCAGCCCCTGATTGATGAACCGCTGCGCATCGCGGTTCGTGGTGCTGACGGGGAAGGTGTGCGCGCCGAGATTCTGCAGCCGCGGCGCGAGCTCGCCGTTCGGGCCGGGCTGCTGCGCGTGCGCGCTGACTTCGTAGTGTTTGTGCGTGGCCGCCGCCGGGGCCGGCGACGCGGCCTGAGCCGCCGCGTCCACCGCGCCCGTGGCGACCAGGACGATCGACAGAGCTGCCAGACGAGTCGAAAACATGGAACGGTCTCCTTCAGGAACGAGAAAAGGGAGGGGGACACTCTACGCGGTTCTACGGCTCGGTATTCGCGACCACCGACCAGCGGACCGCGTTCCGGCGCCGCTCGGCGCCGAACTGCAGTTCCACCTGGAGCGTGTGGTCGCCCGTCGGCACGAGGCCGGCCGCGAGCGTGCAGCGGAACGTCTGGCCGCCGCCGGCGATGGTGCCGGGGCGCAGGCAGCCGAGCAGGGACGCCGTCACGTCGTAGCCGTCGAACCAGATGCGGCCGCCGGTGAGCGCGCCGGGCGCGGCGCCGAGCGCGATGACGAAGTCCGTCGCGGCGGAGCGGAACGTCGTGCCGGTGCCGGGGGTGAGCGTCAGGCCCGCGGTGGCTACCGGCTCGGCGTAGATGAAGTCGTCCATCACGACCACGTTCGCGCCCACCTTTTCATTCAGGCCGAGCGCGACGTTGCCGGTCACGATCTCGACGCGGCTGACGACCTCGCCGGCGTTGAACGACACGCCGAGGAACGACAGCGTGGCATTGCCGGTTGCGGCCGGCACGGCGCGTTCGTAGAGCAGCGCGCCATCCGGCGCGTAGAAGCGCATGCGGGTGGCGCCAGCCAGGTCGACGTTCGTGAAGACTGCGCCGAACCCGGTGACGGCGGCCGGCACGGCCGTGTTGCCGGGCACGTGGAACACCGCGTCCATGACGTTGCTGTCGAGCGGGGCGAAGACGCGCGGCGCGCTGAAGGCGGCGAAGAGCCCCGCGTAGCCTGCGTTCAGCTCGACCATGAGCGGCGCCGGTTGCCCGCTGATCTCGAAGCCGGTGCCGGGCGTGAGGAACGTCGCGCCGCGGCCGCTGAAGCGGGTCATCGGTGACGGGTCGAGCGTGACGTTCGCCGCCGCGCCGCCGCCGTCCCAGTTGATCTCGCGTCGGCCCCCGGCCTGCGTGCCGGCCACGGTGCCGTTGTTGGCGCCGCCGAGGTCGGCGCGGAAGGCGTCCACCGCCGCCTGGATCGCCGCCGCGTTGGCGCCTGCCGCCTCGCGCACGACCGGGCCGGCCCACACATCACTGGCGCCCGCGAGCACCGCCACCATCATCCATCCGAAGGTTTTCATCACCGTGACTCCAGGAATCCGTGTTCCACCGCATGCCGGCTGCGGGCCCGCCCTCACGGCGTGTCCACGCGGCCGACGTTGACCTGTTCACGGTAGCGACGCCGGTCGGGTCCAGTCCTGAGGGCGCGGTAACGGCGCGGTGGGATTTTGGTAAGGGCGGCACTCGCGGTTTGCTGACGCCTCGCTCAGGACTCGGCGGCGAGGCGCTGCCTACAGTGGCCGCACACCACACGCCGGGCCGAGGGCGCGGCGTTTTCGACGGCCACAGCGCCCCCTGGATGTGCGCGCGTCCCTTCGAGGAGCAGGACCGATGACCCACGTGATGACTTGCGCCGTGCGCGCCTGGCTGCTGCTGGCGCTCACCCTCGGCGCCGCGGCGCCGGCGCTGGCGGCCGACCCGGTGCTCGTGCAGCCGAACGACAACCGCCACGCCGCCGGCCGGCTGGCCGACGGCACGCTCACGCTGACGCTGCGCGCGGGGCGCGGGGTCTGGACGCCGGGAGGGCCCGACGGCCCAGGTGTGACGATCGACGCCCTCGGCGTGACCGAGGGCCCGCTGCAGGTGCCGGCCCCGCTCGTGCGGGTGCCGGAAGGCACCGTCATCGACGCCACGATCGTGAACACCCTCGACGTGCCGCTCACCGTGCACGGGTGGTGCACGCGCGGTGCGGCGGCGTGCGCGCCGCTGACCGTGGCGCCGGGCGCCAGCGGGCGCGCGCGCTTCGCGAGCGGCCCGGCCGGGGTCTCCCACTACTGGGCCACGAGCCTCGGCGCGCCGGTGCCGTTCCGCGAGATGGCCGGGGCGTTCGTGGTCGATCCGGCAGGGCTGGCGCCGGCGCCCGATCGTGTGCTCGTCATCACCGAGTGGTCGGGACTCTCCGCCGACGATCTGCGCGAGGTCATGACGGCTGATGTGCCGACCGAGACGTTCATCCGCAAGCAGCCGCCGGTGGCTTTCATGGTGAACGGCCTGTCGTGGCCGGCGACCGAACGCCTGGCCGCGCGTGTCGGCGTGCCCGAGCGCTGGCATGTCGTGAACCTGAGTTCGCAGCCGCACCCGATGCACCTGCACGGCTTCTACTTCGACGTCGAGCGGCGGGGCGACGGCCGGCGCGACCGCGCGCTCGACGCGCCCGTGCCGCGCGTGGTCACCGAACTCGTGCCGCCGGCGGCCACGATGACGATGGCGTGGACGCCGGAACGCGGCGGCGACTGGCTGTTCCACTGCCACGTGATGGAACACGTGTCGCCGCTGCGCCGGCTGCCGCGCGCGTCGGGCGGATCGTCGCCGGCCGGCCACGATGCCCACCACGACGCCTCGCTCGGAATGGCGGGGCTGGTGCTGGGCGTGACCGTGGCGGGGGCACCGGCGGCGCCGCCGGCCGATCCGGCGCCGGGCCCGGTCCGCCGGCTCACCCTGTCGATGTGGGGCGGTGGGTTGCATCACGAGCCGGCGACCTCTGCCGGCTTCGTGCTCACCGAAAACGCGGCGCCGGTCCTCGCCGCGCCGTCCTCGCCCGGGCCGCCCATCGTGCTGACGCGCGGCCAGCCGGTCGAGATCACGCTCGAGAACCACCTGCACGAGGGCACGTCGATTCACTGGCACGGCATGGAGCTCGAGAGCTTCTATGACGGCGTGCACGGATGGAGCGGCGCCGCCGGCGCCCGCGCGCCGATGGTCGAGCCCGGCGGCACGTTCGCCGTGCGCTTCACGCCGCCGCGCGCCGGCACGTTCATCTATCACACGCACCTGCACGATCACCGGCAGCTCTCCTCCGGGCTCTACGGCGCGCTCGTCGTGGTGGAGCCGGGCACGACGCTCGATCCCGCGGTCGACCACCCACTCGTGCTCGGCCGATCGGGCATTCCCGACGGTCGGCTGCGCGTGCACGACGAGCGCACGCCGGTCGTGCTGAACGGCGAGCGCGCGCCGCGCTTCGTCTGGCGGGCCGGCACGACGCACCGGCTGCGCTTCATCAACATCACGCCCGACGACCCGCTCGTCGTGGTCCTGCGCGACCCGCGCGGCCCGGTGACGTGGCGCGTCGTCGCCAAGGACGGCGCCTCACGTCCGGCGGGGGCGGCCGTGAGCGCCCGCCAGCCCCTCGCGGTGGGCGAGACGGTGGATGTCGAAATCGACACGCCGCCCGGCCGCGGCACGCTGTGGCTCGAGGTGACGACGATGGCCGGGGAGTGGCAGCTCCAGAGCCGGATCGTCGTGAAATGAGCGTCCGGCCCCGCCGGGCCTGCGTTCGTCCCGGCCGGCGCGGCGGCCGTCGCCGGCCGGTGGTGAGCGGCTGGGTATCCTGTGTATCCTTGTGGCTACCGTCATGAAACGTGCTGTCGTTCTGCTCGCTCTTGCCGTAGCCGCCGGGCCTGCCTGCCGCTCCGCGGCCGATCCCGGGTCCACCATCATCCAGCCGGGCGCGCCCGGCCAGGCCAACCGCGCCATCTCGCGCGAGGCGGCGACCGACCTCTCGAAGGTGCAGGCGACGCCGGCCGACGTGAAGTTCATGCAGGGCATGATCGGTCACCATGCGCAGGCCATCGAGATGACCGCGCTCATCCCCGACCGCACCGCGCGCGACGACATGAAGCTGCTCGGCCAGCGCATCGCGGTCTCGCAGGCCGACGAGATGGAGATGATGCGCACGTGGCTGCGGGCCCGCGGGCAGGAGGTGCCCTCGGAACACGCGCACCACACGCACGAAGGGTTCATGCCCGGCATGCTCACGGCCGAACAGATGACGGAGCTCGCCGCCGCGAAGGGACCGGCCTTCGACGAGCTCTTCCTCAAGGGCATGATCCAGCACCACGCCGGTGCGCTGACGATGGTGGACGAACTCTTCAAGACCCCCGGCGCCGGCCAGGAAGGCGACATCAACGCCTTTGCCGCCGACGTCGATTCCGATCAGCGCATGGAGATCGATCGCATGCGCGCCATGCTCGGCCGCAAGTAGCCCCGTCGAACGAATCGAGGACATTCATGAGAGTCGAAGTCAGGTCGTCTGCCGCGCCGCGTCGTGCCGCGTGGACCTTGGTGGCGCTGGCCGCCGTCGGACTCGGCGCCGTCGCGGCCCGGGCCCAGGAGAAGCCGGCCCTGCCGAGCACGACCGATCCGCGCGCCTCGCTCAAGCCGGGCATCAAGGACGCCGGCACGGCCGCGAAGAACATGACGCTCGTCTCGAGCATGGGCAAGCCGAACGGTTTCTTCGACCCGAAGAACCCGGCTGGTGACCCGACGCCGCCGGAACGTCCCGCCGGCGCGCCCGCGCCGGCCGCGGCACCCGCACCCGCGGCGGCTCCGGCCGCCGGTGCCGCCGCCGCGGCGCCGCGCCCCGGGGGCGGCCTTGATTTCGCCAACTCCGATCTGGCGTTCAAGGGCGTGAACGTCGTGATGGGCAACTTCCACGGCTTCAACACCTACAACGTCGAAGACGCCCGCAAGCCGAAGCTGGTCGCGTCGATCGCCTGCCCGGGCGGGCAGGGCGACGTGTCGATCTACGGCAACCTGCTCTTCATGTCGGTCGAGC
>CADEFD010000262.1 GCA_902826515.1 uncultured Acidobacteriota bacterium
CGCGCGTCGGCCTCATCTACGACTTCTCGGGTGAGGGCCGCTCGGTGCTCAAGGCGAACTACGGCCTCTTCTGGCACAACCCCGGCGCCGGCCTGGCCGGCGACGCCAACCCGAACATCGCCCAGAAGTTCGTCACCTACAACTGGACGGACCGCAACGGCGACCGCCTCTGGCAGCCGGGAGAAGAGGGCGCCGAAACGGCGCGCCAGATCTCCGGCGCGATCAGCCTGAACCCCGACATCAAGCAGCCCTTCACGCACGAAGCCGGGCTCTTCTTCGAACAGCAGATCACCGACACCCTCGGGGCGCGTGTGGGCTACGTCTACAAGACCGAAGATGACCTCACCGGCACGACCTACCCTGGCCGACCGGTCTCGGCCTACAGCGTGCCGTTCAACTTCGTCGATGTGGGCCCGGACAACATCCGCGGCAACGGCGACGACCAGAACATCACGCTGTTCGGCATTCCGACCGCGCAGCTGGCGAACTTCCCGCTGAACCAGGTGGTCGACAACGTCCCCGGCCGCAAGGCCCAGTACAGCACGTTCGAAGCGTCGGTGAACAAACGCTTCAGCAACCGCTGGTCGGCGCAGCTCGGCGGCGGCTACACGCTGCAGAGCGACTTCCCCGCCACGGTGGCCAACAGCTACCCGCGCAACGCCAGCCTGCCCGGCCTCGAGGACCGCACCTTCTGGAATCTCAAGGCGACCGCGAGCTACGACGGCCCCTGGGGCATCCGCATCTCGCCGGTGCTTCGGCACCAGTCGGGCACGAACTACGCCCGCACGATCTCGGTGCCGGGCTCGGCCGGCAACGCCTTCGGCCTCACCTTCCCGGCCTCGACCATCTACGCCGAGCCGGCGGACGCGCGCCGCGAACCGAACATCTGGGTGTTCGACACGCGTCTCGAGCGCACCTTCAACATCACGGACCGCATCCGTTTCCGTGGCTTCGTGGACTTCTTCAACATCACCAACAGCCACGCGTCGGAGACCATCAACCGATCGACGGGCACCCGCTTCACGCACCCGACGGCCATCCTGGCCCCCTTCACCACGCGCCTGGGCATGCGCCTGCTCTGGTAGGCCCGACCCACACGGTCTGCGGCGGCGGCGCTCAGAGCGTCGCCGCCCGCCAAGTGGCTCCTGTGGGGGAGTCTTTGCGGGGGGCCCGTCCATCGCCGGTGTCCTCCCGCCTTTTTTTCCCGGTCAGGGCACGCGGGCGTATGATCGGCTCTGCGGGTCACCTTTGATTCGACGAGTCTCCTTCCGGGTGGCGCTGGTCTCCAGCGTGGTCGTCACGGTTGGCCTCTGGGCCTACACCGGCGTCGTGTTCGTCGACCGGCTCGATTCCCTGGAACGGCAGTCGTCGGAAATTTCGGCGCGGTACACCCGCGCCCAGGAACTGCTCACGACCGTCCGCACCAACGTCCTCGTGGCGTCGGTGCGGGTGCGCGACGGTCTGCTCAATCAGGACGACGCCTTCGTCGCGGAATGCCGCGCCCAGATCGAGGCCAACTACGCCGTCATCGACGCCGCGCTCTCGGCGTACGTGCCGCTCACGACCACCGACGACGGCAACGTCGGGCGTCTCCGCGCCGAGGTGCGCGGCTTCCGGGACGTGGCGCTCGATGCGCTGTCGGCCCGGCCCACCCTGTCGCCGCCGCAGATCCGGGAACTGCTGAATGCGCACGTCGTGCCGCGGCGCGAGACCCTGTTCCGCATCTCCGAAGAGGTGCAGGCTCTCAACCGGGCGGCGTTCGTCCGTCAGCAGTCGGAGGTGACGCGCATCTACCGCAGCGCCGAGGCCCAGGCGTGGCAGCGGCTGGGCCTGGCGCTCGGGGCCAGCCTCCTGGCCCTGGTCGTGACCTGGGTCTATGCCCAGCGCTTCGAGCGCGGCCTGCGATCCGAGCTCGGGCGGTCGGCGCAGCTCTCGCGGGAGCTCCGGGAGGCCACGATGAAGCTTATTCACGCGCAGGAAGCCGAGCGGCGGGCCATCGCGCGCGAGCTCCACGACGAGATTGGCCAGGTGCTCACCGCCGTGAAGGTCGATCTCGGGCTGGCCCAGCGGGACGTGCAGGCCCATGGCCTGTGGGTGGAGAGCCTCGCGGCCGCGCAGGATTCGACCGTCGGCGCCATTCACGCGGTCCGCGACCTCACGCAACTGCTCCATCCGCCGGCGCTCGATGATCTGGGCCTCGTCGCGGGCATCGAGGCCATGCTGCGGACGGTCGCGCGGCAGCAGCAGGTCAACGTGCGGTTCACGCACAGCGGACTCGACGACCGCCTCGCGCAGCAGGTGGAACGTGCCGCCTACCGGATCGTGCAGGAGGCCCTCACGAACGTGCTCCGGCACGCGCGGGCCGCGACCTGCCGCGTCGCGCTGCGCCGCGCCGGCGAGGTGCTCACGATCGACATCGAGGACGACGGAGTCGGATTCGAGACCGCCGGCGGGACGCCGCGTCGCGCCGGCATCGGCCTGCTCGGCATTCGCGAACGGGTCACCGAACTCGGCGGCCATTACCGGGTCGACAGCCGCAACCCCGTCGGCACGCACCTGCACGTCGAGCTGCCGTCACCGCGCGTGACCCGCGCCGAGGGCGACGCCGTTGCCTGACCTGCGCCTGCTCATCGGCGACGACCACCGGCTCGTGCGGCACGGTCTGCGGAAGATCCTCGAGACCCGCCCCGACTGGGAGGTGGTGGCCGAGGTGGGCGACGGGCGTGAAGCGGTCGCCCGGGCCGCGGAACTGCAGCCGGACGTCGCCATCCTCGACATCGGCATGCCGCTGCTGAACGGCATCGACGCCGCCCATCAGGTCGTGCAGCGATCGCCGAAGACCCGTGTGCTGATGCTGAGCATGCACGCGGACGAGGGGTATGTGACGCGGTCCCTCAAGGCCGGCGCGACGGGCTATCTGCTCAAGGACTCGGCCGACACCGACCTGCTGAATGGTGTGGCCGCGGTGGCCGCGGGTCATTCCTTCTTCAGCCCGGCCGTCGCCAAGCGCCTGCTCGACGACTACGTCCGGCGGGTGTCACAGACGGATACGAGCGACCGCTACGCCAGCCTGTCGCCGCGCGAGCGCGAGATCTTCCAGTTGGTCGCCGAAGGCCGCACCAATCGCGAGGCGGCCGAGATCCTGGATATCAGCGCGGCCACCGTGGAAACGCACCGCGCGCGTATCCTCCAGAAGCTCGAGATTCACAATACGGCCGAGCTCGTGCTCTACGCGGTGCGGCGAGGCATCGTGTCCTGACGGCCGACTACTGCCCGAGCATCGCCGGCATCGGCGACAACCCCGCAATCGCCCGGCCGGCAAACGCATCCCGATACTTGACGAAGAGCTCCTGCACTTCGGAGGGAAACACCTCGGCGATGAGCCGGCTGATGTCGTACTCCTCGCCGGCGATGACCGGTTCGATCCGCATGATGTAGACCGCGTTGCCCTGCACCGCCTGCGCGCTCTTGTAGAGGAACCAGCCGGCCGCCTGCTGGCGCCGCACCGGGTTCTCGCTCTTGAGCAGGGCGTCGCGCAGCCTGCCGAGCACCATCTCGAAGTCCGCCGTCTTGTCGGGTTTGATGAGCACGGTGATGAGCGACACCGGACCGTCGAGGGTCAGGACCGGTTTGGCCGGCTCCGGGGCCTGAGCCGCGACCGGCGGGAACCACCCGAGAGCCAGCCCGGCGGCCAGAGCGGTCGCGACGGGCAGCGCGCGCGTGCATGTCATGCGTGTCCTCCTGAAGGAGAGGCAAGGAGCGCTCGACGCGCCAGAACCACTCCCAGTGCGCCACTCGCCTGTCCGGCCCGATGGTCGGGCGACGACCGGGGGCGTGGAAATACCGTGCTTCCGGCGCCATCACTACTGGTTTTTTGGATCCGTACTCCAGTTTTTCACGTAGACTCGCCGGGCAACTGCCGGGCGCCCCGCGTGCCCGGCCGGTTTCCGGCAGCGATGGGCCGGCAGCCCGCGTGGACCGTGGTTCGCGCGGGCTGGCATCCTGATTGCTATTTGTGTAGGGCTGCCCCTGGGATTCCAGGGGCTTCGGCATCCCGCGGCTCCGGCCGGCCCCCGGAGCGGGAGTAGGCGTGGCTCCGGCCGCGCTGTTGGAGGATTCCAGATGAAAGTGATGAGGAAAGGTCTGGTCGTGTGCCTGGCAGCGCTGCTCTTCAGCGTGTCGTTCGCCAGCGCGCAGGACTTCCGCGGCCGCATCAACGGCACCGTCACGGATAACACCGGGGCGGTTCTGCCGGGTGTCACGGTCACGGTGTCGAGTCCGGCATTGATCCAGCCGCAGGTGCAGGTCACGAGCGCGGAAGGCGACTACCGGTTCCTCGCGCTGCCTCCCGGCACGTACGACGTGTCGTTCGAACTCACCGGTTTCCAATCGGTGAAGCGCGAAGGCATCCGCGTGGTCATCAATCAGACGCTCAGCGTCGACCAGCAGCTCGCCGTGGCGACGCTGCAGGAGACGGTGACCGTCACGGGTGAATCGCCGGTCGTCGACACTTCGACGACCACGATGGGCACGAACTTCACCAAGGAACTGCTCACCGAGATCCCGAACGCGCGCGACGTCTGGGCGGCCATGGCACAGGCGCCGGGCATGCAGATGACCTCGTACGACGTCGGCGGCTCCCGCACCGGCAACCAGACCGGCTACCGCTCCTACGGCTTCGACGACCAGAACCAGACGCGTCTCGAGGGCATCGACACCACCGAGGGCACGAGCGCCAACGCCGGCTATTTCGACTTCGGCAGCTTCGAGGAATTCCAGGTGGGCGGCGCCGGCGCCGACGCCTCGGCGTTTGCCGGCGGCGCGGTGCTGAGCATCTCGGTCAAGTCGGGCAGCGATCGCCTGTCGGGTAACTGGTACAGCGACTACCAGAACGACAGCATGATCGCCAACAACGTCCCGAGCTTCCTGCAGACGGCCAACACGCGCGACGACGACGGCTTCTTCACGCGCACGCCGCTCCAGCGCGGCAACCAGATTCAGAAGCAGTACGACCTCAACGGCAACATCGGCGGCCCGATCTGGAAAGGCAAGATCTGGGGCTTCTACAGCTACCGCCTGAACGACCAGTACAAGTACACGACGGGTCTGCCGAGCAACATCGAGCGTTCGAAGCTCACGAACCCCTACACGTTCAAGCTCACCTACCAGGTGTCGCAGAACA
>CADEFD010000263.1 GCA_902826515.1 uncultured Acidobacteriota bacterium
GTCTCATCGCACCGTCGAGGATGTCACGAACTGGTCGCGCAGCCACAGGGATTCGCGGCTCTTCGCAGTTGCTCGTCACTGCCAACATACAACACGATCAGCCGACCTTCACTCTTCGATGGCTTCAATGCCTTGTTGCTTGAGGCGCTCGAGGTGATCGTGCATTTCCCTGAGCCGCTCGGCGGAGTGCCCCGTCCACTCGGTGACCTCACCGACGACGCGAAGCGGGCTCGCGGATCGATACGACTGCGTCGGGTTGCCTGGAAACCGTTTGTTCGTCAGATTGGGATCATCCTCGATGGCGCCTGTTGGCTCAACGATATAGATCCGCCCACGGCCCTCACCAATCGCCAGCTCGGCACCCCAGATAGCGGCGTCGAGTGTCGCTGACAGGTAGACGAACGCGGCGCGCTTCCTCGAACCGTAGTTGGAGGCGTAACCAGGCCCGATGAGGTCGCCCACGTTCAGCTCGGCCCTGGTGCCGTGGTAGTAGGTCGGCGTGTCAGTCATCGCGTTTCGGCGCCTCCCCCTTTCTCTTTCGGGTGTCAGCGGCTCGCGCGCCGGTAGTGCACGGCGACCGCCCCGCAGCGGAGCGAAGTCGCCGAGATCAGGTCGAGCGCCCGCGTGCCTGGCAGTCCGCTCTGATAGAGCGTCGGGCCGTGGCCGGCGATTCTGGGGTGGACGAGGAACTTGTATTCGTCGATGAGATCGAGCCGGTCAAGCTCGGTCGCGAGCTTTCCACTACCGAGCAGCACGCCGGCCGGGGTCTCGTCCTTCAGCTTCTGCACGCCCGCGCGCAGGTCGCCGGCGATGTGGTGGCTGTTGGTCCACGGGAAGTCCGTTCGCGTGGACGACACCACGTACTTCGGCTTCGCCTCCAGCTTGACCGCCCACTCGCGTATCGCCGGCGGCGCCTCCACGTCGCCGCGGGCGACCGCCGGCCAGTAGCTCTCCATCATCTCGTAGGTGACGCGGCCCCACAGCATGGCGCCGCCCTCGTCCATGAGCTTGGTGAAGAACGCGTGTGTCTCGTCGTTCGCGATGCCCACGCGATGATCGACGCATCCATCGAGGGTGACGTTGAGGCTGAAGGTCAGGAGGCCCATGGCGACAGGTCCATTCACTTTGACGGGGGAGCCGGAGCGTCGGTGTTCCACATGTTCGCTTTTATCTTCCAGCGTCCGTTGACCTGCGTCCACACGTTCAGGTACTTGCCGCGCTCGGTGACGTGCGCGGGGCCGTAGGTCACGACGTAAGTCCCACCGTCCACCACGTACTCCGCGTTCCCGTAGAAGTCGGTGGTTTCCTCGCGAAACTCCGTGACACCGGCCTTGAGGTACTCCACGGTGAAGGCGTGCAGCGCCGGCAGGCCAATCACCGCGGCGGCACCGGGCGGAAACGACTTGGCGTCCGGAGCAAACATCGCGTCGATCGTGGCGACGTCGCCGGCGACATGCGCGGCAGTGAAGCGCTCGTTCTGCTGCGCAATGAGGCGACGCGTGGCTTCCAGATCGAAGGGCATGCGCTCGGCAGGTGCGGGCGTGGGCGCGGGGCCACCGCACGCGCCAGCAAGGCAGGCTGCCAGCAGGACCCCACCAAGGAGAGTGCACTGAGTCATCTGCGCCATCCTACGACGTCGTCACCGTGATTCCTCGGCAGCGTCTCGCTCCGCCCGAGACCGGGCCCTGCCGCCGCCATAAACCTGAACAGGGGGGCCTGCCCGCGAGGGACATCCGCACAGACGTCGCACGCCGCCGGGTTCATGCGCGCGTTAGCACACCGCGTGAGGCAGCGGTCGTCACTGGGATTTCTTGTACACGCCGACGGCTACGCCGCCCGAGGCGTTTTTCAGGGTCAGCGTCATGGTCTGACCGTCGACCGATATCTCGCTCGTGCCGATGGCGGTCGCCACACCCGCCTTCTTGTACACGATCTCGTCTATCCACTCGTTTCGGCGAGTCACGACGACTCTGTCGACCGCGGGATTGCCGCGGACTCGCACTTCCGTGCCGTCACGCTTCGTCTGGAAGGACCAATGCAGGGCTCTGCCCGTAGGGCTCAGGGAATGAATGTCCACTCGCAGGTCAGAGCCTTCTTGCGAATAGATCCAATTGCTGGTCCCCGCTGGTTGGGTTCTCGAGTCGACGCTCATCCGAACAAGGCGCCACGAGCCGACCCGCGGATCGGCCGATTGGGCAAGGCCGAACGACGGTCCGCCCAGGCACAACGCCAGCGAGAGGGGGAGAGCCCACGGCCTCAACACGATTTCCCAACCATGCGAACGCAGCAATTGCCCAGGTGGCATAACTCGTCTCGTCTGTCAGGCCGCGCCGGCGACAGCCGTGGCAGGACCTTGAATCTTGTCTGAGGTTGCCATTGAGGACTCCTGGCCGGCCAAGGGAACTCTTTGTCGAGAGCCGGGTTCCGCACTGCCGTGCTGATGATGTTAGCGTTCGCTGCGTGTGAGCACGAGGTGCGTCGCCCGTGCCGTTGGCACCCGTTCTACCACTTGATAGCCGAGCGCCGGCAGGTCGAGGCCGGCAAAGAGCGCCTCGCCCGAGCCGAGCAACACGGGCGCCACGGCCAGATGGATGTCGTCCACGAGCCGGGCCTGCAGGGCCTGTCGGATGGTGGAGACGCCGCCGCCGATGCGCACGTCCTTGCCGCCCGCGGCCTCACGGGCCCGCGCGAGCGCGGTGTCAAGGCCGTCGGTCACGAAGTGGAACGTGGTGCCGCCCTGCATCGAAAACGACGCGCGCGGATGGTGCGTGAGCACGAAGACGTCGCAGTGATAGGGCGGCTCGTCGCCCCACCAGCCGGTCCACGTGTCGTCCGGCCAGGCGCCGCGGATGGGACCGAACATGTTGCGGCCCATCACCCACGCGCCGACGTGGCTGAAGCCGTGCGCGGCAAAGGCGTCATCGGCGTCGTTCGCTCCGCCTTCCTGGCCGAACATGTGGCGGAAGGTGCGCGTTTCGAACGCCCAGCCATGCAGTGCCGTGCCGCCCACGCCGAGCGGATGTTCGAGGCTCTGCGCCGGGCCGGCGCCGTAGCCGTCGAGCGAGAGGCTGAAACTTTCGATCCGGATGCGTGACATCGCTGGAGCTCCGATCGCGGGCTGACGGCTACGGCGTGAGGCGCAGCGCCGCGGAGACGAACACCAGGTAGCGGCCCACGCCGAAGTACCAGGCGTCGGTGTCGAACTCGCGCTGGATCCAGCGGGCGCCCACCGA
This sequence comes from uncultured Acidobacteriota bacterium, assembly GCA_902826515.1. Lineage (GTDB taxonomy): Bacteria > Acidobacteriota > Vicinamibacteria > Vicinamibacterales > UBA2999 > CADEFD01. The sequence continues at coordinate 3,234 of CADEFD010000263.1, forward strand.
CGGCACGAGCTGCACCCGCGGCGACAGCGGGATCGTGACCGCCAGCGAACCATGCACCGTCGGCTGCGCGGTGGAGCTTTCCTGGTCGGGCCACCGGGCGGTGCTGCCGGGCGGAAAGAAGCTGGTCGTCACGATGTCGCGACGGGCGAATCGCGAGAACACGACGCCGCCGCCCGCCGTGAACTCGAGGTGCGACCCGCCGCGCGGATGAACGCGAAGACTCCCGCCCACCACGATGTCGCGGCTTTCGGCCGTGTAGTCGGTGCGCGTCGCGTAGCTGTCAACGATCGCCCCGGACAACTTGCCGTCGAGCAGCACCTCGGCTTCGAACGCCAGCTCGGGCACGAGCCACACGCCGGCGGTCAGGGCGCCGCCCAGGGTGGTGCCGGTCAGCGGCGGACTGGCGCGATGGTATTGCTCGCCTTCGAAATGCACCGTCACGACCGGAGCGATCTGCAGATACACGGGCGAGGCGGCAGGCGGCGGGCCGGCCGGCTGCGCCAGACACACGGCCGCGACGAGCGCGTGCATCACGAGCGCAAGTGCGGAGGTGCGCGCGTATGCCGTCGTCATGGCTCCGGTCTTCCGCGGATCACTACGCCGGACGGCTCGCATCGCCGTCGAACTCGCGCCCGGGCGGCGCCTGCTCGCGGCCCACGCGGCCGGGCTCGATCGTGGCGCGCGCGTAACTTTCGGGGCGCACCGGTTCGCCGGCCACGCCCCGCATGATCGCCAGCTGGCCCACGTGCGTGAGTGCGTCGGCGATCGGCCCCTGGAACATCACACCGGCCGGATACGGCGCGTGCGTCTCATCCGCCAGCGCCGCGTCCACGCGGGCCAGCCCCGCGAAGAACTGCTCCACCGCGGTGTCCCACTCGCCCACGCCGCCGGCCTCCCAGCGGTATTCGCCGCGCGCCAGCCGCTCGGCCCAGCCCATCAGATCCACCATGTGCGCGAGGATCTCGACGGCCGATCGGCTCGCGGGCGTGAGCCGGAACGTCGCGAAATCCGCCGGCGGGTCGCGCAGCACCTTGCCGGCGCGGTACGCCAGCGTGGCAAGGGTGTGACGCAGCAGATGGCGTGCGGCAGGGTCGAGCGGCGTGTGCATGGCGCGTTACTTCGCGTTCAGGTCCACGATCGCAATCGCGTTCCAGTCGTTCATCGGGATGAGCAGCCGGTTGCGCTTCGAGTCGTAGGCCATCGACGCCGCACTCGGAATGCCCGAGGCCACGATTTCGGCCTTCTGTCCGGGACGGATGCGCGACACGGTGCCCTGGCGCACGCTCGACACGTACTTGGTGCCGTCGGCGGTCACGACGATGCCGTCGTTGCCCGGGTCCACCGCGTTCTCCGTAGTGAGGAGCTTGCCGTCGGGCGAGAAGGTGAGCACTTCGTTGTTGCCGATGTTCACGACCACGAGGTTCCCCTTGAGGTCGAAGGCGATGCCGTTCGGCATGTTGAGCGGCGCGCCGGTGATGACCGGGTTCGCCTGCCCCTGCGGCGTGATCTTGTAGACCTTCCAGCTCGCCGCATCCTGCGGCGTGCCGGTCTGCGTGGCGTACATCGTGCCGTCGGCCGCCACTTCGAGGTCGTTGAAGCGGATGACGCCGGGCACCTGCACGTTGCCCTTCGGCTCGCCGGTCTTCATGTCGAACCAGCGCACGGTGTCGATGTCCACCACGTAGAGCATGCCGTTCGCGATGTCACTGCCGAGCGGATGGTTCAGCGTGAGGCCGTTACGGTTCACGCCGATCCACTTGAGGGTGTGCGCACTGCCGTCGGGGTTCACGAGCGAGACATAGCCGTCGTTCGGCACGAGTTCCTGTGCCATGCCGGCATTGACCGACACGATGAGGTCGCGGTCGGCGTCGTACGACAGGCTCTCGCTGAAGCGGAAGCTGCCG
>CADEFD010000264.1:0-1593 GCA_902826515.1 uncultured Acidobacteriota bacterium
GCCGACGGCTGGCAGGTCTACGCCCAGGACAGCTGGCGCCTGCGCGACAACCTCACGGTGAACGCCGGCATCCGCTACGAGCGCTTCACGCCGCTCTTCGACCGCAGCAACAAGCTGACGAACATCGACCCCGCCACCGGGCAGGTGTTCACCGCGAAGGACGGCTCGATCTTCGACCGCGCGCTCATCAACCCCGACACCAACGACATCGCGCCGCGCGTCGGCGTCGTGTGGACGCCGGTCGAACGTCTGGCGCTGCGCGGCGGATTCGGCATCTTCTACCAGCAGTTCGACCGCTACGGCAGCGAAAGCCAGCTCGGGCTCAACCTGCCGCAGCTCGTGGACGCCTCGATCAACGCCAACACCGGCAACGACGCGCCGGCCTTCACCTTCGCCCAGGGCTTCACGCCGCTCAACGCGCAGACGGTGAATCCGTCGGTCGTGCAGTGGCGCATCCAGGATCCGAACCAGGACACGCCGGTCGTCTACCAGTTCAGCGTGGGCCCCGAGTACCAGTTCACCGACACGATGGTCGCCGCCGTCGAATACGTGGGCAACCGCACGCGCAACGGCCGCCGGCTGCGCAACCTGAACCAGGGCATCATCCAGCCGAACAACACGGTGGTCTTCCCGTACGCGCAGTACGGCTACGGCAACGCCTTCCTCGAGCAGATCGTCACCAACGGCCGCGCCGACTACGACTCCCTGCAGGTGCGCATGCAGAAGCGCATGTCGGACGGCCTCGGCTTCACGCTCGCCTACACGTGGAGCAAGGCGATGGGCGACTTCCTCGACCACCTGAGCGCGGGCGGCGGCGCCACCGGCAACTTCCCGCAGGACGCCTACAACATGGCGGCCGACTACGGCCCGCTGGCCTTCGACATCCCGCACCGCTTCGTCGCCAGCGCCATCTACGAGCTGCCCTTCGGCGCCGGCCGCAGGTTCGCCACGGATGGTCCCGTGGCGACCATTCTCGGCGGCTGGTCGGTGAACGGCATCCTCACGCTGAGCGACGGCCGTCCCTTCACCGTCACCTCCGTGGACACGGCGGGCACCGGCGCCGGCCGCATCACGCGCGCCAACTGCGTGGGCAACCCGAATCCCGACGGCTTCGAGCCGACGCTCGACAAGTGGTTCGACACCTCGGCGTTCGCGCCCACCGTGGGCCGCACCTACGGCAACTGCGCCAACAACACGCTGCGCGGCCCGGGTTCGAAGTCGATGAACATGAGCCTCTTCCGCAACATCGGCCTCGGCGGCGACAAGCGCCTCGAGCTGCGCGCGGAGGTGTTCAACCTCTTCAACTGGGTCAACTACGGCTTCCCGGCGGCCAACGTCGGCAACGCCGGCACCTTCGGCCGCATCACGAGCACGCTCGGCGATCCGCGCGAGATGCAGCTGGCGGTCAAGTTCTACTTCTAGGGACTAGGGACCAGGGACTAGGGACTAGGGCTCGTCAAGAGCGCTTGTCCCGCTGTCAACTGTCTCGCTGTCACGCTGAAGGCTGGAGTACCGAAATGCGAGTGTTTGCTGCGGTCGCGGGTCTGCTGGCCCTTGTTGTCGCCCTGCCGGGCGGCCAGACGATGCCCGTGC
>CADEFD010000264.1:1693-5127 GCA_902826515.1 uncultured Acidobacteriota bacterium
GGGCGCCTGGCAGAAGATCCTCAAGGCGCGCACGACGGCGAGTGTCATGCACACGACCGCGCATCCGGACGACGAGCATGGCGGCGTGATCACGCGGCTGGCACGCAAGGACGGGGCGCGGCTCGCGCTCATGACGCTCAACCGCGGCGAATCGGGCGACAACGCCATCGGCTCGCAGCTCTTCGACGGGCTCGGCCTTATCCGCACCGAAGAACTCCGCATCTCGGATCGCTACTACGGCGTGGACGAGCAGTACTTCACGACCGTCGTGGACTACGGCTTCTCGAAGCGGCTCGAAGAGGCGTTCGAGAAGTGGGGCAAGGATCAGGTGATGCGCGATGTCGTGCGCATCATCCGCATGAGCCGCCCATGGGTGCTGCTGTCGCGCTTCCAGGGCAACCAGCGCGATGGCCACGGCAACCACCAGACGGCCGGGCTCATCACCCAGCTCGCCTTCAAGGCCGCCGGCGATCCCAATGTCTATCCTGAGCAGATCAAAGAGGGCCTGCGGCCGTGGCAGCCCTTCAAGGTCTACATGGGCGGCGTGCGCGAGAACGAGCCGTGGACGGTGCGCATCGACAGCGGCGAGTACAGCCCGTATCTGGGCGATTCGTTCGACAACGTCGCCCGCTTCGGCCTGAGCTTCCAGCGCTCGCAGAACAGCGGCCGCTTCAATCCCGGCGTCGGCGCGAACTTCGGCTACTACACGCGTGTGGGCACGCGCCTGGCCTCGGCCCCTGAGAAGGAATCGTCGGTGTTCGACGGCCTGAACACCAGCTACTCGGGTCTCTTCTCCACGCTCGGCCGCCGCTCGCCCGAGGGTGTCGGCGATCAGCTCGCGCGCGTGGACGGCGCCTTTGGCCGCGCCACCGCGGACTTCACGATGACCGATCCGTCGGCCGCCGTGCCGTCACTGGCCGCCGCGCTGCAGTTCATCCGCGAGGCGATCGCCAAGAGCGCCGGCGAAGACGAGGCGCTCTTCATCCTGCGCATCAAGGAACGTCAGACCGAGGAGGCCATCACGGCGTGCCTCGGCCTCGAGCTCTCGGCCACCGCGCAGCCGGCCGGCCTGGCGGAGCCCACCGGCCCCGGTGCGGCGTTCGCGGCACCGCCCTCGATGTCGGCGCCGGTGCCCGGCCAGACCTTCGAAGTGCGAGCGCGCCTTGCCAATCGCGGCCGCCGGCCCGTGGCGCCGGCCGAGGTGACGATGGAGACGGCGACCGGCTGGACGGCGTCGGCCTCCGGTGCGAGCGGCATCGCCGAGTCGGTGGCTCCGCACGACGTGCTCGCGCGTCGATTCACGGTGGCCGTGGCGCCCACCGCGCCCATCAGCACGAAGCCGTACTTCCGCCGGAGCGGCCTGCAGGAGAGCCGCTACACGCTCGACGACCAGGCGCAGTTCGGCCGCGCCGCCTCGGCCCCGCCACTCGTGGCCGTGGCCCGCTACGTGGTCGAGGGCTCGCCGGTGACGATGCGCGAGGTGGTGAAGCGCCGCGAGGCCAAGCTGCCGTACGGCGACGTGCTCCGCGAGGTGCGCAGCGTGCCGCGCCTTGGTGTCACGGTGTCGCCAGGGGCCGCCGTGATTCCGCTGGCGAGCACGAGCAAGCGCGTGGAGCTCACGGTGGACGTCGTGCACAACGCGGAGGAGGCGACGACCGGCGCCGTCACCCTCACCGTGCCGCAGGGCTGGACGGTGACCCCGCGAGAGCAGGCGTTCACGTTCGCGCGCGCCGGCGAACGCGCGAGCTATCGCTTCACGGTGGCGGCGACGTCAATCGACGCCAGGCCGTACCGCGTCGAAGCGGTGGCGACGGCCGCCGGCCAGTCGTATCGCGAAGGGTACGAGGTCATCGATCAGCGCGACCTCGAGGTCCGCTATCTCTACCGGCCGTCCACCGTGGAAGTGCGCGGCATCGACGTCACCGTGCTCTCGAATCTCAAGGTGGGCTACGTGATGGGCGTCGGCGACCAGGTGCCGCAGGGGCTCACGCAGCTCGGCGCGCAGGTCACGCTGCTCGGTGAACGCGAGCTCGCCTCGAGCGACCTCTCGCAGTTCGACGCCATCATGACCGGCACGCGCGCCTACGCCGTGCGCGAGGACCTCAAGACCTACAACACCCGCCTGCTCGACTACGTGAAGGCCGGCGGCAACATGATCGTGCTCTACAACACGGCCGAACTCGTGCCGAATCGCTACGCGCCGTTCCCGGCCGACAACCCGCGCAACTCGGAGGAAGTGTCGGAGGAAGACTCCCCGGTCGAGATCCTCGCGCCGGCGCATCAGGCGTTCACGTGGCCGAACCGCATCACGGCCGCCGACTTCAACGGCTGGATGGAACAGCGCGGATCGAAGTTCTTCAGCACGTGGGACAAGGCGTACACGCCGATGATCGCGACCTTCGACAAGGGGCAGGCGCCGCAGCAGGGCGGCTGGCTCACGGCGACCCACGGCACGGGCACCTACACCTACTTCGCCTACGCGCTGCACCGCCAATTGCCGTACGGCGTGCCCGGCGCCTACCGGATCACGGCCAACCTGCTGGCGCTCGGCAAGCGTCCGCCGGCCGGCAAGTAGCCCGTCAGGTCGCGAGCCGACGCAGACGGTCGAAGTCCACGTCCGCGGGCTGCCCGTCGAGCTCAGTGGGGCGATGGTCCGCGCCCGAGACGAAGGCGGCGACGAGCGGCTCGCCGAGCGGCACGACGGCAACGACGGCGCGCGAGTGCGGTAACTGCACCAGGCGCACGATCGTGGAGGGGAAGTCGCCGGCCTGGCGCAGGTGCGCCACGTAGTCGCCACGCAAGGTGACGGAGTCGCCGTTCACGAAGCGCAGGTACATCACCGGCGGCTCGATGACGATGCCCACGGCCTCGTTGACCTCGAGCACTCGCTCGTCCACCTCGTCATTGAGCAGGTCGTCATCCACCCGTGCCCGCGCGCGCAGAAACGCCCCGATCGAGGTGTAGAGCGCGGCGGCCACGGCCGCGCCGAAGGCGCCCACGCCGATGAAGCTGGCCCAGCGGCCGGGTTCATTCACGCCGGCCAGCCACAGGGCCAGATAGATCGGCAGACCGGCGAGCACCACCGCCGGCACGGCGGCGAGGATGCCGTTCAGTGGCGCCAGCGCCACGTCGCCCCACGGAAAACGCGGCGCCGCGGCACGGCGTTCGGCGTCGGTCATCGGCCGGCGCGTGACGGTCGTCACGGCGTCGGCGCGCTCATGGCGTGACGGCGGTGCGCCCCCGGCTGAACACGAAATACGCGGCGACGCCGGCGAGCAGGAACGCCACCGAGAAGGCGATGCCTTCCCAGGGGCCCGTGAAGAAGATGAAGAGCCACAGCGCGCCCGAGAGCACCGCCGGCCACGGGTAGAACATCATCGTGAACGGCTGCGGGATGTCGGGGCGGTAGCGGCGCAGCAGCACGACGGCCGCGC
>CADEFD010000265.1:0-3825 GCA_902826515.1 uncultured Acidobacteriota bacterium
GACGGTGTTCCTGGTGTTGCAGCGCCAGACCGCGTTGGTCGCGGCGCAGGCCAGGCAGATCCAAGCCGAAACTGACTTGGAAACCGCAATGGCGTTTCTGAGGAAAGCTCTGGGCGAGGGCCTAGAATACTGGAACGTTCTGCTGCTGCCAGACTGACGAGGTTCTATGGGCGTCTTGAAGCTACCCATACGTCGAGGACCACGCCCGCGCACCTCAATCGGCATCCTGCACCCGCAGCTCGACCAGCCCGGACCTCCGAAGATCATCGCGCAGCTACGCGACATCTGCTTCTCGCTGCCTGGTGTCGAACTACGGGCGAGTCGAATCTGCGTCCCTGGAAGCCGGGCACTGTGCCTTCGGGACGGTATCCAACGTGGTGCCGCTGTCGCCTTCCTTGCGCAGGGCGAGTTCGCCCACCTCCACCCCCCGCTGGATGGAAGTCTTCACGCCGCGTTGCCACCCGACGTGTTTCTCAGTGCGATCGAACGCGGATGGGCCGAAGCTCAGGTTCTGTCACGGGACTTGACCTCACCCACAGTCGCGATGATCTTCGCGCCGCGCAACCGGGAGGAACTGTCGGTGGTGATCAGGCTGGTCGATGAGTCCCGGCGTTTCGCCATCCGGACTTCGCTCGGCGATTGAACTTGGTGCGGGCGTTGCAGAGTTGCCATTCGGGAGCGCGCCGGCGTGGTAACATGACCGTCCGGTCATTACGATGAACTTGCCAGTCACTTCTAGACCGAGGCGGCACGCGGCGCGCCGCGATGCGCGAAAGCTCGTCGCAGACTTCCGCCGCACGTCGATCCTCGATGCTGCCCGAGCTGTGTTCTCGAAGCATGGCTACGACGCGACGAGCATGGACTTGATTGCGAGCGCCGCGGGAGTGGCTAAGGGGACGTTGTATCTCTATTTCCCGGCAAAGGCGGCGATCTATTCCGCGGCAGTGACACAGGGGTTACAGGAACTGGCCGGCCAGACGGCTGCAGTTCTGCAATCTGGCCGCGATCTTCGGGAGGTTCTTCGGCGCTTTCATATGACACGCCACCACTACTTCGAAACTCACGCTGACTTCTTTCGAATCTACAGCGCGGAATCGGGCAATCTCGGTGGCGGCGCTACTCACATCCGCGACGAGTACCTGCGCCTCCACAGACGTCAAACGCAACTGCTCGAACTGCTTCTCGAAGCGGCCATGCGGTCAAAGCAGATTCGGACGATTGACGCTCGAGCGGTCGCCGCAGCCACGCTGGATGTGTCGCACGGGTTGGTCGTCCGCCATGTTCGTGATCGGTCGCAACGGGCGGAGGCGGACGCTGAAACACTGATCGACTTGCTGTGGAGGGGACTCGAGATCCGATGACACGCCTCATCAAAATCGTAGGGCTCGGACTGGTGATCGCGTCTGGCGCAGTGCCTCTGTCGGCACAGACGGTCTTGCGACTTGGCAGCGCAGCGCAGGAGGGATTGAGCGCGCCCATTCCGGGTCCTGTTCTCGGTAGTGTGCCAGCGAGCGTCGCAGCCGGGCCACCGCTCTCGCTCTCCCTGAATGAGGCACTGAGGCGAGGACTGGATCGCAACCTCGGCGTCCTGCTCGAGGAGCAGCGCGTTCGGACAGCGGAAGGTGCGCGATGGCGGCAATTGGGCGGTCTGCTGCCCGACGTCTCCGGCCGTATCTACGGGCTGCGTCAGACGGTGAATGCCGCCGCCTTGGGGTTCGGCGACTTCCCAGGCGTGCAGCAGATCATCGGCCCTTTCAACGTGTTTGACGCACGGCTGTCAGTCAGCCAGCCTGTGATCGACACCAGCGCGCTCTTCGAGGCGAAGGCGGGCGCTGCCGGGCTGCGTGCCGCCCGCTACGGCTATCAGGATGCACGCAATCTCGTGATGCTCGTGGTCTCGAGTCTCTATCTTCAAGCCGTCGCAGCGGAGAGCCGAATTGATGCCGCGCGCTCTCAGTTGGATACTGCCGAATCGCTCTATCAGTTAGCCGTCGATCAGAATCGCGCCGGAGTCGTGGCGCGTATCGAGGTGCTCCGCGGTGACGTGGAGCGAAAGGCAGCCTCACAACGCCGCATCGTTGCCGAAAACGAAGGCGCGCGCGCGCGGAGCGCGTTGGCGCACGCGATCGGCCTTCCTTTCGATCAGCAGTTTGTGATTGCCGATCCGATGCCGTATTCCACCGCACCGGCGGTGGACGTCGGCGTTGCCCTGAGCGCAGCATATGCACAACGCCCTGATGTTCTTCAAGCGCGAGAACGTGTGGCCGCGGCGACTGCAGCGCTCAGTGCCGCACGCACAGACCGGCTGCCGCGTCTGACGGTTGACGGCAACTACGGGTGGATTGGAGCCGAACCGTCGACAGCCCTCAGCACCTTCAGTGTCGCGGCGAACGTGCGTGTTCCGATCTTCTCCGCTGGTGTGACGAAGGCACGGACGATCGAAAGCGACGCTGAACTCCGGCGGCGTCAGGCGGAGCTCGAAGACCTGCGCACCCGCGTTTCGTTCGAGATTCAGACGTCACTGCGCGATCTAAGCGCCGCAGACGAATTGGTGGCGGTCGCGCAAAGCGCCGTAGATCTGGCGACCGAGACGCTGACACAGGCCAGGGATCGATTTGCGGCCGGTGTCGCGACCAACGTGGAGGTGATCCAGGCTCAAGAGGCGGTCGTCGCAGCACGCGAGGGCCGCATCGCCAGCCTGTATTCACACAATGTCGCCAAAGCAGCACTGGCGCGAGCCATCGGCGTCGGCGCACAAGACTTTTCAGGGTTTATGGGGGGACAGGGACCATGGCGAATCCAGCAGTAGGAGGGTCAGACTCAGTAGGCGAGAAGAGTGTCGGGTGGCGAGCAGGGCGCACCAAAGGCTGGATCGCGGTCGCGGTGATGATGGCAGTCGCCATCATCTCCGCGTGGTGGTGGTATGCGGGCGGCCGCGAAACGACCGACGACGCGCAAGTAGACGGCAACGTCATGCCCATCGCGGCCAAAGTCGGTGGCATAGTCCTGGACATCCACGTGAGTGAGAACGAACAGGTTGAGGCCGGAGCCGTCCTCGCCAGTCTCGACCGCCGCGACCTCGAAGTGGCGCTTGCCCGCGCTGAGGCAGATCAAGCCGAGGCCGAGGCGGCAGTCGCAGGCGCTGAAGCAGGAGTTCCGGTTACGTCGGCCACTAGCGAGGGGGGGCTCGCGTCCGCTCAAGCGGGACGAGGCAATGCCGTGGCGGGAATCGTTGTAGCCGAACGACAAATCGAGGCCGCGCGCGCCAAGCTGACCGCCGCCGAGGCCCGAGTGCGAGAGGCGGAAGCGAATCTCGTGAAAGTCGCACAAGACGTGCAACGCCTGCGGCCTTTAGTGGAGAAGGACGAGGTCTCACGGCAGCAATTCGATGCTCTGGTCGCAGCCCAGCAGGCCGCGCAAGCCGCCGTCGATTCATCGCGGGCTGCCGTCGCCGAGGCGCAGACTGGAGTGTCGGTGGGGGAAAGCCGTCTGACGCAAGCGCGTGGTGAGCTCCTCCAGGCTGGTTCCGCCGTGCAGATCGCCCAGACCGCGCCGCAGCAGGTTGCTATCACGCGTGCGCGCCTCGCTTCGGCCCAGGCCGAACTTGCGCAGGCGGAAGCGACTGTTCGGCAGGCCAAGTTGAATCTCGAATACGCGATGGTGCGGGCCCCCTCTGCTGGTGTCGTCAGCCGAAGGTCGGCGAAACCCGGTCAGATCGTGCAACCGGGACAACCGCTCATGGCGTTGGTTCCCTTGCACGACGTGTGGGTCACAGCGAACTTCAAGGAAACCCAACTCCGTAACATGCGAATCGGCCAACCAGTC
>CADEFD010000265.1:3835-5090 GCA_902826515.1 uncultured Acidobacteriota bacterium
CATATAACCCAGCTCACTCGCCGTGGTTGCCTAAGGGGGCGGATCGTTCTCCGGCCAACTCGAAAGCATCGCGCCAGAAAACGGCGCTAAACTCAGCATGCTGCCGCCGGAGAACGCAACAGGCAACTTCGTCAAGGTTGTCCAGCGTGTGCCGGTGCGAATCGCAATCGAAACCGGTCAGGACGCCGAACGAGTCTTGCGACCGGGGATGTCAGTGGCCGTCAGCGTCCTGGGTCGCCGCTAGTGCGCGAGCTGACTGGGACCGCGGGGACGTCGCAGGACGCGAGAGAACAGCCGCACGTCAATCCCTGGATGACGGCCGTTGCGGTGATGTTCGGCACTTTCATGGTGGTCCTAGATACCACCGTCGTCAACGTCTCCTTGCCCCACATTGCCGGAAATCTGTCGGCCACTGTCGAAGAGTCCACGTGGGCGTTGACGGCCTACTTGGCTGCAAACGCCGTCGTGCTGCCCATGACGGGCTGGTTGGCGACGGTAATCGGCCGCAAGCGCCTGCTGCAGGTGTCTGTGGTTGGCTTTACAATCTCGTCGTTTCTGTGCGGTGCCTCGCCAACCCTCACCACCTTGATCGTCTTTCGGATCATCCAGGGCATCACCGGAGGAGTGATGCAGCCGCTGTCGCAAGCCGTCCTGCTGGAAGCGTTTTTGCCGGCCGATCGCGGCAAGGCCATGGGATTTTGGGGCTTGGGCATCGTCGTCGCGCCGATCATCGGGCCAGTGCTTGGAGGCTGGCTGACCGACAACTATTCATGGCGATGGGTCTTCTACATCAACATTCCGATTGGTGTCGTCGCCGTAATGATGATACGAGCCTACATTTTCGATCCGCCATACCTGCGGCGCGAGAGCACGGCGGTTGACTACTGGGGCATCGGATTGTTGGCTCTTGGCGTCGGCGCGACGCAAATCATGCTCGACAAGGGCCAGCAGGAAGACTGGTTCGCATCACAGCTCATCGTGGGCCTGTGTGTTGCGGGAGCGATCGGGCTCGTGGCCTTCCTCATCCGCGAACTGCGGACGCCTCATCCCGTTGTCGATCTTCGAGTGTTCCGTCACTTCACGTACAGCATGGGTGTTCTGCTGACGACGGTGTTGGGCTTTGTGCTCTATGGCAGTCTGGTGCTCCTGCCTGTCATGTTGCAGACTCTGATGCGATATTCACCTGTTGAGGCAGGCTTGGCGTTAGCGCCGAGAGGTCTTGGCTCGTTTATCGCGATGCCGCTGATCGGTCTTG
>CADEFD010000266.1 GCA_902826515.1 uncultured Acidobacteriota bacterium
ACGCATGTAGGTGACGAGGTTGCCGTAGTGCTCGTTGGTGTGGCTGATGTTCTGCACGAGGATCTGGCCGCGCGGCTGCTGGCTCTGGCCCATCGCCACCGTCTCGCTCAGCGCCGCGTCGGTCATCGTCTTGTAGACGCCGTCGCAGTAGGCCGCCGCCGCCTTGATGCCGGCCACGAGGGCCGCCTTGCCGGCGACCTTCTCGAAGTCTTCCTTGTTCGGGTTCGCCTCGCCCTTGGCGCGGGCGCAGTAGTTGAACTCCGAGTTGGCGATGTGGCCGATGAAGCCGCCGAACGTGCGGACCTCCTTCGACGGCTGGAAGGCGAAGTCTGCGTCCGGCATCTTCTCGGCCGCTTCGACCGCATTCCGCGAGACGCCCGCATGCATGCGCGTCAGCGCGTCGGCCAGCGCCTTGCCCTGAGCGAACGCGGGAGCAGCGAAGCCAACCATCAGAGCGGCGATGAGTGCGTGGCGAATCATGCGGTGCGGTTCTCCTTGAAGACCGGAATTGTAACCCACGGCCTCACGACGCCTCTACACGGAATTTCATCGGATCGGCACCACAAGCTGGGCTGTGCCCCCCGGTTCGACCCGCACGACCTGCGTGGACTTCCAGCCGGCGCGCTCGAGCACCACCTTGTAGTCGCCGGGCGCGACATCGCGCAGGGTGAGCGGCGTGGAGCCGCGCTCCCGGCCGTCGATCGTCACACGCGCCTTGGCCGGCTCGCTGCGCACCTCGAGCACGCCGGTCGTGGCGACGCCCTGGAGCTCCACGTATTGCGCCGTCTGCACGCCGGCGCGAATCTGCAGCGGAATGACGCGCGGTTCGGCGGAGCCGGCGCGCACCTGCAGCACATGTGTGCCCGGGCTCACCCGCACGGTGAGCGGCGTCACGCCCTGTTCGCGATCGTCGATGACGACGGTGGCGCCCTCGGGCCGCGACTGCACCACGAGTTCGCCGTCGCTGCCGAGGCTTTCGGTGGGCCGCGTCAGCGTCCAGCCGAGGAAGGCGGTTTCCGCCACCGCGAGGGCGACGAGTGCCGCGACGACACGGGCCGACCGCCACCACGGCGCCTCGGCTTCGATCACGAGCGGGGCGGGCGGCTCGGTCGCCGGCTCAGCCGGTTCGTTCCAGCCGCGCGCGGCCTGCGGGAACGCCACGATGCTCGGGGACGCGGTCGCGGGCGGCGCGTCGGGCGGGGGCCCGGACGGCTCATCGGCCACGGCCATCGGCGGCGGGGCGTCGTCGAGGAACGGGACGGCTTCCGGCGGCGCCTCGACCGGCTCGGGTAACTCGTCCACGACGGCGATGGGCGGCGCGGGCGTGGGCTCGACGGCCTGGGCCGCCTCGCCCTTCTTCCGGCGCACACCCGACTTACGGGTCGGGCTCACCGCAGGCTCCGGCTGCACCTCGGCCACCGGCGCGGGCGCGGGCTCCACGGGTTCAACCTTCGGCGCCGGCCGGTCGAACGCCACGGCGAGCGGCACCAGATCGGGCGGCGGCGCTTCGAGCAGCGGTAACTCGGCGGGCGGCTCGGGCAGTTCGAAGGCCGGCATGAAGCGCTCGAAGCGCGCGACGGCCTGATCGAGCTCGGCGGGCTGCGCCAGCAGCGCGCTGTCGGACGAGAGCAGGCGCTCGAGCGCCATCTGTGCGTCGAAAAGCTTCTCGAAGCTCTTGGGCGCGAGCTGGAGGGCGCGCATCAACCAGTCGCCCAGGCCCGGCGAGAGCGGGGCGTCGATGATCGCCGGGGTCTTCTGACGCGCGCTCGACACCAGATCCCCGAGCCGCTCGGGGAACTCGTCATCGCGCAGCCGGCGGCCGGCCACGAGCGAGAGCACCGTCACACCCACCTGCACCACATCGCCCCGCTGCGACACGGCCTTGCCGGACGGTCCGGGCGGCGTGGCGATGCGCAGGCGCTTCCACAGCTGATCCGCGTCCCAGCCGAGGGCCTGGATGGCGCCGCCGAAGACGTAATCGGTCAGCACGAGGCGGCCCTGGGCCGTGAGCAGCAGGTGTTCCGGACCGAGGGCGCCGCTGGCGGCATCGCGAATCTGGGTCGAGAGCAGCGCGGCCGTGGGCAGGAGCTGCCTCAGCAGCAGCATCACGACGCCGATGTCGAGCGTCAGGTTCTCGGACTCCGCCACGTCGAGCAGGTCGGCCAGGCGCCAGCCCTTGACGTACTCGCTGACCACGCTCGCGCCACCCGGCCCATCCGTATCGACACGCTGCACGCGCGCGTAGGCCGTCAGCCGGCGTCCATGCAGCTTCGCCACCCGCTCTGCGAGTGCCGCCGTGAACCCGGCGTGCGCCGCCAGATCGGGGCTGAGCAGCAGGTGCTCGGTGGGTGCGGCGTCTGCCGACTCGAGGCGGACGACGCGGCGTCCGAGGCCGTCGGCGAAGACTGGGGTGGACTCGCTCATGGATGATCCGGTGATGGAATATCAAAGTCCGCTCCACCTGCCGAACGCGCGGCCGGGCGCGCAATCACGGGCAGCCGCGGGCTGATTCCGTGGCCAGCAGGTCGGCCGGGCGTCGCGGCGTGACGGCGCCGCTGACGAAGATCGTCAGCTCCTGACGATTCCGTCACCGGCGCCGATCAGAATTCGAATTCGTGAGCGGCCTCCGCTGTTACACTGCGCTGTACCGCACGGTTCTGCCGCGTTTCGACGCGGTTTGCGCACTCCCCGGATTGGCGGTCCTGCAACGATGGATACGGTTGTGCTGTTGTCGCTCCTGACGGGGCTGGCGGTGGGCGCCCTTGGCGCGTGGGTGGTGGCCCGCGGGCAGTTCCGGCGCGAGCTCACCGAGTCGATCGCGACCCACCAGGCCACGGTGGGCGCCGCCCAGGCGCTGTTCCACCAGACCACGCGCCGGCTCGGCGAAGTGCAGAACGAACTCGGGCGCTCGCGCGACGATCTCGACCGGGCCCGCAGCGAAGGGTCGTCGCTGCGCGAGGAACTGGCGCGCGTCGGCGCCGAGCTCGCCCATCAGCGCGAGATCGTGCCGCAGCAGCTCGGGCTGCTCTCGCAGGCGCAGGACCAGCTCCGCGACAGCTTCCAGTCGCTCGCCGGCGCGGCGCTCAAGACGAGCAACGACGAATTCCTGAAGCTCGCCCACGAGCGTCTCTCGGTCGTCGAGAAGAGCGCCGTGACCGAGATGTCGAAGAAGCAGCAGGCGTTCGACGAGCTGGTCTCGCCGATTCGCGACGTGTTGCAGCAGGTGGACCGCAAGCTCGGCGAGGTCGAGAAGAACCGCGTCGAGACGGGCGCCGAGATCGCGGCGCTGCTCGAGGCGATCGGCCGCAGCCAGACGCAGCTCCGCGCCGAGACCACGAACCTCGTGCGCGCGCTGCGCACGCCCACCGTGCGTGGACGCTGGGGCGAAATGCAGCTGCGCCGCGTGGTCGAAATGGCCGGCATGCTCGAGTACTGCGACTTCGACGAGCAGTCGAGCCACACGACCGAGAACGGACGCATTCGCCCGGATCTGCTGGTGCGCCTGCCCGGCGGCCGCACGGTGGTCATCGACGCGAAGGCGCCGCTCGAGGCCTATCTCGACGCGCAGGAAGCCACCGACGAAGCGACGCGCGAGCAGAAGCTGGCCGACCACTCGCGCCAGGTGCGCGACCACATGACGAAGCTCGGCGCCAAGGGCTACTGGGAGCAGTTCCACCCGTCGCCCGAGTTCGTCGTGATGTTCCTGCCCGGCGAGGCGGTGTTCCAGGCGGCGCTGCAGCAGGACGCGCACCTCATCGAATTCGGCGTCGGCACGCAGGTGTTCCCGGCGAGCCCGCTCACGCTCATTGCGCTGCTGCGCGCCGTGGCGCACGGCTGGCGCCAGGAACGCCTCACGCGCAACGCCGAACAGGTCAGCCGGCTCGGCAAGGAACTCTACGACCGCGTGCGCCACCTCACGGACCGCATGGAGACGCTGCGCGGCCGCCTCGATGGCACGGTGCGCGCCTTCAACGAGACGGTCGCGACCTACGAAGGCCGTGTACTCGTGACGGCGCGCCGCTTCCGCGATCTCGGCGCCGCGACCGGCGAAGAGCTGGGCGCCGTCGGCGAAGTGGATACGACCCCGCGCTCGCCGCACGGCGTGGCCCGGCTCTTCCTCGCGCATGGCAACGGCGACGCCGTGGGCGACGACACCGCCGCTCCCACCGGGACGGCCGATGGGCCGCCCGTTCCATTTGCGCCGGCCGCGGCCGGCATCGATCGATAACCCCCTCCTCCCCGGGAGTTCGCGTATGCGTCGAGTTCGTGGCATGGCCGTGGTGATGTCGCTCAGCGTCGGGCTGGCGGCGTGTGGTTCCAATCAGCCCGCGCCGGCCGCGTCGTCGGCCACGCCGGCCCCCGCGCCCGCGCCGGCAGCGCCGGCCGAGCCCGAGGCGCGTTCCGTCACCGGGCGTCCGCTCGTGCCGATGGAACTTCCGGCTGCCGACCGCGCGAAGCTCGAAGCCAATCTGAAGGCCGCGGAAGCGGAACTCGCGAAGACCCCCGACAGCGCCGACGCGATCATCTGGGTGGGCCGCCGCCAGGGGTATCTCTGGCAGTACCGCGACGCCATCACGACCTTCACGAAGGGCATCGACAAGTTCCCGCGCGACGCCCGCTTCTACCGCCACCGCGGCCATCGCTACATCACGGTGCGCAACTTCGACGCCGCCATCTCGGACTTCGAGCAGGCCGTGTCGCTCGTCAGCGGCACGAAGGACGAGATCGAGCCCGACGGCGCGCCGAACGCCGCCGGCGTGCCGCGCAGCACGCTGCAGTTCAACATCTGGTATCACCTCGGGCTGGCCTACTACCTCAAAGGCGATTTCGCCAATGCCAAGCGCGCCTACGAGGAGTGCATGAAGGTCTCGGACAACGACGACTCGATCACCGCCACCACCGACTGGCAGTGGATGACGCTCATGCGCATGGGCGACAAGGCCGGCGCCGCGAAGGTGCTCGAGCGCATCACGCCGAAGATGGACATCCTCGAGAACGGCTCGTACCACCGCCGGCTGCTGATGTACAAGGGCCTCGAGAAGCCCGAGGCG
>CADEFD010000267.1 GCA_902826515.1 uncultured Acidobacteriota bacterium
TTGTCGCCGAGCAGGCGGATGACGTGCGGATCGGGGCCGATGAAGCGGATGTGGCAGGCCTCGCAGACTTCCGCGAGATAGGCGCTTTCGGAGAGGAAGCCGTAGCCGGGATGAATCGCGTCGGCGCCGGTGATCTCGGCGGCGCTGATGATCGCCGGGACGTTCAGGTAACTTTCGCTCGAACGGGCCCCGCCGATGCAGATGTCCTCGTCGGCGAACCGCACGTGCAGCGAGTTCTCGTCGGCTTCGGAATAGACGGCGACGGTCTTGATGCCGAGTTCACGGCACGCGAAGATGATCCGCAGCGCGATCTCGCCGCGGTTGGCGACCAGGATCTTCTTGAACATAGACGGCTTACGACCGCAGCCGGATGGCGAAGATGCGCTCGCCGTATTGCACCGGCTGGCCGTTCTCCACGTAGACGTTGGTGATCTCGCCCTCGTACTCCGAGTCGATCTCGTTCATGAGCTTCATCGCTTCGATGATGCAGAGCACCTGGCCCTTCTTCACCGTGTCGCCGACGTTCACGAACGACGCGGCGCCGGGTTCGGCCGACCGGTAGAAGGTGCCGACGATCGGCGACTTCACGATGGCGAGCTGCGCGCCGTCTTCGACCGGCGCGACGGCCGGTGCCGCCGGGACCGGCGCCGCGGCGACGGGCGCGGCCGACGCCGGCGCCTGGGCCGGCATGACGTGGGTGACGATGTGAGGGCCGCCGCGTTTCACGCGCAGCTTGAAGCCGCCGTCCTCGAGTTCGAATTCCGCGAGGTCGTGGGCCTGGACGAGGTCGAGCAGTTCCTTGATGGCGTCAGAGTTCATGGGCCTCGGCATCCGACGGCGCGCCCGTGAGGCGCTCGACGCCGGAGGTTGTGACGACGACGTCGTCTTCGATGCGGACACCGCCCTGCCCGGCCACGTAGACGCCGGGTTCGACGGTGAAGACCATCCCGGGGGCGATCGGACCGTCGTGGTCGCCGCGCGGGCCAATCATGGGCCGTTCGTGCACGTCCAGCCCCAGGCCGTGCCCGGTGCCGTGCACGAACGCCTCGGCCAGGCCGTGCCGCGCCAGCGCGGCGCGGGCCGCGCCATCGATGACCGACGGCAGGACGCCGGGGGCGGCGGCGTCGATCGCCGCCTGCTGGGCCTCGGCCACGGCGCCGAGCCAGACCCGCTGGCCGGCCGGCACGCGGCCGACGGCCACGGTGCGGGTCATGTCCACGGCGTAGCCGTCGAGCACGCCGCCGAAGTCCACCACCACCAGCTCGCCTGCCGCGATGCGGCGGTCGGTGGCGCGGTGGTGAGGGCGGGCGCCGTTCGGTCCGGAGGCGACGATGGTCTCGAACGCGGGGCGCTCGAAACCTGCGCCGTGGAGCGCCAGCTCGACCTTCCAGGAGACTTCGCGCTCGGTTCGGCCTTCGGACACCTCTGGGAGTATACACGCGGCCACTTCCGCCAGCCGCCCCCCGGCCTCGCGCAGCCGGCTCAGCTCCCACGGGTCCTTGATCGCGCGGAATCGTTCGATGAATCCACTCGTTTCGCACAGTTCGCACCCGGCCAGGGCGGCCTCCCGCCGAAGCCCGGCCAGGCGGGCAACCGTCAGATGGTCGGCCTCGATCCCGAGCGTCCGGACCTGCCGCGACCCCACGACAGCCGCGATCGTGTGCTCGTAGCTCTGTCCAACCGGCACCGCCGCCACGACGACCTGCACGAGGTCTCCGGCAGCCTCCTCGAACTGGCGCAGGTAGCGCTGGTCGGCGACGACAACCACGCCGTCCGCCGTGACGAGCGCCATCCCGGCCGAGGCCGCGACGCCGGTGAGGTATCGGAGATTGACGGGGTTCGTGACGAGCAGTGCGTCAAGTTCCGCCGTCCGTGTGCCATTCCGTGCAGCCGCCAGGCGTGTGGCGAGGGCGTCGGGAGGCGGCGGCATGTGAGAGAAGGATAGAGGAAGAGCCGGCAGGACGCCGGCTATTCCGCGGACTTGTCGTGCAGGGTGTTCAGCCAGCTCTCGAGGTCGCCGAGCACATCCTCGTTCGCTGGTTTCGGCTCGGCCGACGCCTCGGCCTGCGGTGCGTCGACGAGCGCCGGTTCAACCGTGCCGGGGGCGACGTCTTCAGCGATCGGCTCGGCCTGCGCGTCCACCTCGACGACGGCCGCAGCCGGCGGCGCCTCGACCGGAACCTCGGCCGGCTCGGGCAGGTCGACACTTTCGAGCATCGTGTCTTCGAGCACGTCGGCCACACTGAGCGCCGCCGGCGCCTCGACCGCCGGCGCCAGTGCCGCGCCGACCGCCGCAAGCGCGTCGGCCACGTCGCCGCCCTCCCCCGCCACCGCCGGAGGCGCCGCGAGCAGCGCGTCGATGGCCGAGGGCTCCTCGACGAGCGCACTCGTTGCCGGCGCCGCGTCGTGCGCCCGGAGTTCGGCCTCGAGCGCGGCGAAGGGATTCGGACCGAGGTCGACCACGTCGGGCAGCTCGATGCCGGGTGCGGCGCGGCCCGCCACGGCCGCCTCGAGTTGCGGCGGCGCGGCCGGCGAGCCGAGCGCGGCCACCAGACGATCGAAATCGAACGGCGCGGTGGATCCTTCGGCGGCGTTGCGCCCCGGCTGCGGCGGCACGCCCTGCGGCGCCAGCGGCACCCGCTCGGCCGCCGACAGCAGTTCCTGGTGCGCCTCCTCGAACGAGAGCCCGCCCGGCGGCCCCGACTGCGCGACGCCAATCTGTCGCGAGAGCTGCTGGACGATTTCTTCGATCTCGGGGTCGTGCCGCGCCAGCGCGAGCGCGCGCTCGTAATACGTGAGGGCCTCGGCGGTCTGGCCGTCGCGGTGATAGATCTCCGCGAGGCCGCGCACCGCGGCCAGGTTCTCGGGGGCTTCGGCGACCACGAACTCGAACTCGCCGCGCGCGTCGGCGAGCTGGCCCAGGTCGAGCAGCGCGCGGCCGAGGGTCACCCGCGCCGACAGATAGCCGGGGTGACGCACCAACCCCTCGCGGCAGATGCGGACGGCTTCGTCCGTCTGCCCCGAGCGGCGGTACTCCTCCGCGAGCTGCGCGAAGGCGATCGACGCCGGGTCGTTCTGGACCCGGCGCCGGAGTTCATCGATACGGGACGGTGACACGTGATGCCTACGGAACCTTGATCTTGACGGCTTTGGTGACGACGCCCACGCCGGAAGGCGCGAACGTGTCGTCGGTCACCGTCAACGTGACGTTGAAGCTGGCTTCATCGCCCGTCACCGCGCCCGGCGGGATGAGGTCGATGTCGTAACGTTTGGCCACGGTGAGGCCGTAGCCGGTGCGGCCGGTGCCGAAGTCCCAGTCGTAGGCGACGATCTTGTGGCCCGGCGCCGCCGTGGACGCCGCGGCGTTGAAGAACACTTCCTGGCCGAAGCGCGGTTCGGTCGGCGAGAAGGTGAAGTCGGCCTTCGGCGCCGCCGTGGCCGTGACGCTGATCGGCTGAGAGAGGGTGGACGACGTGCCGCGGTCGTCGGTCACGGTCAGGCTGGCGTTGAACGTCCCGGCGGTGCGGTACTCGTGGCTGGTCACCATGCCGGTGCCCGACGAGCCGTCGCCGAAGTTCCACGCATAGGTGCAGCGCACGCCGCAGGGCGCGTTTTCATCGCGCGTGGCCGACGCGTCGAACGTCACCGGCGTGTAGGTCGTCACAGGCGTGGGTGTCACGATGAACGAGGGGACCGGCGCGCCGTTGGGCGGCACGATCACGGTCGTGCCCGGCGGCACCAGGCGGATCTCGACGCTGCGGGCGTTCGATCCGGCGAAGTCGCCGCTGATGGGCGTCACGAGCAGCGTGACGATGGTGAAGTTGTCGACCGGCTCGCGTAGCGGCGGCGGCGCCGTGTAGACGACACGGCCGATACCGTCTTCGCCGGTGACCACGTTGCGCGCCGACAGCCGCCCATAGTCGGCGAGCACGCCGCCGGCGACGATTTCGACGCGCATGGACACCCCGCGCGCCGGCCGGCCATCAGGCCCGCGAGCCACGATCTGCACCTGCGTCGTCGACAAGCCGTCCTGGCTCAGCTGGTCGGGCGACGCGGTGATCTGGAGCGACAAGCCGAACTCCGAAGGACCTGAGAGCGCCGGCGCTTCGGTTTTCTTGACGGTGCAGCCGGCAAGAGCGATGGTGGCGGCAAGCGCCGCCATCGTCGAGAGAATACGAGTCTTAGGGAACGTCACGGCTCGAGTCCTTTCCTGCCTACTGCGGATCGCCGAAGTCGCCAAAACTGACGGACATGGTGCCCGTGGCCACGACGTCGTTGCCCGATTGATCCTTGCCGTAGAACGTGATCTCGGCGACGGTGGAGATGATCTGGGCGCCACCGTTGAACGCCATGTTGCGGAGCGGCGGTTCTTCCTTCGCCTGGATGCGCACGATCGAGAACGTGCCGGCGGCGGTGCCGGCCGGCGGGACGGTGAAGGTGAGCCCGCCGTCGAAGGCGTACGGCACGTCGACGCCCTGGGTGTTGCGGCCGTCCGAGCGCTTGTAGACGACGCGGTACTGCGACAGCGTGATGGCGTTCAGCGGCGACGGCTGCGTCGGCGCGGCTGACGGCCCGGGGTCCTTCAGGCCGACGCGGAACTCCACGCGACCGTGGTCGCCGAAGATGGTCGGGATGAGGTTGTCGTCGTCGTCCTTGACGAGCGTGAGCACGTCCGAGGCCAGCGTGTTGCCGAACTCGTCGGGCTCGGCGCCGCTTGCGGCTTCGAGACGCACGATCTGCAGATAGCCCGGCGAGCGGCCGGTGCGCGCCACTTCGCCGCAGGCGCTGGTGACGAGGGCCGAGGCTGCCAGCAGCAGCGCGGCGATCCGATGATTCAGAGTCGAGACTCGCATGATGTCCTCGTAGAAGTCGCCTGGCCGATCAGCCCTTGGTGATGCGCGGCGTGATGAAGATGAGCAGCTCGCGGCTTTCGTCGCTCATTTCGTCGCGCTTGAACAGCCAGCCGAGCAGCGGCACACGCGACA
>CADEFD010000268.1 GCA_902826515.1 uncultured Acidobacteriota bacterium
CCATGCCAGCGACTGTTCCCGCCGTGCACAGCGACCCAGAAATCCTCGGCGGCACCCCCGTGTTCGTCGGGACCCGCGTGCCGTTTCGGAATCTGATCGACTACCTGGAGCGCAACCACAGTCTGGACGACTTCCTCGACGCCTTCCCGTCGGTGTCGAAAGAACAGGCAGTGGCTGCCCTCGAGGCGGCGCACGAGGCAGTGAGCGCTGGTGGCGCCGCATTCCGGAGTACTGATCCGTAGACTGCTATTCACCGCAGACCATGCGGCGAATACACCGTACATTCTCCGCAAATCATGCGGTGAATGGCAGGCGAGAGCGCTGCGAGCCTACGCAACCAGGCCCGCGGGCTACCGCGTGGGCCGCCGACGCAACCACACCAGCGTCGTGACCTGCGCGAGCGCCAGCACGAGGATGGCGTACGCGGCGGCCCAGCCCAGGTAGCGCCAGTCGCTCGTGGCCACCCGCATCGTGCGCAGCATCGCCTCCGTGCGTTCGCCGAACGGGTCGGTGGCCGGCACCACGAAGTAGAGCGCGGCCGAGACCGCGCGAACGACTCGCACGAACGGCCCCAGCGGCAGCAGCTCCAGACCCTGCCGCACGGCCAGCACCGTGGTGTCGTTCACGAGTGTCACGAGCACCACCGCGAGCAGCGGATGGATGAACACGCTCAGCGTGGTGATGATGCCCAGCGCGATCATCGATTCCGTGAAGCCGTCGAGGGCGAGATAGGCGAAGCCGTACTGGTAGGTCACGCCCCACACCTGCGACAGCACCACGAGGAGCAGGGCGATTGCGGCATGCGCGGCGGCGCCCACGAGGGCGCTGGTCGCGGGGATCGCAGCCACCCAGGCGCCAAACGGCGCGGCGGTCGTGGCCACCATCGCAATCGAGCGGCCGCGGCGATGCACCCACAACAGGAACAGGCCCACGCCGGGCGTCATCAGGCTGGTGGCGCCGTGCAGCATGCGCGCCAGCACCCGCATGGCCTCGAAGCGATTCGACGTGTCGCCAAAGGCGAGCGCCGGCACTACCACCGTGGCCGCGCCCACCGCCACGAGCAGCATGAAGGCGTGCAGCAGCCGATTCCGCCGCAGGCAGATCACGTTCGCGGCGATGTGCAGGCGAAGCGCCGCCATCATGGCCGTGTCTGCTCCAGCGTGGCCATGAGCGAGTCTTCGAGGCTGCGCGTGGCGATGAGGGCGTCGAGGTCGTTCACCGACAGCAGCCGTCCGGAATCGAGAATGGCGACGCGCGTGGCAAGCTGCTCCACTTCCGGCAGCACGTGCGAACTCATGAGCACGGTCACGCCGTCCTTGTGCAGCGCGGCCAGCACCTCGCGGAACTCGCGCACGGCAATCGGGTCGAGGCCGCGCATCGGCTCGTCGAGCACGAGCAACCGCGGTCGCTGCAGCAGGCACTGCGCGAGGCCCACCTTCTGCTTCATCCCCTTCGAACAGACCGAGAGACGCGTGTGCCGAGACGACGTCAGGTGCAGGCGGGCGAAGACGTCGTCGAGTGCGGCGTCGGTGGCCGGGCGGCCGTGCAGGCCCGCGTAGTAACGCGTCACTTCCTCGATGGTGAGGTAGTCGTGATACACCGGCTCCTCCGGCACATAGACCACGTCGCGGAAGGCGAGTGTGCCGGCCCGGAGCCGCTGGCCGAAGACCTCCACGGTGCCAGACGTCGGCTGCCGCAACCCGAGGGCACAGTGGATCGCCGTGGTCTTTCCGCAGCCGTTCGGTCCGATGATCGCCAGGAAGTCCCCGGCCTCGACGGCAAGCGTCAGGTCATCCAGCGCGCGGAACGAGCGTCGCCCGAAGCCGCGCCGGCCGAACTCCACCGTCACGTTGCGGAACTGCATCGCCGGCGTCATGGCCGTGCCCGTCCCACGCCGAGCTCCACACGCACGACAGGATCGATGACTACGTCCGCATTCCGTAGCGGGCCCTCGTGGAAGAGCCGCACGCGGCCGTCGCGGGCCACGACCACCGTGGTGGGGAAGGTGCGCACCTCGTAGGCGCGCATCACGTCACCCGATTCGTCCATGGCGACGGTCGTGGGCAGCTGGTGGCGGCGCGCGAAGGCCCGAACATCGTCGGCCGTCTCTTGCGTGTTGACGATCACCACGCGCACACGCAGGCCCTCCTTCTGCACGACCTGCTCGTAGCGCCGCATCTCCGTCATCTCGTCGCGGCACTCGTCGCACCACGTCGTGACGAACATCACCACCGTCACGTCAGGCTCCGGGGCCGCGGACCGCACGAGGCCGCCATCGAGCAGCGGCAACTCGAAGGGCGGGGCCACGCGTCCGCGCCATTCGCGGCTGCGGCGCACGCTGTCTGAGACGCGCCGGGTTTCCACGGGCGCCAGCCCGGGCTTCACGGCCACGTTGGCCCCCACGAGGCTGACGGCGAGTGCACACGCCAGCCACATGCCGACGCGATCGGTCATTTCTCGATCCAGCCCTGCACCGGATAGTTGGCGATGCGGAAGTCGGGCACGAACGCACGATTGGGGATCGTGACCTCGAGCCGCGTGGCGCCGCGGGCCACCGTGAGCGTGAAGCCGCCCGCAAGCGGGAACGCGCGCACAGTGCGGTACTGCACCATGTTGTCCACACGCCAGCCGTCAACAGCCACGATCACGTCAGCCGCCTGCAGCCCCAGCTTGTTCGCGGCAGGGCTGTCCTGCTCGACGAAGACGCCGAGCGTCGGCGGGCCGGCCGGCACCGGCTCGCGGCTCAGGCCGTCGGGGAACACGCGCTCCAGTTCCCGCTGCCACAGATCCCGATAGGCGTCGTCCTTCCGCACGATGGCGGCGCGGTAGTAGAAACCGAGCAGTTCAGCCGGTGCGTCGTAGGCTCGGGAGTTGGCCTTGAAGGCGGCCTCGGCGTCGTCGAGCCGGCCGAGGCGCTCGTAGAGCCGTCCCGCCGTGATGTGCCCGGCCGCCGCGCCGGTGTTGGCGGATTGTTCGGCCAGTTGCAGCGCAGGCCCGGTGCGGCCCGTCGCGTGGTAATAGTCCACGAGCCAGCCGCTCCAGTTGGCCTTCGCCACGTCATCCACCGCGTCGTCGCGGAGGGCACGTTCGAAGGCCTGCGCGGCTTCGGCATCACGTCCGAGCATCGCGAGCTTCGTGCCGAACTGCTGACAGTAGGTGGGCGAGAAGTCGCAGGCGTTCGCAAGCAGCTCGACACTGCTCTCGCCTTCGCCCACGGCCGCCATCGCCCACGCCACCGCGCGTGTGTCGTAGTCCATCCGTGCGCCCAGGCGCCGGTCCACTTCCTCGAACGGTACCTGCTTGCCGTACTTCGCGGAAAGGTAGGTGGTGGCGAGCTGCAGGTTGTAGGGCGCGTTCTCCATCAGGCGCTCGAAGTTTTCCGCGGGCCGGAGGCCGCCGGCGTCGAGGCGCATGGCCGTGTCGTAGGCCGTGCGAGGCGCAGGGGCGAAGAACCAGTCCGGAGCCGAGGGCATGAACTGCCGCGCGTGCTGCACGTAGCGCGAGGCAAACGCCAGCACCGTCCACACGTGAGCGGTGACCCGCTGCGGCTGCGCCACGGCCGTGGCGACCGCTTCGTTGAAGTAGCGGTCGTCGGCTTCGAGGCCGCGCGGGCCCTTCGTCCACCAGATGGTGGCGGATGGAAACGTCCACAGGTGTCCGAGCTGGTCGCGCAGCATCACCTTCGCCGTGTCGGCGGCGTTGTCGGCGCCGACGCTGTGGCGCAGGTAGCTGTCGTAGCGCGAGATGACGCCGGCCAGCCGGCGCTGCCCGAACTCCGCCCACGCGCCCCAGGCCAGCACTTCGGGCGTCGAGCCGTTCATGCAGCGCGTTGCGAGCGCGTTCAGCGCGGCGGCCTCGTCCTGCACGAGCGGCCGGTTGTGGAGCCGCATGTAGATGTCGTCGAGCTCGGCCCGTTCCTGATCGAGAGCCTCCGTCACGAGACTGGCGTCTTCCACGCCCACGACCGATCCGTTGATGATGCGGAACCAGTCCACGTCCATCGTGCGGCCGAGGCGCTCGAGCTCCGAGGCGCCGGTCACGTTGCGGATCGTGACGCGGCGGGCCCGCAGGTACTCGCGCTGCTCCAGCCGTGTCGCTTTACCCGGGTCGGGCAGCAGGCGCCAGTCTTCGGTGATGCGCAGGCGGAGCGCGCGGGTCCAGGCGTGCACCGCGGTCGTCGCGGCGTCGCCGTCGAGCGCGTCGAGCGCAGCCATCGCCCGCACCTGATGTCCCGTGAACATGAGCAACACGGCGGAAGCCAGGCGGCTGTCCACGCTCACGGCCGTGTCGCCGCGCAGGGCGTGCGCCAGGGCGAGGTGTGCCGTCATGCGGTTCATCGCCCAGCGCGTGTCGCCGTGGCGTGCCACGGGTTCGCGCAGCGCAAACGCCGCCAGAGTGAGAGCCGCGGACTCGTGCGCCACCGGATCGCGCAGATCCTCCTTCAGCGCGTGCGACACGTGCTCGCTGGTGGTCAGGAGCGTGAGCGCCGTCAGGTCGAGCAGATCCGCGTGCACGCTGAGGCCGCTCGGCGTCCTGGTCGCTGACGGCGCGGTGCCGAGCACCGTCTTCGCCAGGGCCGCGAATGCGGTCGGCGACCACAGTTCTGCGCTCAGATCGACCGTTGTGGTCGCTGGCGGCGTGGCCGGAATCGACACGGAGTAGATGCCAGGCTGCGCTGCCGCGAGCACCGTTGGCGACGTGCTGGCCGTGCCCGATCCCATTTCCGTGATGTCGCGCACGATTTCGTCGACGATCCACGCCTCTTCCGTGGTGTACGGCGCCGCCAGCGTGGCGGGCTTCGCGGCGAAGAACACGCGGTAGGCACGCGAATACGCGAGGCGTCCGAAGATGCCGAGCAGGAGCAGCAGGACGACCGTGCTGACGAGATTGCGCCTGGACATAGGCCGACGCGGTGCAAGCCCGATGCCCCGAGACGCTCAGCCGGTGCCCGCGG
>CADEFD010000269.1 GCA_902826515.1 uncultured Acidobacteriota bacterium
GAGCGGGATCAGCGCGAGCACGGCGTCACCACTTGAGGTTCGTGAACGCCTCGGGACTGAGCGATTCCCGATGGCGGAAGAGCGCGATGACGATCGCGAGGCCGACGGCGGCCTCGGCGGCGGCCACCGTCATGACGAAGAAGGTGATGATCTGACCGTCCACCGTGCCGAACTGGCGTCCGAAGGCCACGAACGAGAGGTTCACGGCATTCAGCATCACTTCCACCGAGAGCAGCAGGGTGATGACGTTGCGCCGCAGGAACACACCCGCGGTGCCGATGGCGAAGAGGATGCCCGAGAGAATCAGGTAGTGCGTGATGGGAACCATGCGTCAGTTCCCCTTTCTGCCGGCCAGCACGACCGCGCCGACCATCGCCGCGATGATGAGGATGGACGTCACTTCGAAGGCGAACATGTAGTCGGTGAAGAGCACCCGGCCGAGCAGCCGCACGCTCGACGCGGCCGGCTGCTGTTCGCCGATGCCGCCGGTGTCGGCGATCCGCGAGATCGCCCAGAGGAGCTGCCCGAACAGCACCACCGCCAGCACGCCGCCGATGCGGGTCGGGCCCGGACGGTAGTACGGGTGCGAGCGGTCCCACTCGGCGCCGTCTTCGCGGGTGGCGTTGAGCAGCATCACCGTGAAGAGGAAGAGCACGAGGATGGCGCCGGCGTAGATGATGATCTGCACGACCGCCACGAAGGGCGCTTCGAGCAGCACGTAGAGTCCCGAGAGCCCGCAGAACGAGCCCACGATGGCCACCACGCTGTAGACCGGGTTGCGCTGGCCGACGACCGCCAGCGCGCCCAGGACCGTGATGGCGGCAAAGACGTAGAAGGCGATGAGATCAAAGGCCAAAGGCGATCACCCCCGCCGCGACGGCCAGCAGATTGAGCGTGGCGATCGGCAGCAGAATCTTCCAGCCGAGCGTCATGAGCTGGTCGTAGCGCACGCGCGGCAGCGTCCAGCGCAGCCACAGGTAGAAGAACAGCAGCGCGGCCAGCTTCACGAGGAACATGATCCAGCCGTAGCCCTCGGGCACGAGCGGGAAGTGCCAGCCGCCGAGGAAGAGATTCACCGCCACCGCTGATACGGTGACCATGTTGATGTACTCGGCCATGAAGAACATGGCAAAGCGCATCGAGCTGTATTCCGTGTGGTAGCCGGCCACCAGTTCCTGCTCGGCTTCCGGGAAGTCGAACGGCGCGCGGTTGGTTTCCGCCACACCCGCCGTGAAGAACAGCAGGAACGCGATGAGGCCGAACGGAAACATCGCAAACACGTTCCAGCGCGGAATCACGTCGGGGATGTTGATCGACGGCAGCACGAGATAGCCGAAGTAGCCGGCCTGGGCGTCCACGATTTCGCGGAACGACATGGAGCCGGCAAGCAGCACCACGGTGGCCAGCGCCATGCCGTAGGCCAGCTCGTAGCTGATCATCTGCGCCGAGCTGCGCAGGCCGCCGAGCAGCGCGTACTTCGAGTTGCTGGCCCAGCCGGCGAGCACGATGCCGTAGACGCCCACCGAGGCGACCGCGAACACCACGAGCACGCCCACATCGAGGTTCGCGATCTGCAGGGCGACGGGCTCGTCGAGCCAGCCGAAGAAGGTCGTCGATCCGCCGAAGGGCACGGGCGCAAACGCGATGAGGCACGTGGCCACCGAGATGATCGGCGCCAGCGAGAAGAGGAGGGCGTCGGCCTGTTTGGGCCGCAGCTCTTCCTTGAAGATGAGCTTCACGACGTCGGCGATCGGCTGCAGCGTGCCGCTCGGGCCGACGAGCGTCGGGCCGTAGCGCTGCTGCATCCACGCCGAGACCTTGCGCTCGAAGTAGACCATCACGGCGGCGCTGATCTGCAGCGCCATGAAGATGACGCCGACGATCGCCGCGTAGGCGACCCACCAGTTGTAGGGCGGGCGGAACAGGGAGAAGAAGAAGTCGAGCATGACGATGGGTGCCTCGGCTCCGGCGCGCTAGTGGTGCGCGCCGGCCGGCTGGCTGGCGCGGTAGTCGGCCGACGCGGGCTTTTCCCCGCGTGCGTAGACTTCGTATTCGTTCTTGAAGAGTTTGAGGGTGGTGAGCACGGGCGTCGCCGCCGCGTCACCAAACGCACAGAGCGTCTTGCCGTTGATCTGGTTGGCGACACTCTGCAGCAGGGTGATGTCCTTGGGCGAGCCCTCGCCGTGCAGCATGCGGTGCAGCAGGCGGTAGAGCCAGTCGGTGCCCTCGCGGCACGGCGTGCACTTGCCGCACGACTCGTGGCGGTAGAAGTGCAGCAGGTTCTCGGCCAGCCACACCATGTCGACGGTGTCGTCGAGCACCATGATCGCGGCCGACCCCAGCAGCGAGCCGGCCTTCTGCACGTCGTCGAAGCTGGCCGGGATGTCGATCTGGTCGGGCAGCAGAATCGGCACCGACGAGCCGCCCGGAATCACGGCCTTCATCGTGTGGCCGTCGCGCATGCCGCCGGCGTAGTCGTAGATGAGTTCCTTGAGCGACACCTTCATCGGCGCTTCGTACACGCCCGGCCGCTTGACCTGGCCGCTGACGCAGAAGAGCTTCGGTCCGCCGTTCTTCTCGGGCCCGAGCGCCGAGAACCACTCGGCGCCGCGCGTCAGGATGAGCGGCGCGTTGCACAGCGTCTCGACGTTGTTGACGGCGGTCGGGCAGCCCCACAGCCCCGCCACCGCGGGGAACGGCGGCTTGAAACGTGGCTGCGCGCGCTTGCCTTCGAGCGAGTCGAGGAGCGCGGTTTCTTCGCCGGCTTCGTAGGCGCCGGCGCCGCGGTGCAGATAGACCTCGCAGTCCCAGCCGCTGCCGAGGATGTTCTTCCCCACGTAACCGGCGGCGCGGGCATCGTCGATCGCCTTCTGCAGCGCCGGGAACAGGTGGTAGAACTCGCCGCGGATGTAGATGTAGGCGGCGTGCGAGCCGATGGCGTGGCAGCCGATGAGGCAGCCCTCCACGAGCAGATGGGGATTGCGCTCCATCAGCAGGTGGTCCTTGAACGTGCCCGGTTCGCTCTCGTCGGCGTTGCAGACGATGTACTTCGGCTTCGGCGACTTCTTGTCGACGAACTGCCACTTGAGGCCCGTCGGGAAGCCGGCGCCGCCGCGGCCGCGCAGGCCCGACGCCTTCACCACTTCGATGACCTGATCGGGCGTCATCGCGAGCGCCTTCTTCAGGCCCTCGTAGCCCTGCTGGTGCTGCACGTAGTGCTCGAGCGTGTTGCCGCCGGGCGTGTAGGCGTACTTCGTGAGCACCGGCTCGTAGTCGGTGGCGGCCGCCGGACGCGCCGGCGTCGTGGTCTTCCCCGCCGCGTCCGTGCGCGACTCGACGTCGAGGTGGCAACCCGAGAGCGCCGCGATGCCGTCCTTGCGCATGCCGTCGAGGAGCGCCGGCACCTGGTCGGGGGTGAGGCACTCGTGCCAGTGCACGTTGTTCACCATCACCACCGGCGCCTTGTCGCAGGCGCCGAGGCATTCCATCTGCTGGATGGTGAACATGCCGGACGGGTCGGTCTCGCCCTGCTTGACGCCGAGCACCTGCTCCATGCGCTCGACGACACGTTCGGCGCCGGCCAGCGCGCACGAGAGCGTCGTGCACACCTGCAGCACGTACTTGCCCACCGGCGTGCGGTGGAACATCACGTAGTAGCTGACCACGTCCTCGACGTCGGCGGTCGTGATGCCGACCACTTCGGCGACGTGGCGCGCCGCGTTGGCGCTGATGTAGCCCTGCTGATCCTGCGCGAGGTACAGCGCGTAGAGCACCGACGAGCGGCGGTGTTCGGGCGGATACTGCGCCGCCAGGCGTTCGAATTCGGTGCGCCGCTCCGCCGTGAAGGAGAACTCGGGGCCTTCCGGCAGCGTCTGGCGCTCCGAGCGATGCCAGCGCTCGGTACCGTAGGGCATCGCGGGATGGAAACTCATCGATCCACGTCTCCCATGACCACGTCGAGCGAGCCGATGACCGCGACGACGTCCGCGATCAT
Source organism: uncultured Acidobacteriota bacterium (assembly GCA_902826515.1). Taxonomy (GTDB): domain Bacteria; phylum Acidobacteriota; class Vicinamibacteria; order Vicinamibacterales; family UBA2999; genus CADEFD01. The sequence goes on from CADEFD010000269.1 coordinate 3,995, forward strand.
GCCGCCCACGACGAACTTGTGCAGCGCCTGGCTGGCCATGAGCCCGGGCGACCGCATGTGCACGCGCCACGGACGGTTGGTGCCGTCGGAGACCACGTAGCAGCCGTGCTCGCCGCGCGGTCCTTCGACCGGCACGTAGGCCTCGCCGGCCGGCACGTTGAATCCCTGCGAGTAGATGAGGAAGTGCTGAATCAGCGCTTCCATCTCGGTGTAGACCTCGTCCTTCGGCGGCGGCGCCACCTTGCGATCGGCCACCTGCCAGTCGCCCACCGGCTCGATGCGATCGAGCGCCTGGCGGATGATCTTGACGCTCTCGCGCATCTCGGCGACGCGCGTGATGTAGCGGTCGTAGACGTCGCCGTTGCTGGCGCCGATGACGTCGAACTTGTAGGTCTCGTAGCCCGAATACGGGAAGGCGCGGCGCACGTCGTAGTCGCCGCCGGCGGCGCGCGCGATCGGCCCGAAGAGCCCGTACTGGTAGCAGTCGGCCAGCGTGATCGTGCCGACGCCGCGCGTGCGGTCCAGCCAGATCGGGTTCTTCGTGAGCATCGTCTCGTATTCGTCGAGCTTGCCCGGCAGGCGATCGATGAAGGCGGTGACGGCTTCCTTGAAGCCGCGCGGCAGGTCGTCGCGCAGGCCGCCGACGCGGATGTAGCTCGGGAAGAAGCGGAACCCGGCCATCATCTCGTTCAGGTTCATCAGGATCTCGCGCTCGCGGAATGCGTAGAGCATGACCGTGATGGCGCCGATTTCCATGCCGTGCGTGCCGAACCACACGAGGTGGCTGCTGATGCGCTGCAGCTCCGCGATGAGCACGCGGATGTCCCGGACGCGCTGCGGCATCTCCATCCCGAGCAGCTTCTCGACCGACAGGCAGAAGGCGAGGCTGTTCGACTGGGCGCCCAGGTAGTCCATGCGCTCGACCAGCGGGATCACCTGCTGCCACTTCTTCTGTTC
>CADEFD010000270.1:0-2171 GCA_902826515.1 uncultured Acidobacteriota bacterium
TCGAGCCGCAGCAGATCGTGGACCGCCTGCGCCAGGGCGTGAGCGGCGTGTTCGTCGGCCGCGGCGTGCTGCGCAATCCGTGGATTCTCGCGCAGGCCACCGACATGCTCGCCGGCCGCGCCCCTCGCATCGTCACCCCCGAAGAACGCGCGCGTTTCCTGCTCGAGTACATCGACCTGCTGCTCGACGACCGCGCTCGCGAGGCCGAAGGGTTCCGCCACGTGGCGCCTGCCGCGCCGGCGGAACTCGATCCGCGCGCGAAGAGCCGCGAGCGCTGGGTCGTGAACAAGGTGCGCGCGCTCTGCACGTGGTACACGAAGGGTCTCGACGCCGGTTCACATCTGCGGATTGCAATCAACGCCGCGCCGTCGATCGCAGAAGTGCGCGAGATCATCGACCGCTTCTTCCTCGCGCCCGACACGTTCGGCCCGCGCGGACACGTGCTCGACGACGCGGCCGACGACGCTCTGCTGGCGGAGCACTAGACACGTCGTGGGCCTGCGCGTCGCCATCGATCTCGACGGCACGGTTGCCGATCTGTCGCGCGCGATGCACGACATCGCGAAGAAGAAGTTCCGCAAGCTGCAGGACGCCGATCCGGCGGCCCCGCCCGCTGAGGGCACCGAAGGCGCGCTGCCCGTCGAGCGGCCCACGCTGCGCGATCTCGAGCTGAGCGCGTCGGACCTCGATCGCCTGTGGACGCACGTGCTCAAGCAGCGCAACTTCTGGACGACCCTCGACGAGATGGAGTCGGGCGTCATTGCGCGCATCCAGCAGCTCGCGGACGAACGGCGCTGGGAAGTGCTCTTCATCACCACGCGCCCGCTGGCGGCCGGCGCCACGACGCAGGTGCAGAGCCAGGAATGGCTGGCCGCGAAGGGCTTCCGCCATCCAAGCGTCTACGTGGTGAAGGGCTCGCGCGGACGCGTGGCCACGGCGCTCGATCTGGATGCCGTCGTCGATGACCGTCCCGAGAACTGTCTCGACGTGGCCACCGAATCACCCGCGAAGGCGCTCCTCGTCTGGCCCGGCTCGACCGACACGCTGGGCCCAGGCGTGGCGCGTCACGGCGTGATCGTCACGCCGTCCATCGGTGCCGCGCTCGACGAGCTCGTGCAGATGGACCGCGTGAAACGTGGCGGCGTCGTGCGATCGATCAAGCGTCTCTTCGGAAAGTAGCGGCGCTAGCTCTGAGCGCTGACGTGCTGGCGAATCCACTGAGCCAGCTGGTCTTCCGACGTGGACCCATCAGCAAGAGAGACGATGGTCGCCACCACGTCCGCTTCTGCGGCGTCGAGCTCGACGCCGTTGACGCCGAGGAACGTCACCAGGGTGAGAAAGCCGATGCGCTTGTTGCCGTCGCGGTACGGGTGGTTCTTCACGAACCCGAACGCGTATGCGGCGGCCAGGCTCGACAGGTCGATACCGCCGTCGTAGTGCCACTTCTGCTGCGGACGGGCCAGCGCTGATTCCAGCACGTTCTCGTCGCGCACGCCTGGCAGGCCACCGTGTTCGCGCAGCTGGTCGTTGTGGATGGCGTCGACAACGATGCGCGTGAGCCAGCGGGGCTCGTGACGCCGCTTCGCCACGACGCTACTTCGCGAGCTCCCGCAGGGCGTTGCGGTATTTCTTGGCCGCCCTGGCCGCTACCTGCAGGGCTCGCTCGGTGTCTGGATCGTACGGCGTGAGCAGGATGCCCTTGTCGGTCTCGACAGCCAGCACGCGGTCGCCGGCTTCGAGGCGCAGACGGTCGGCCATGTCCTTTGGCAGCGTGGCGCTGACCGAGCCGCCCGCCTGCCGCAGGGTCACTTCCTTGGTCATGCTCCGAGAGTAGCACAGATGTGCTACTGCCGGGGGACGCGCTAGTACTTCTTCTTCGGCGGTCCCGAACGTCCACGCGGACCACCGCCGAACCCACCGGGTTTCCTGCCGAAGCCGCCGCTGCCGCCGGGCTTCGGACCCCGCGGCCGGTCGCCGGCGGGGCGATCGCGCCATTCCGGTTTCGGACCCCGCGGGCCATCACCAGCGGGTTTGTCGCGCCATTCCGGCTTCGGGCCACGCGGCCGATCGTCGCCGCCGCGGTCGAAGGTCTTCGGCCGATCGCGCCATTCAGGACGCGGCGCGCTCGGGCGGTCACCGCCGCGGTCGAACGGCTTGGGTCTGTCGCGCCA
>CADEFD010000270.1:2271-4930 GCA_902826515.1 uncultured Acidobacteriota bacterium
GCGGCGCGCTCGGGCGGTCACCGCCGCGGTCGAACGGCTTGGGTCTGTCGCGCCACTCCGGCTTCGGGCCACGCGGCCGATCGTCGCCGCCGCGGTCGAAGGTCTTCGGCCGATCGCGCCATTCAGGACGCGGCGCGCTCGGGCGGTCACCGCCGCGGTCGAACGGCTTGGGTCTGTCGCGCCACTCCGGCTTCGGGCCACGCGGCCGATCGTCGCCGCCACGGTCGAAGGTCTTCGGACGGTCGCGCCACTCGGGCCGCGGCGCACTCGGACGATCGCCGCCGCGATCGAACGGCTTGGGTCTGTCGCGCCACTCCGGCTTCGGACCGCGCGCATCGGGACGCGGCTTCCAGGCCGGACGCCCGCCTCCGAAACCGCCGCTCGGTTTGTCGCGCCAGGCCGGCTTGGGCGGCCGGTCGCTCCACGCGCGCTTTGGTGCCGGCGCATCACCGCCGCCGGCACGCGGACGTCCGCGCCAGTCGGTGGACGGCGGCGGCGCATCGTCGCGCGGCGCGTCGTCGGCCGGGCCGTCGTCGCTCGGGCCGTCGGGCAGGTTGAACGGTTCGGGATCGAAACTCTGCGCTTCGATCGTATCGTCCGGCGCGTCGAGCGGACCATCGAGCGGCGCGAACACGTCTTCCTCGACCTTCGGGCCGTGGCCGGGGCGCGCGCGCACCATCTGCTTGAACTTCTGCCACTTCGCCTTCTTGGCGAGCAGGTACTTCTCGCGCGGATCGCGGTGTTCGCCGCCAGGCCGCCAGCTCTTGGTGCGCCGTTCGAAGCCCTCGGGCGGGGGCAGCAGCGCCCCGTCCGGACCCACCGTGTAGCCCGCCTCGAGCTTCTCCTTCGCTTCGTCGCGCGACTCCCAGAGCTTGCCCTTCTCGAACCACTTCATCGTGGCGCCGGGCTGTTTGAGCTGCAGACGTTTCAGCGTGGGCAGCAGTTCGTCGGGCTCGGCGGCACGAAAGGCGGTGGGGCCCCCGTCAACGAGGATGGTCCAGTACGCGTAGCGGGGTGGCATCTCTCGATCCTACTAGGGATTCACCCGGGCGCCCGGGTCTTACTGTGCCAGATCGGGCATCCGCTTGAGCTTTTCCACGAGGGTCGTGCGCTTCAGCCCGAGCAGCCGGGCGGCATCCGCGCGGTTGCCATCGGTGCGCGTCAATGCGCGGCTGATGAGGTCACGTTCGACGCGCGCGATGAGTGACGGCAGGTCCACGCCGTCGTCGGGCAGATCGAGCGTCGGCGCGGCTTCCACCGGCACCGACTGCACCTCCGGCGGCAGGTCGGTGACGTCGACCTGCGGACGGGTGCCGCGCAGAATGAGGGCGCGCTCGACGGCGTTCTCGAGCTGGCGCACGTTGCCAGGCCACACGTACGCCATGAGCCGGCGCATGGCATCCTGCGACACCATCACTTCGGGCGCGTCGGCGGGATGCCCGTCGCGCGTCGTCACCTTGCGGATGAAGTGCTGCACGAGCAGCGGCACGTCTTCCTTGCGATCGCGCAGTGGCGGCAGCGTGAGCGGAATCACGTTGAGGCGGTAATAGAGGTCTTCGCGGAACGTGCCCTCGCTCACCATCTTCAGCAGGTCGGAGTTGGTGGCGGCGAGCACGCGCACGTCCACCTTGATGGTGCGGTTCTCGCCCACGCGTTCGAACTCGCGCTCCTGCAGCACGCGCAGCAGCTTCTGCTGGAGCTGCATGCTCATCGTGCCCACTTCGTCGAGGAAGAGCGTGCCGCGATCGGCTTGTTCCAGGCGGCCCTGGCGCGTGGCCACGGCGCCGGTGAACGCGCCGCGCGCGTGGCCGAAGAGCTCCGCTTCGAGGAGGTTCTCGGGAATCGCGCTGCAATTGAGCGCCACGAAGCGCTGCTGCCGCCGTGGACTCGTCTGGTGGATCGCGCGCGCCACCACTTCCTTGCCGGTGCCGGTTTCGCCGGTGATGAGCACGGTGGCGCCGCTCGGCGCCACGGTCTCGATCATCTGGCAGAGGTCGCGCATCGGAAGGCTGCGGCCCACGACACCCGGCAGGCCGTCGCGCTGCTCGAGCTGCTGTCGCAGGTACGCATTTTCCGAACGCAGGCGCCGTTGTTCGAGCGCAGATTCCAGCACATGCAGCAGCTCTTCGAACTGGAAGGGCTTGCTGATGAAGTCCGACGCGCCACGTTTGATCGCGTCCACCGCGTCTTTCACGGTGCCGTAGCCCGTCACGACAATGCCGATGATGCCCGGGTAGCGCTGAATCGCCGCCGCGAGGACTTCGCGGCCGTCGATGCCCGGCAGGCGCAGGTCCGACACCAGCACGTCGAAGGCAAATCGTTCGAGTTTTTCGAGGGCCTGTTCGCCTGAGGCGGCTTCGGTCACCTGGAAGCCGGCATCCGTCAGGCGCTCGGCCATGACGGTGCGCAGCGCGTCTTCGTCGTCAACGATCAGCAGATGAATGGATTCGGCCAAGGGGGGACCTGCAGGTTTCCGGAAAGCGTCAATATCCTGACAGTCTCTCCGCGGAGCGTCAACCCTGAAATCTGGTCGGTCTGGCACACCCCTGCCCTAATCCCCACGACACAGCAACCGATACCAGCCTTTGAAGGAGAACTGACCTGTGGAACGTCAGACCATCAGCATCATGAAGGCGTGCGAGCTCGTGGGTGTCAGCCG
>CADEFD010000271.1 GCA_902826515.1 uncultured Acidobacteriota bacterium
GCACCCACCGCCACGGCCGCCATGCCCGCGCTCACGGCGAGGAACCCGCGCGTCGTGTGCGCAAGCGCCCGCCAGTCGGCGAGCGGCCCGAGCAGCACCGCCACGCCCAGCGCGGCGGTCAGCCAGAGCAGCGCGCCCACGACGGCGTCGGCGCGGGCCCGCGCGGCGGCGAGGGCGTCCGGCGCCAGGCGCGCCGTGCCGAGCAGCGCGCCGCCTTCGGTCATGACGTCGAAGGCGTCGGGATCGGCGTCGTGCGGCACGGGGGGACCGACGACGACCGGCGCCACCTGCGTCGCCCACTGCGCCAGCCCCACCGGATCACCGGGCGTGGCAGCGAGCGTCGAGACGGTGGCTTCCGCGACGACGCTGCCGAGGCGGCGGCCCGTGTTCTCGGGCGAGAAGACCGGCGCCACGCGCGCGAGCCGCACGCCGAGCGGTGTCGGCAGCAGGAACGTGGCATCGCCGCCCGTCAGGCGCGAGAGGGGCAGGGTCGAGGGACGGCCGTCCCACGCCAGCGGCGCGCCGTCCACGCCGTACACCGTGAGCGCGGCGATTCGGCCCGCCTCACCGCGCTCGTCGAGGGCCACGGCGGCAAAGAGGGCCGTGATGCTCGGGCCATCGCCGCCGGCCGCGCGCTCCACGAGGGCGCCGTCGGCCGCCATCGCCTGCACGGCGGCGTCGAGCGCGCCGGTGAGCCGCGCCATGCGCGCCCGCGCTTCCGCCTCGACCAGGCGCCGGGTATCGGCCGGTGTGGGCCCGAGACGCTGGCGCGACCACTGCCAGCCGCCGCCCCAGACGACCGCGAGGGCCACGAGCAGCAGCGCGCCCACCCTGACGAGCGCGCGCCGGACGACCGGGGGACAGGACATGGAGACGCTGCCATTCTTGCAGGGCGCTCCGCGCGCCGACAAGACGAATCCGGCCGAATGCGTTTGGTATAGTGCTCGGTACCCACCACTGATGGCGCTCCCCGCCTCTCCCAAGCTGGCGCTGAAGCGCGGAGCACTGCTCACCGCCGCCAACTGGCAGGTCGTCGTCCTGCAGTGGGTGGCCGATTCGGTCTTCACCGCGCTGCTCGCCGTTCCGGTCGTGGGCGGCGCCGCGCTCGTGGTCCTCACCTCCGGACTCGCGCCGCAGGATCTGTTCGATCAGGGCATGGCGCGCGCCGTGCCGGCGGTGGCGGCCGCGTTGCTGGCCCACCCCATCGCCCTCGCGGCGTTTCTCGCCGCCATGTTCGTCGTGCTGCTCGGCGGCTCGCTGTTCATGGCGTTCGTGAAAGGCGGCACGATTGCCGTGCTGGCCCTCGCCGAACACGAGGCCGGCCCCGTCGAACATCCGCCGCTGCAACTCACCGCGGTCGGCCGCACCGGACGGTTCCGTCTCGAGACCGCCACGGCCGGCGCGCAGCGGTTGTTCGGACGCTTCGCGCGCCTGGGCTGCGGCCTGTTCGTGGCGTATGGCGCCATCGGCGCGTTGTCGCTCACGACCATCGTGTCGCTCGGCACGCCCGAGTCGGCGTGGGACGGCGCGCGGATCTTCGGCGTGACGCTCACCGTCATCGTCGCCTATACGATCGTGAACCTGCTGTATCTGCTCATGCAGATCGCCGTCGCCGTGGACGACTGCGACGCCGGCACCGGCGTGGCCCGCACGCTGGCGTTCCTGATGCGGCGCCCGCGCGAAGTGGGCATCGTCTTCGGCGTCATCTCGACACTCGTCGCCCTCGGCACCGCGGCGTCGTTCCTCGCCACGGCCGCCCTGGGGCTCATCGCGTTCGTGCCGTTCGTGGGACTCGCCGCGCTGCCCTTGCAGGTGGGCGCGTGGATGATGCGCGGCCTGGTCTTTCAGTTCCTCGGCCTGACCGCGCTCGTCGCCTACGTGCGGCTCTACCGCGAGGGCGGCGGCACCGGCGCCTGAGGCGGCGGTGGCGGCTCCGGGCTCGGCGTGCCCGGTAGTGCGGCCAGCGGTTCGACGGGCGGTTCGATGCGCGGCCCGAAGGCGATGAGCTGGCCGTCGGTCGAGACGGCCGTGATGCGCGTGCCGGTCACGCGGCCGCCGACGCGGAACCGGGTCGAACCGGCCACTTCGCTCGCGCTCGCCATCGAGAGCGTCGGCGTGCCCTTCTCGGCGTCGTAGCCGGCGAGTTCGGTCGAGAACGACGGGACGATCACCGTGCCGCCCACGACGAGGGGCGCGCCGGCCGGCCGATGGGGCAGCGCGCGGCGCCAGCGCAGGTTCCCGGTGCGGCGATCGAGCGCGCGCAGGATGTGGTCGTAGGCGAGCACGTAGATGCGCGCCTCGTCAGCGGCCGCCGCGGCCACCACGGCGGCGCCCGTGCGCCAGCGCCAGCGCACGCGTCCGCTGCGCGGATCGAGGCTGAAGAGCACGCCGGCCGAGGTGCCGACGAGCACCTGATCGTCGAGCGCGGTCACGCCGGTGGCCCGCCCCTCCGCGGCCCGCGTCCACACCGTCTGTCCCGACGCGAGCGCGAGCGCCACCGTACGGCCGTCTTCGAGCCCGAGATACAGGTTGTCGAGCGCCGGGGCCGGCGCCACATGGGCGATCGCGCCGAGCGACACGCGCCACACGAGTTCGCCGTCGGCGGCGCGGAAGGCCGCGAGATCGCCGCCCTCGAACGACAGGATGAGCCACCCGGTGTCCCAGTACGGCGGTGCCGCGACCGTGCCGGGCAACGCGCGCTGCCAGCGCAGGGCGCCGGTGCCGGCGGCGAGCGCCCGCACGCCGCCGCTCACGACGACGTACACGAGATCGCCGCCGACCGCCGGCGCGAAGGCCGTGGCCGCCTCGACGCGCCAGCGCGGCGCGCCGGTCTCGAGATCGCGCGCCGTGAGCGCGCCATCGCGCGTCGGCACGTAGGCCGTCGTGGCATCGAAGCCGGGCGCGGCCGACAGGGCGACGTCGGGCGAGGTGGCCCAGCGGACGTCCATCACGCCGCCGGTGAGCAGGCTCAGGTGCGCGGATGGCGCGGCGGGCGGCGCCGCGGAGGGCGGCTGGGCAGGCGCCTGCGCGAGGGTCGGCGCCGGCACCAGGGTCAGCAGGGCCAGCAGCAGCGCGGCCCCGCCGGCGCGACATCCTGCGATGGCAACCCGCGGCACCCCGATATAATACCGGCGACGCCCGCGTCCGCGCCGCGTCCGGCCCGCATCCCGACTCCGACACCCGTGGCACATCAGACCATCCTCGTTCTCGATTTCGGCTCGCAGGTCACCCAGCTCATCGCCCGCCGCGTGCGCGAGGCGCACGTCTACAGCGAAGTGCATCCGTGCGACGTGAGCGACGAGTGGGTGCGCGCCTACGCCCGCGACCACGCCGTGAAGGGCGTCATCCTTTCGGGCAGCCACGCGAGCACCTACGAAGCGCAGGAACTGCGGGCGCCGCAGGCGGTCTTCGAGTTGGGCGTGCCGGTGCTCGGCATCTGCTACGGCATGTTCACGATGGCCGTGCAGCAGGGCGGGCAGGTCGAACCGAGCAGCCACCGCGAGTTCGGCTTCGCCGAAGTGCGCGCGTTTGGCCACGCCGCCCTCCTCGCCGGCATCGAAGACGCACGCGACGCCAGCGGCGAGGCCGTGCTCAACGTGTGGATGAGCCACGGCGACAAGGTCACCGCGCTGCCGCCCGGCTTCGCGCTCATGGCCTCCACGCCGAGCTGCCCGATTGCCGCGATGGCCGACGACGCCCGCCGTTTCTATGGCGTGCAGTTCCACCCCGAGGTCACACACACGCGCCAGGGCGCGGCCATCCTGCGGCGCTTCGTCGTGGACATCTGCGGCGCCACGCCCGACTGGGTGATGCGCGATCACATCACCGAGGCGGTCGAGGCCATCCGCCGGCAGGTGGGCGACGAGGAGGTCATCCTCGGCCTCTCGGGCGGCGTCGACTCGAGTGTGGCGGCCGCGCTCATCCATCGCGCCATCGGCGACCAGCTCACGTGCGTGTTCGTCGATCACGGCCTGCTGCGGCAGGACGAAGGCCGGCTGGTGATGGAGATGTTCGTCGGCCGCCTGCACGCGCGCGTCATCCACGTGGACGCCAGCGCGCAGTTCCTCGGCCATCTCGCCGGCGTCACCGACCCGGAACAGAAGCGGAAGATCATCGGCCGCGAGTTCGTCGAGGTCTTCAAGGCCGAAGCGGCCACGCTCAAGGCCGGCACCGGCGGCCACAAGGGTGCGACCTTCCTCGCCCAGGGCACGATTTATCCGGACGTCATCGAGTCGGGCGGCGCCAGGACGAAAAAAGCCGTCACCATCAAGAGCCACCACAACGTGGGCGGCCTGCCGGCGGAACTGGGCCTCAAGCTGCTCGAGCCGCTGCGCGATCTCTTCAAGGACGAAGTGCGCGAACTCGGCATCGCGCTCGGCCTGCCGGCCGAGATGGTGCAGCGCCATCCGTTTCCCGGGCCCGGCCTCGGCGTGCGCATCCTCGGCGAGGTGAAGCGCGAGTACGCCGACCTGCTGCGCCGCGCCGATGCCATCTTCATCGAGGAACTTCGGCGCTGGCACGACGACGCCACCGGCCGGAGCTGGTACGACCTCACGAGCCAGGCCTTCGCGGTGTTCCTTCCGGTGAAGAGCGTGGGCGTGATGGGGGATGGCCGCACCTACGACTACGTCGTGGCGCTGCGCGCCGTGCAGACCTCGGACTTCATGACCGCCGACTGGGCCGAGCTGCCGTATGCGCTGCTCAAGACGGTGTCGCGCCGGATCATCAACGAGGTGCGCGGCATCAACCGCGTCACCTACGACATCAGCTCCAAGCCGCCGTCCACCATCGAGTGGGAATGATGTCTGACTTCGTTCACCTGCACTGTCACACCGAGTTCTCGCTGCTCGACGGCGCCTGCCGCATCGACGAGCTGCTCGACCAGGCGGCGGCGCTCAAGATGCC
>CADEFD010000272.1 GCA_902826515.1 uncultured Acidobacteriota bacterium
TCCGTTCGCCGCGCGCACACGCACGTAGTAGGTGCCGGGCGGCACGTTCGGCGCCACGATGCCGGGCGCACCGCCGAGCGCGAGCCCGGGGATGATGTTGGCGAGTCCGGGCGCCGAGCCCGCTTCGAGCACGTAGCCGGTGATGGCGCCCGCGGGCGGCGTCCATGACAGTGACACGGTGCGGCCACTGACCGTGGCCGCGAGCGCCGTCGGCGCGGCCGGGGCGCCCGGTGGCGGCACCACGACAGCGACCTCGTTCGAGAGGACGCTGACGCCACAGGCATTCACCGTCGCGACGGCGACGTAGTAGGTTCCGGGCGGCGCACCCGCCGTCGAGAACGTCGACGCCGAGGCCGGGAGCGGGAGCCGCACGAGGTCGAGCACGCCGGGCGTGGCACCGGCGCGCAGTTCGTAGCCCGTGGGTGCAACGCCATCTGCCGCCGCCCACGCAAGCACGGGCGGCACACCGGTGGCCGAAAGAACGGGCGGCGCGGGCGGGGTGACACACCCGGCACCCACCGTGAACGCAATGTCGCGGTACCCGCGACCCACGACGCCGCTTGCCACAGGGCTGACGCGGACGAAGTACTGGCCCGGCGGCGCATCCACGACGAACTCCGGCGTGCGGCCGAGCGGCACGGACGCGAGGTTGGCTGCGCCCGGCGCCGTGCCGACGTCGAGCCGGTAGGCGGTGGGCAACGCGCCGCTTGCGGAGGGTGACCACCGCAGGGTGAGGCGGCTGCCCTGCAGGAACGCCCCGAGGTCCGTGAGAGCGGCAGGCGTCGCTGAGCCGGTGCGTCGGGCGAAGTGCGACGGCGACACGAGGGGCCGCCCCACCCGCTCGCCGGCGGCAAGCACTCCGGCGTCCGACGCCCAAAGGTTGCTGTACGTCCCGCCTTGCGGCAGCGTCCATGCCAGCGGCAGCCCGACCACCGGATCGAGCGCGGCGGTGGTGACGTTGGCGACACCGTTGAGGCGCGAGACGGTGGCCACCGCCAGTCCGCCCGCCACATCAAGCGCACCATCACCAGAGATGCCCGGAGCCGGCCACGCGGTGAGGGTGCCGGCCGGTGAATAACGCGCGAGACCCGGGCGTGGCGCGCCGCCGACCTGCGTGAACCATCCGGCCAGGTACATGCCGTCCGCGTCGGCCACGAGTCGCCGCACCGCGGCATCCGGTTCGGGCGCCAGCGCGTCGAGCGCGCCGGTCACCGCGTCGAGTACCACGAGCCGGCTGCGAGACGGCGCGGCCACCGTGACTTCACCCGCCGCCCAGACCTTGCCGGAGGCGACGGCCAGCGTCGCAATCCCCGGCGCGGTCACGTTGAGCGCCGGCGGCGTGAACGCGTCGATCAGCCCGCTTGCGGTGTGCACGGCCGCGACCGACGCGCGCGGCTGTCCATCGACATGCGAGAAGTGCCCCGCGAACCACACGCGTCCCGCATCAACAGCGATCGCGTTCACGAGCGCCAGGGGAAACATCGGCGCCCTGGCCTCCACCACCGGAGCCAGGGGCAACACAGTGCCCGACGCCAGGTCGATGGCTGCCACGCCGAAGCGTGTGTCGGCGCCAACGCGCGTGAAGCTGCCGGCAAGGAAGAGCGTGCTGCCGCTGAGCGCCAGGGCACTCACGGATCCCACGACCTCGGGCAGGGGCCGCAGTTGCCCCGTGGACACATCGATGGCCGCGAGCCCACGAGAGGGCCGGGCGCGATAGGTCGCAAAGCCGCCGCCGGCCAATACCCGCCCGCCGGACACCTCGAGCACGCGCGACTCACCGCCGATACCCGGCTCGAGGCCTGGCACGATCTGGCCGGTCGTGCCGTCGAAGCTCGTGAACGCGGTAACGCCGGCGGTGGTCGTGAACTCGCCCACCGCGAAGACGCGGCTACCAACGGCACGCACTCCGAAGACGATCCCGCCGCGCCCTGGCGCCCAGGGAAGCGTCGCGCCGGAGGTGAGGTCGAGGGCGGCCAGGCTCTGCCGCGCGCTGCCCCCGACCGCATCGAACGAGCCGCCCACATAGAGCGTCCCGCCTGCCGCCGACAGCCCGGTCACGAGCTGCAGGCCGCCGCCAATGACCGGAGCGAAGGCCGTGAGCCCGCCGTCGGACTTGCGGAAGGCAGCGAGGCTCGTGCGTGGAGCGGCATCAACGGCGTCGAACACGCCACCCACGATCACGCCGTCGGCGGTCTGCGCGAACACGCGCACGCCCGGCAGGCTCCCCGTAAGCACCGGTGCCCACGGCTGGACCGCACCGGTGACGGCATCCACCGCGGCCAAGCCCGTGCGCGGACTGCCGCCCACGGCCGTGAACGTTCCGCCGATATAGACCGTCGAGCCATCGACCGCCAGCGTCTGCACCATGGCTCCCGTCACACCGGGGTTCCACGGCAGGAGCGTCTGCGTGACAAGGTCGAACGCCGCCAGATGGCTCCTCGGCACACCGCCGATCGTGGTGAACTGTCCGCCGAGATACAGTACGTTGCCGGCACGAACCACCGACTGGATGCCGAAGAACTCCTGGCCATCCGGCGCGAACCCAGGCACGCGGCGTCCCGTGCCGTCGACGTGCACGAGGCCACTGACGGAGCCGCCGTCACGAAAGATGGTGCCGGCCAGATACCAGCCGCCGGCGCCGTCATCCGCCGCCGCCGCCACCACGCTGCGTGCCAGGTCGGGTGCACCGGCCACGAGCGCGCCGCTCGTCGCGTCGATGACGACAAACGGCCCGATGACATCGCTCCGCCTGGCGACTCGGTGAAACGTGCCACCGAGCACGACCGTGTCTCCGGAGCGCACCGCGGCTTCCACGGAGCCCCCGTCGACGACCCACGGCATCGACGAGACGTCGTCCGGCAGCACCTGCGCAGACACGGACACGGCGGCCCCGAGCAGGACCGCGACGAGCGCGAGAGTTCGAGACATCGGGACTCCTGTCACCAATGGCGGCACGCGCCGCCAGGGAGGGGGTCGGCGGTTCGAACGACGGGGGAACGGGCGCGCTACCGGAAGCGCGCCATCAGCTTGTCGAGCTCGGCGCTGCCCGGGCAGAGCGTCTCGAACGGCAGGTTCGTGAGCGGCCCCGGGACGATCGCGTTCTGCTCGGCCATGTCGCGCGAGTCGGCCGAGATGTAGAGCAGCCCGGTGAGCACTTCGTGCTCCTTCTGGCGCTCGCGGATGAAGTTGTAGGCGGCGTCGCGGTTGGTGGCGTCGTAGTTCTCGGCCACGCTGCGGAAGGTCACCCAGCTGCCGTCGTGCATCATCACGCTCTTGGCCGCGCCGGGTGTCTGCTCCGCCGTGATCTCTTCGCGCATGGGCACGAAGTCCGCCTGCACCACTTCCACCTGGTGTTCACGGGTGTAGGCGTAACTCTTGGTCGAGCCCTCATGGTCGTTGAAGGTGACACATGGCGAGATCACGTCGATGAACGCGAAGCCCTTGTGGGCGAGGCCGGCCTTGATGAGCGGCACGAGCTGCGCCTTGTCGCCCGAGAAGCTCCTGGCCACGAAGGTGGCGCCGAGCGTCAGCGCGAGCAGCACGCTGTCGATGGCGTCCATCGTGTTGGCTTCGCCCTTCTTGCTCATCGAGCCCGGGTCCGCCGAGGCCGAGAACTGTCCCTTCGTGAGCCCGTACACGCCGTTGTTCTCGAGCACGTAGAGCATGTTCACGTTGCGGCGAATCGCGTGACAGAGCTGGCCGAGGCCGATCGAGAGCGAGTCGCCGTCGCCCGAGACGCCGATCATCGTGAGCGTCTGGTTGGCGGCACCGGCGCCGGTCGCAATCGCCGGCATGCGGCCGTGCACGCTGTTGAAGCCGTGCGCTTCCTTGAGGAAGTAGGCCGGTGTCTTCGACGAGCAGCCGATGCCCGAGAGTTTCGCCACCGTGTGCGGCGCGATGTCGAGCTCCCAGAACGCCTGCACGATCGCGGCCGTGATGGAGTCGTGGCCGCAGCCGGCGCACAGCGTGGTGATGGCGCCTTCGTAGTCGCGGCGCGTCAGCCCGAGCGCGTTCTTCTTCAGCGACGGGTGGTGCACCTTGGGTTTTGCGATGTAGGTCATGCCGCCTTCTCCAGCTTCGCCTTCACACCCGAGATGACATGGTGGGCGCTCATCGGGAACCCCGCGTAGTAGCGCACCGATTCGAGCTTCGTGATGGGGGTGCCCGTATCGAGCATCAGCAGGCTGCGCAGCTGCGCGTCACGGTTCTGCTCGACCACGAAGTGCACCTCGTGGTCGGCGAGGAACTGCTGCACCTCGTCGCCGAACGGGAAGCCGCGCACGCGCATGTAATCGAGGTGGATGCCGTCTTTCGCGAGCAGGTCGAGCGCTTCCATGCAGGCGGCGTGGCAGCCGCCCACCGTGATGAGGCCCATCTTCGCGCCGGGGGTCTTCCTGATGATGGGCGCCGGCAGGGCCTTGGCCGCGTTCTGGATCTTGCGGTTCACGCGGTCGAGCACCTCCTGGTACTCGTCCGAGTCTTCCGTGTAGGCACCGAACTTGTTGTGGCCCGATCCGCGCGTGAAGTACGCCCCCTTCGGGTGCACCCCGGGGAGCGACCGCTGCGGCACACCGTCGCCGTCGATGTCGAGGTAACGGTAGAAGCTCTTCGCGGATTCGAGCTCCTCGGCCGAGAGCACCTTGCCGCGGTCGGGCCGGTAGGTGTCGTCCCAGGTCAGCTTCGGCACCATCCAGTCGTTCATGCCGATGTCGAGATCCGTCAGCACGAAGACCGGCGTCTGGAAACGTTCGGCGAGGTCGAAGCTCTTCGCCGCGAACTCGAAGGCTTCCTTCGGGTCGGCCGGATAGATGCAGATGTGGCGCGTGTCGCCGTGCGAGGCGTAGGCGCAGAGCATCAGGTCGCCCTGCTGCGTGCGCGT
>CADEFD010000273.1:0-1621 GCA_902826515.1 uncultured Acidobacteriota bacterium
CCTCGCCGTAGTGCACGGCGCAGTTCTTGGCGAGAATCGTGATGCCGCGCTCGCGTTCGAGCTCGTTGCTGTCCATGGCGCGTTCGGTGACGCGCTCGTTGGCGCGGAACACGCCCGACTGGCGGAACATGGCGTCGACCAGGGTCGTCTTGCCGTGGTCGACGTGCGCGATGATCGCCACGTTACGGCGGAGCGGATTGGCGATGGTGCGTCCGCTCGATGCGGCCGTTCGGGATTCAGACATCCTCCCAGTATACAGGGCCGTCCCGCCGCGCCGGCACCGCCGGGCGTAAATTCGGACGCCCGCTGTGCCCGGCCCGGCCGTCAGGCCCGGGCGCGCCTCTGCGGGGCCACGAGGGCCTTCGGGATCGCGTACGACTCGGCGTCGGCGAGCGCCTGGTTCAGTTCGTCGAGGGCGTAGATCCGGCCCCCGATGTCGCGGAACGGCACCACCGCGGCGTGGCGTTCCAGCACCTGGAGGGCGCGCAGGAAGTGGCCGGCCTCGCTGCCCCAGCAGCCGCGGATCTCGAGATGTTTGCGGTTGATGTGCTGGTGCGCGTTCACGGCGCTCGGGCCGGCGTCGGTGTAGTGCCCGGCGATAACGTAGCGGCCGCCGTCGCGGATGAGCACCGGCGCTTCTTCGACCGCCGCCGGCGCGCCCGACGCTTCGATACCCACGTCCACGCCGCGACCGCCGGTCGCCGCGTGCACCCGCTCGAGGCGCTCGGCTGGCGTGCTGGTGGTGACGTCGAGCGTGAGGTCCGCACCCATGCGCCGCGCAAGATCCAGACGGTCGCCGGGCGCGCCGATCGCGATGACGACGCCGGCGCCCGAGAGCCGCGCCAGCGCCACGATGCTGAGGCCCACGGCGCCGGTGCCCTGCACGAGCACGCTGTCGGCAAGCTTCAGCGCGGCGCGATCGATGGCGTGCACGGCGGTGATGAGGCCGCAGCCGCCGCCGATGTAGTCCTCGGAGCGTACGGCATCGGGCAGCCGCGCGGCGATGACGCCGGGCTCGAGATAGATCGCCTCGCTCCAGCCGCCGAAGAGGCCGTCGTTCGCGCCGTCGGTGATGCCGTAGACCTTGCGCGACGGACACTTCGTGGGGGTGTGCGTGACGGCGCAGGCGTAGCAGCGGCCGCACGTGCGGTGCACGTCGAAGAACACCACGCGGTCGCCTTCCTTCAGGCGCTGCTGGTCGCCGCCCATGACCTCGCCGCGGATCTTCTCCGCGAACCCGATCGACACGTGCCCGGGTATCAGCGGATACGGCACGCCCGACAGCCGCCCGTGCCAGAGATGGACATCGGTGCCGCAGACCTCGGAGTATTCGGTGCGCAGCAACATCCCGCCCGGCGCGATGTCGGGCTCGGGAAACTCGCGAATCTCGACGGGCTGATGCGGGGCGGGCATGACGGCGGCGTAGGGCATATTCGGAGACAGGGGACAGGGACCAGGGACCAGGGACGAAGGGACCTAGGGAGCAGGGACCAGGGACCTAGGGACTGGGGGGACACCGGTTCGGGGACACGGCGCCAGTATCGCATCCTGTTCCCTGTTCCCTGTTCCCTGTTCCCTGCTGGTCACCAGACACCTGCGCTATCCTGTCCCCATGCCGCTC
>CADEFD010000273.1:1721-4873 GCA_902826515.1 uncultured Acidobacteriota bacterium
TCCCTGTTCCCTGCTGGTCACCAGACACCTGCGCTATCCTGTCCCCATGCCGCTCTACGAATACCGCTGCCAGGACTGCGACCACGGCTTCGAGCTGCTCGTGCGCGAATCGACCACGTTCGAGTGCCCCGCCTGTCACGGGCAGAAGCTCGAGAAGCAGCTCTCGGTGTTCGCGGTGTCGGCGCCCGGGTCGCGCGCCGGACGCGCGCCGATGGCGGCAGGTCCCTGCGGGTCGTGCGGGCATCCGGATGGGCCCGGCTCCTGTTCGGTGAACTGACACCGGCCGGCCGCGGCCGCGCCCCGGCCACCGCTTCGTCCACTTCGCGGGAGATGCAGTGACACTCGTGCGCGCGCTCTGGCACCTCTGTGCGGTCGTGGGTCTCGCAACCACGATCGGCGGCCTGTGGTTCGTCTCGCAGGGCGTGCGCGCCACCGCCACGCCGGGCCCGATTGAAACGACGCTGGCGCGCGCGGCGCGTCACTACCTGATCCCGGCCGCACTCCGGGCGCGCACCAATCCCGTGCCGTCCACGGCGGAATCCCTCGCCGACGGCAGAGCGCACTGGGCCGATCACTGCGCGAGCTGCCACGCCAACGACGGCTCCGGCGACACGCCGATGGGTCGCGGCCTCTACCCCAAAGCGCCCGACATGCGTCAGGCCGCCACGCAGGACCTCAGCGACGGCGAACTCTTCGCGCTCATCGAACACGGCGTGAAGCTCACCGGCATGCCGGCGTGGACGACCGGCACCCGCGACGGCGAAGCGGCCTCCTGGCGGCTCGTGCGCTTCATCCGCCAGCTCCCCGCGCTCACGGACGCCGACCTCCTCGAGATGGAAGACCTGAACCCGCGCGGCCGCGCCGAGTGGCGCGCGCTCGAGGAGGAACGCCGCTTCCTGTCTGGTACACTGGACGTGCCCGATCCGCTGCCGGGGCACCCGCACTGATTCGCCGACTGGAGCTGCCGATGAACCGCCGCGCCTTCGTTTCCGCCCTCGCCTGTGTCGCCCTGCCCGCCGCGCCGGCGTTCGCGCACGAAGGACACGATCACAAGCTCCTCGGCACCATCACCGAGATCACGGCCGCGCGCATGGTGGTGCGGGCCACCAAGGACGGCGCCGTCTCCACCGTGTCGATCGTCGCCACGACGAAGATCACCCGCGGCAAGACGAAGATCGCGGCCGCGGATCTGAAGGTGGGCGACCGCGTCGTCGTGAACATCGGCAACGGCAAGGCGCCGCTCACGGCCAAAGCCGTGCAGGCGGGGCCGGCCCCGACCACGCGCTAGCGCCCTTCCTCAAGGCATCGACCCGAATGTCCCTTCCGACGTCCATCCTCTGCCCCATCGATTTCTCGGCGCACAGCGAGCGGGCCCTGCGGCACGCGCTCGCGATCGCCGGCGCCTTCGGCGGCCACCTCACCGTCGTGACCATCAACGACCCGATGCTCGTGGCGGGCGCCGAGGCCTCGGGCTACGGTGAGTCGCTGCGCGACCAGGTGGAAGAGGCGCTGCAGGAAACGCTCGGACGGATGCCGGCCGCGGCCTCTCCCCTGCTGCCGGCCATCGACATCGTCACCGGCGTGCCGGCCGACGAGATTCTCGCCTCGGCCGAACGGGCCGGCGCCGAGCTCATCGTGATGGGCACGCGGGGCCTCGGCGGCGCCGGACGCCTGATGTTCGGCTCGACCACCGAGCGGATCGTGCGCGCGGCGCACGTGCCGGTGCTCGCCGTGCCGGAGTACGCGCCGGAGCGGATGAGCGTGGAACAGGGCTCGGCCCGCTTCACCCTCGGCCAGGTCGTGGCCGCGGTCGGCCTCGACGCGGCCGACACGACGGTGGCGGCGACGGCCGCCGAATGGGCCGCCGCCTGCAGCGTGCCGCTCACCCTCGGTCATGTGTGCCACGACGTGCCGGCGCCGGCCTGGTGGCCCTTCGGCGCCGCCTCGCAGACCGCGGAGTCAAGCGACGCGGCGCGCGCGCAACTCGACGCCGTGGCGCGGACGGTGCCTGGGGCGGCCGACGCGCTCATCGACGTCCGGCGCGGCAACGTGCCCGCCGGGATCGCCGCGATGGTGCGCGACAGGAACGCCGGCCTGCTGGTGGTCTCGCGCGGCGGCGGCCAGCACCGGCTCGGCGCCACGGCCTACCGCGTGATGACTGAAGCCGACGTGCCCACGCTCGTCGTTGCCGGCGTGTGAGCGCCGGCTAGTAGGCCGACAGCAGCGCCGCCGCCGACGTGAAGCGCGGCGCGATGTCCACCGGCACACCCTTCAGCTTGTCGAGCACGGCCTGCGTCTGGGGCCGGATGATGCCGAGCGTGTCGAGCATCGTCTTCGCGGCCGTATAGTCGCCCGCCGCCTGCAGCGTCATGATCTCGCGCGCCAGCGCGGTCACGGCCTCCCGCACCTTGTCCGCGACGACGGCGAACGTGCCGTCGGCATTCACGACGAACGCGCCGCGATCCAGCAGGTAGTTGAGCTGCACGGCCTGGCCGCGCCCGTGCGCTTCGGTGATGCCGAAGCGGATCGATCGGAACGCCGAGGCCAGGAACGTCGTGTACATCGTGCGTTCCATCTCCTTCGGCAACTGTCCCTTGTCGATGAGGAACTGCAGCGCGAAGAGGCCGGTGATGTCGGCCTTGGCTTCTTCGATCGCACTCGACGTCTCTTTCAGTTCCTGGCGCACGGTGGTGGCGCGGCCGCCTATCGAGATGCTGCGCGGGCCGAGGCCATGCACGAGTTCGTGCATCAGGATGTGCGTGAAGAAGGCATCGAAGGCCACGTTCGGGCGGTCCGCCGGGGCGAGGGCCACCTGCGCGATGGGCAGCAGCACGGTATCGAATTTGGCCTGCTGGTTGTTCTTCAGCATGACGCGTTTGCTGCCCTTGACCGCCACGACACGCTCGTCGTTCGGCAGGTTGAAGGCGGCCGTCTGCACGCCGCGGTTGCCGTCACCGGCCGAGAACACCGTGTTGACGACGGCGATCGGCGCCAGCTCGCCGATCTTCGGATTGCGCAGCGCCGGCGCAATCGGCAGGTTGTTCTCGATCTCCTGGAGCGCCGCCGCGAACTGCTGCAGCTTCGCCGACTCCGCCGCGTCCTTCACGGTGATGAAGGCTTCGAACGCCGCCTTGTAGTTGAACCACTCGTCT
>CADEFD010000274.1 GCA_902826515.1 uncultured Acidobacteriota bacterium
GCGCCTTGAGCGGCACGCCGGCGTCCATCATGGCCAGCGAGCCGCCGCACACCGAGGCCATCGACGAGCTGCCGTTCGACTCGAGGATGTCCGACACGATGCGCACGGTGTAGGCGAAGTCGGCTTCGGCGGGCATCATCGGCGCGAGCGCGCGCTCGGCGAGCGCGCCGTGACCGATTTCACGACGGCCGGGGCCGCGCATCGGCTTCACTTCGCCGACCGAGAAGGGCGGGAAGTTGTAGTGGAGCATGAAGCGCTTCCACGTCTCGCCGTCCACCATCTCGATCTTCTGCTGGTCGTCGGCGGTGCCGAGGGTCGCGGTGACGAGGGCCTGGGTCTCGCCGCGGGTGAACACGGTCGAGCCGTGCACGCGGGGCAGCACCTTGGTCTCGATCGCGATGGGGCGGATCTCGTCGAACTTGCGGCCGTCGAGGCGCACGTTGCGGTCGAGGATCTCGGTGCGGAGCACCTTCTCCTGCAGCGCGTGCAGCAGGCCCTTGGCTTCGCCCTTGCGGTTCGCCTGATCCTCGGGGAGGCCGGCGATGACTTCCTTCTCGACCTTCGCGACGGTGGCGTAGTTCTCGATCTTGCCCTTGATGCGCATGGCCGCGGTGAGCGGCGCGAGCGCCTTGGCTTCGAGCATCTGCTGGAAGGCGTCGTCCACCTTCACTTCGGGCTTCGCCAGCTTCTTGCGGCCGGCTTCGGCCGCCAGCTGGTCGATCATCGCGCAGATGTCCTTGATGGCCGCGTGCGCCGTCTCGAGCGCCTGGATGACTTCGTCTTCCGTCACCTCCTGCGCGCCGGCTTCGACCATCACGATGCCGTCCTTGCTGCCGGCCACCGTGAGATCGAGGCGGCTCTGCTTGCGCTCGGGGAACGTCGGGTTGACGACGAACTTGCCGTCCACGAGACCCACGCGCACGCCGGCGATCGTCTTCTCGAGCGGCATCTCCGAGAGCGCCAGCGCCGCCGAGGCGCCGGTGATCGCGAGGACGTCCGAGTCGTGATCCGTGTCGGCCGAGAGCACGAACGCGATGACCTGCGTCTCGAAGCTCCAGCCGGTGGGGAAGAGCGGGCGGATCGGACGGTCGATCAGGCGGCTCGTGAGGGTTTCCTTCTCCGTCGCCTTGCCTTCGCGCTTGAAGAAGCCGCCGGGGATGCGGCCCGAGGCGTAGGTGTACTCACGGTAGTCCACGGTGAGCGGCAGGAAATCGATGCCCTCGCGGGCGCTTGAAGCGTGGCAGGCCGAGACGAGCACCATCGTGTCGCCCATGCGCACGACGACGGCGCCGTCGGCCTGCTTGGCCAGTCTGCCCGTCTCGATGGAGAGGGTGTGCTGGCCGATCTGAATCTCGCGTTTGATCATTGGAAACCTCGATGCCGGGGTCACGTTCCCCGGGCTTGTCGGCGCGACGGCCCCGGGCCTCCGCATGGTGCGGAGCGCGGTGGCCGTCGCCGATAGTGCTGCGGTCTGTCCACGTCCGGAGGACCCGGACGTGATGGACGCGGCTACTTGCGGATGCCGAGCCTCTTGATGAGCTCTGCGTAGCGGTCGGTGTCCTTGCTCTTCAGGTAGTCGAGCAGGCGCCGGCGCTGGCCGACGAGCTTCAGGAGGCCGCGGCGCGAGTGGTGATCCTTCGCGTGGCTCTTGAAGTGTTCGGTCAGGTAGGTGATACGTTCGCTGAGAATCGCCACCTGGACTTCGGGCGATCCGGTATCCGTGCCGTGGGTGCGGTACGAATCGATGAGAGCGGTCTTCTTGTCTTTCGTCAGTGCCACGTCTACTACCTCCACGAACGGCCCAGAACCCGGGGCTGCCGGTGCTCCACGCCGCCGTATGTCTGCGTTTTGAAGCGCAGGATGACCCTTCATCTTAGCCCAGGACGACGACGGGCTGCAAAATCCTTCGGGCACCGTCGCCGGCGCCAGCGGCTTCGGCCATCGCGATGAGGTGGCCGCCCTCGTCGAGCAGGCGGACCGGCCCGTCGCCGGCGTCGCCCGTGATCGTCGCCTGCACACTTTGGCCATGGCGGACCTTCGCCGCCGCCTCGGCGGTGAGGTGCGCGGCGGGGAACTCCGGGAGCATGCGGTCGATCGGCAGCAGCGCCGTCGTGAGCGTGCCGCGGGCCGCCGTGGCCAGCGTCTCCCAGCTCACCGCGTCGGCAAGACCGAAGGCGCCGGCTTGTGTGCGGCGCAGGGCCGAGAGGTGCGCGCCGGCGCCGAGCGCCTCGCCCAGGGCGTGCGCGAGCGCCCGCACGTAGAAGCCGGCCGAGACCGTCATCGTCAGCGTGGCGACGCCGTCGTCGTAGGCATCGAGAGTCAGCGCATGCACGACCACCGGCACCGGCGCGAGTACCAGCGGGGCGTCGCGCCGCGCCGCCTTGTGCGCCACTTCGCCGCCGACCTTCTTGGCGGAATAGGCCGGCGGCGTCTGGAGCTGCGGGCCGCTCATCGTGGCCACGAGCGCCGTGAGCCCGGCGTGGTCGGGCACGCTGCCGGTGTCGCGCGTGACCTCCCCCTCGGCGTCATACGTCGTGGTCGAGCGGCCGAACGTGACCTGGGCGACGTACCCCTTCACGTCGTGCGTCATGAAGCGGGCCAGGCGCGTGGCGCGGCCGGCCACGAGCACGAGCACGCCGGTGGCCATCGGATCGAGCGTGCCGGTGTGGCCGACACGCGACGTCGCGAGGGCGCGGCGCGCCACGGCCACGACGTCGTGCGAGGTCGGACCCTGGCCCTTGTCGACCACCAGGACGCCGTCGGGCGGCGCGCTCACGGCTCGACGCCGGCGTCGGTCACGGCCTGCTCGAGGGCGCGCATCACGCGCGCCTGCACCTCGGGCAGCGATCCGGCGAGCGCGCAGGCCGCGGCGTTGCGATGCCCGCCACCGCCGTGCGCGGCGGCGATCCTGCCGATGTCCACCGCGCCCTTGGAGCGCAGGCTGACCCGCCACTGTTCAGGCGTCTCGGCCTGCTTGAAGAACGCCACCGCCCGCACCGCCTTCACCGAGAGCGGGAAGTTGATGAGGCCTTCGGTGTCGTCGTAGCTGCCATCGGCGGCGGCCGCCATCTCCGGCGTGATGGCGAGCAGCGCGATCTGGCCGGAGGCATCCACGACCATGCCCGAGAGCACGCTGCCGAAGAGCCGCACCCGCGCCATGCGATTGCTGTCGTAATGTGTGCGCGCGATCCACGCCGGCTGCGCGCCCGCTTCCACGCAGCGCGCGGCGATCTCGAAGGTGCGCGGCGACATGTGCGAGAAGTGGAACGAGCCCGTATCCGTCAGGATCGCGAGATAGATGTGCGTGGCGACGTCGGCGCTGACCGGCGCGCCGAGCGCGGTCACGAGCGGGTACACCAGCTCGCCGCAGGCCGCGGCCGATTCGTCCACCCAGTTCACGGCGCCGTAGCGCGTGTTGCCGGGATGATGATCGATGTTGAGCACCGGGGAACGGTCGAGGCCGGTGACGCCGGTGCGGCTCAGGTCCCCGCATTCCATGATGACGGCGGCGTCGAACGTCTCGTCCACGTGACGCGTGACCCACAGGCCGTCCACGGCGGGGAAGGGCTGGAGGTAGGCCGGCGGCACGCCGCACATCACCATCCGCGCGTCCTTGCCGAGGGCCCGCAGCGCCAGCACGAGGGCCATCCCTGAACCGATGGCGTCGCCATCCGGCCGTTCGTGTGACGAGACGACGATGCGCGTGGCGCGCGCGAGGCGCGCGACGATGTCGGCGAACGCCGGATCAGGCGGTGGTGTCGGGGTCATGCGGCTCGGGGGCGGCGGGGGCGGCCGGCGCGGTCGGTTCGGCGGCCGGAGCCGCGGCGGTGTCCTGCACGCGGGCGGCGTCGGCTTCGTGGATCTCGTGCAGGAGCTCCTCGACGCGCTGATGGGCGGCGAGGCCTTCGTCGTACTGGAAAAACACCTCGGGCACGCGCCGCAGCGTGACGCGCGTGGCCAGCACGTGGCGCACGAACGCGGCGGCCCGCTGCAGGGCCTTGGTGGTGCGCTTGCGCTCGGCGTCGTCGCCGAGCAGGGTCCAGTAGACCCGCGCGAGCGACAGATCGGGCGTCACCTTCACGCGCGTGACCGTGACCAGCCCGACCCCGGGGTCGGCGACCTCGGTGGCGAGGATCTGGCTGACCTCTTCGCGCAGTTGCTCGGCGATCCGCTCGGTGCGATGGCTGAGGGGCATATCTGATTCTAGCGGGGCTCGGGGCCCGGGGACCGGGTCTCGGGAAAAGACAGGGCGGCCGTCGGCCGTCAGGCGAGGTGCTCGATCTCGGTGCGGGTGATGAAGCCGGGCTCGTGGCGTTCGATCTCGTTGACCACGGCCTGCAGCTCCCGTTCGGCGTGCGCGCCGTCGGTGGCGATGGCGACCACGCCGAGGGTGGCGCGCTGCCAGAGGTCGTGGTGGTCGATCTCGGCCACGCTGACGTTGAACTTCGCGGCGCGATCCTTCACGCCGCGCAGAATCATCCGCTTGTCCTTGAGCGACTGCGCGAAGGGGACGTGCAGCTCGATCGTCAGCAGCACGACGGCCATCGTCCCCTCCGCGGCCGCTTAGGCCGTGCTCGCGACGCGCTCCATCTGGAACACTTCGATGACGTCGCCGACCTTGATGTCGTTGTAGCCGGCGAGCGCGATACCGCACTCGAACCCGGTCTTGACCTCGCTGACGTCGTCCTTGAAGCGGCGCAGCGAGGCGAGCTTGCCTTCCCACACCATCTGGCCGTCGCGGATGAGGCGCACCTGGACGTCGCCCTTGCGGGTGATGACGCCTTCGCTGACCATGCAGCCGGCGATGACGCCGGCCTTCGGCACCTTGAAGGTGTCGCG
>CADEFD010000275.1 GCA_902826515.1 uncultured Acidobacteriota bacterium
TATACTCTTTCCCGACACGAGGGCACCGCTTGTGGTGTACAGGACGCTCCTTGCGAACGTGACCGAGCGCGCTCGACGGGTGCTGCCCGCCGGCATGCTGGCGCTGTCGGCGACGCTGTCGGCGGCGGAGGCGGCCGCGCAGGAACAGCCGACGTTCCGGGCGGGCGTCGACATGGTGACGCTCGGCGTGAGCGTGGTCGACCTCGTTCGCGATCGTCCCGTGGACGGACTTACGGCCGCCGACTTCCGTGTACTCGAGGACGGCCGGCCTCAGACCGTCTCGGCCGTGACTCACGGGCGGCGGCCGGTGAGTCTGTGCGTCGTGCTCGACGCCTCGGGCAGCATGGCGGTCGACCTGCGACGTCAGCTGGCGCGCCTCACGATCGACACGCTGCTTGGCGGCCTCGCGCCCGGCGACGAGGTGTCGGCGGTGGTCTTTCGCGATCGCGTCGAGGTGCGGCAACCCTGGACGCGCGTGGCCGACCTGACGTCGGCCGACTGGGGCGATGCGCCGGTTGGCGCCACCGCGCTCGTCGACGGCGTGCGCGCCGGCCTGACCCTGCTCGACTCGGCCAGGAATCCGCGGCACGTCATCGTCGTCATCACCGACGGCTTAGAGAACAGCAGCCGTGCGTCGCTGGCCAGTCTGACGACCACGCGCCGCCAGAGCGAAGCCGCCATCTACGGGGTGGCCATCGGCACCCCGAACCGCGCCGAGACAACGACGGCCGGTGCGCCCGTGCCCATCGATGCCGAGGTCGGCGTCGTGCCCGACGTGCCCCTGACGGGCTCTGGCGCGTCAGGGGCCGCGCTGGTGCAGCCCCCCGAGGTGCTGCCGCCTCCGCAGGCCGTGGTGCCGCCCGCGCCGGTGCCGCAGCCCAATCTGATCGAACGGCTGGCCGATGAAGCCGGCGGCATCCTGATGCGCGCGCGGTCGAGCGCCGAGGCGGGTCAGGCCGCGCGGAACATCCTCATCGACCTGGCGACGCAGTACACGCTGGGCTACGTGCCGTCCCGGCCCGTGGACGGCCGGTATCGCCGGGTGAAGGTGGAGCTGCCCGGACGCGGCCGCGGCACCTTCGTGCGACACCGGGCGGGCTACCTGGCGCTGCCGGGCTCGGGCGCGCGGCCTGCCGGGGTCTCCGGCACGGCCACCGCCGCGGCGCCGCCGGCCGCCCCGGCGACGGACCGTATCGCGACCGCAGCCCCGCCGCCCGTGAAGGCCGCCGCCGGGCCGATGGCGACCCCGGTGTCCGGCGACCGCCGCGACCGCTACACGCGCGCGGTCACGGCCTTCCACCAGGAACGCAGCTTCGGCGAGGTGCAGCGGCTGATCGGGGCGTGGTCGCGCGACGAACTGTCGGCCGCCGTCGCCGATGTGGCGCGAGCCGGCGAACGGCCGCTGGCCTACGCCGCCGCGGTCTTCCACCTGGAGGTCGCACGCTCGTCGCCGATCGAGGCCGCGGGCAACGCGGACTACCACCTGACACTCGGCGCACACCTGCTCGCACCGTGGGTCGACCCGCGTGCCGGCGCCGCGCCCGAGTTCGTCGAGCGGTGGCACGCGGCCGCCGTCTCGGTGTTCCTGGGGCAGTCCGACACGCCGCGGGCCCGGCGGGTGCGTATGCGCGCCGGCGAGCAGATTCAGCAGGCGGCGGCCGGCGATTTCCTCGACGGTCGCATCGCGGAGATCGAGGCCCAGCGCTACGATACCGACCTCGCGCGCGACACGAACTCGGCCATCGCCTTCAACAACGAGCGTCGCCTGCGCCTCGCGCTGGCCGAACGTGCGTATCGCGGGGCGCTGAAGAAAGACCCGGCACGCCATCGGACCGCGGTGCATCTGGGACGGGTGCTGTGGTTCCTCGATCGTCACGACGACGCGCGGCGCACCCTGGAGCCGATCGTGTCCGATAAGAACGCCGCAGCCGGCGAGCGGTACCTGGCCAGCCTGTTCCTGGCCGCCGAGTACGAGCGGGCCGGCGACGTGGATCGCGCTCGGACGCTCATCGAGTCCATCGAGTCGTTCGCCCCGGGACGGCAGACTGCGCGGCTGGCGCTGGCCGCCCTGGAACATCGCGCCGGGCGCGTCGAACGCGCCCGGACGATCGTCGAGGCGGCGGTGCCCGACGGCGGCCCCGGCGAGGACGACGAGTGGTGGAGCTACCGCAGCGGCGGGGTGCCGGAGGAGGATCTCGCGTGGTTGCGACAGGTCGCGTCCCCGCGCCCCTGACCGTGGCCGTGGCCGTGGTCGCGGTCGTGGCGACCGTGATCACCGGCCAGGAACCGGTCTTCCGCGCCGGCGTCGAGTCGGTGCGGGTCGACGTCTCGGTGACGCGCGGCAACCGGCCGGTCACCGGACTGACGGCCGGGGACTTCGAGGTCGTCGACAACGGCGTCACCTCTCCCGTCACGTCGGTGTCGCGCGAGGACGTGCCGCTTCGCCTGCTGCTGGTACTCGACACGAGCGCCAGCCTCGACGGCCCGCTGCTTCCGACGCTCGTTGACGCCGCGACGGGTCTCGTGCGGGCGCTTCGCCCCAGCGACGAGGTCGGCTTGCTGACTTTCGATCAGTCGCCGCGCGTCGTGTTGCCACCCTCGACCGGGCACAAGACGGTGGTGGACGCACTCGTCCAGCTGCGTGCCGACGGCCCGACGGCGTGGCGCGACGCGCTGTTCGCGGCGCTGCAGCTCGTGGCCGGGGGCGAGGCGTCGAGGCCGGTCGTGTTGCTCTTCACCGACGGCGCGGACACGGCCAGCTGGATGGATGCCGACGGCATCGCCGAGGCCGTGCGCCGTTCCGGCGTGGTCGTGCACAGCCTGGGATTCAGGGACCGTCCGCAGCGAGTGGAAGACAACACGTCGCGGGTGGTGGGATGGGCCGCGGCGTCGCGGTCCCTCCAGCGCGCCGTGGACGCCGGAGGCGGGCGCCAGTGGCTGGCCGAGGAGCCGCGGCTCGTGCGGCAACTGTTCGCGACCGCCCTCGACGAGCTGCGCGCCCGCTACCTGCTCACGTATTCGCCCGCAGGCCCGGTGACCTCGGGCTGGCACGACGTCCGCGTCCGGGTGAAGCGCGGGCGGGCCGACGTGAAGGCCCGGCCCGGGTACTTCGTGCCCGCGCAGTGACGGTTGACCCACGGCGGCGCCCTGCTCCTAGTCAGCCGACGGCCAGAGTGTGTTGCGGCTCACTCAGAACTGACCACCCCGCTCGGCGGCACACTGACCAGGCTGCAGACCAGAGGCTGTCGCCCATATGGCCGCGTTCGGCACCCTGAGACTCAGGGCAAGTGGTCACTGCTCGGCGAGCGGAACCGCCCGGCTCTGGTCAGAACTCATCGAGCGGCAACAGTACAAAACAGGTACAGCGCAATCGGGGCGCCCTAGATCTTGAACGCGGGCGCGGACTCGAACCTTACGGGCGACCCAGGCGTGACGGGCCTAGCTTGGCCCGCATGCCCCGCAGACCGATTTCAGTTGGTTCTGGTTCCGCGCGTGCCTCGCGATGGACGGGCCACGTCACGCCAAGCCGTTTCTAGACCGAAACGCTACTCCGGACCGGGGGGACGTCAGTGGTTGTCGTGAATGCCAGCGTTGCCGTGGCGCCTTGCACCCCATTGCACCTGGGCCGGCTGATATCGGCCGGCGACCTTGCGCACGCGAGCGGTGGACTGGCTTCCCATGATTTCTGGAACGCCCTCAGGGGCTTGAACCTTACACGGGGCAACCAGCGTCGACGCCGCTGGCACGTGGGTTCTCAGTGGTCGCGCCGTGGCGCGATTCGCGACCGGAGCAACAAGCCAGACCCGGAACGCGAGCCGGTCCTCGTCGACACTTGGCCGTTACACGGGAGTGTCTCAAGGCGCGGCATAGTCCGTCGAGGCGGCACAAGACACGGCGAAGAGCCGGTCCGCCAGCCGGGAACGGCGCCTATCGGTCGCTCCGACCTGTAATGAGCTGCCGGAGTCGTCGGAGGAAGAATCTCCATCGAACCCGCGGCCATCGCGTCAGTGCCGGCTGCTGTCCTGGCGACGGCAGGTCGTAGCGCTCGCCTTTGCACTCGATGGAAGCGCGCTGCATCGTCGCCGATCCAGCCGGGATCCTGTCGCCGCTCCACAGTTCGATCCGGATGGCGGTGAGCTGCGTCCCCGGTGCGATCTTCGGGGTGATACTCTCATTCCACTGAACGTCGTTGCGACCGTCGTCCCGGAGGCGAAAGGTCTTGATGTCAGAACGCCACGTGACGGACGGATACCGATCACCCGGCGGCGCGGGATCCCCCCCTCCCTGCAGCACTCCACGTAGGTACTTCGTGATCGGAAACCCAATGATTGGCGTGTCGTACGGCTCACGTAGCATGTGGGCTGCTGTGGGCTCTGGGACGCCACTCAGCGTGATGATCGCCTTTCGGAGATAGCCCGCCGACGCATCCCTCGTGCCTCGCGCGATCACGCGCAGTTTGTCGAGCGGCAGATAGCCGTGCTCAAATCCGTCCGATGCCTCTTTCGTGTCGCCGTACGCTTTCGTATCGCCTTCGAACAGCACCGTACGCCGCAGCGTGCCGTCGAGACTCTTCAGTTCGATTCCGAGGGCCGCAGCGAGGTCGGAGGGTGAGCTGGTCCCAGTGCGTGTCATTTCTCGCCGTTTGACAACGGGTGTTAGGGCCTCAAAGCCCATCCAGAGCTGACCGACCGCGCGGGTCTCATCGCCGAAACTCCAAAAGCGTAGTGCCTGCTGATAGTGCGCCGAGGCGCGATGAAGGCGGACGTTATCGGGGTCTCGCGCAATGGCCATAGTCAGGTGGGATAGGAAACCAACATTAGCTGG
>CADEFD010000276.1 GCA_902826515.1 uncultured Acidobacteriota bacterium
GAGAGCCATCCGCACATCTCGACCGGCCTGCGCGACAACAAGTTCGGCGTGCCGATCGCGCTCGCCCCGGCCCTCTTCGTGGACATGACGCGCCGCGCCGGGCTGACGCCGGTAGGCGTGCACATCCACATCGGCTCGCAGATTACGACCCTGGCGCCGCTCGGCAAGGCGGCGCAGGCCGCAAGTGCCCTCGCCCGCGAGCTCCTCGCCCTCGGCGTGCCGCTCGAGCAGATCGATTTCGGCGGCGGCCTCGGCATCTCGTACGACGAAACCCCGGTGCCGGATCGCGCCGCCTACGTGCGCGCGCTCGTCGAGGCGGCCGGCGACATCCCGCTCACGCTCGCCATCGAGCCTGGCCGCTCGATCGTCGGGCCGGCCGGCGTGCTCGTCTCCACGGTCGTCGACATCAAACACGTGCCCGGCGGGCGGCGCTTCGTCGTGCTCGACGCCGGCATGACCGAGCTGATGCGGCCGGCGCTCTACGGCGCCTACCACCGCATCGAGCCGCTGCGGCCGCGGGCCGGCGCGACTGAGCCGTCGGATGTCGTCGGGCCGATCTGCGAATCCACCGATCGCTTCGCCCGCGACCGCGCGCTGCCGCCGCTCGAGGTGGGCGACCTCGTGGCCGTGCGCGATGTCGGGGCCTACGGCGCAGTGCTCGGCTCGACCTACCTGCGGCGTCCGCTGCCGCCCGAGGCGCTCGTGGACGGCGGCACGTGGACCACCATCCGCCGCCGGCAGACACTCGACGAGCTGCTGCAGCTCGAGGCGTAGGGAGGGGCTCATGACGCGCGGACGCCTCATCGCCTTCGAAGGCCTCGACCAGAGCGGCAAGCAGACCCAGGCCGAGTGGCTGGTGGACGCGCTCGCCGCCGCCGGCCACACCGTGCGTACGGTGTCGTTCCCCGACTACGCGACGTCGATCGGCGCCGAGATCGGGCAGGCGCTGCAGGGGCAGCGGTCCTACGGGCCGGACGTGCTGCAGCTCCTCTACATCGCCAACCGCTACGAACACGCGCCGGCGATCCGCAACTGGCTGTCGGAAGGGGCGATGGTGGTCGCCGACCGGTATGCGGCGTCGAGCCTCGCCTACGGCGACGCGCAGGGACTGGATCTGCCCTGGCTCACCGACGTGCAGCGTCTGCTGCCGCCGGCGGACCTGACGTTCCTGCTCGACATCGCGCCCGAGACCTCGCTCGCCCGCAAGCAGGCGGCGCGCGACAAGTTCGAGCGCGATCTGCCGCTCCTCTCGCGCGTGCGCGCCAGCTACACGCGGCAGGCCGCCGCGGCGGGCTGGCAGTTCGTGGATGGCACGCGCACGCCGGAGCAGGTGCGCGACGACATCCTCAGCGCCGTGCGAGCTCGGCTCGGGCTGCTGTAAGCGCCACGATCCGCGCCGGCCCGGCGGCCTCGAGCGCCGCGGCGGCGGCTGCCAGGGTGGCGCCGGTCGTGAGCACGTCGTCGACGAGCGCCACCACCCGCCCCCGCACGTGACGGCCCTCGCGGCTCGTCGTGAAGGCCCCGCGCACGTTGGCGTGGCGGGCCGCGCCTGATGCGGCGGCCTGCGGGCTCGTGTGCACGCGCCGCGTGAGCGCCTCGCACACCGGCGGACCGAGGGCCGCGGCCACGAGCGCTGCCTGATTGAAGCCGCGCTCGCGCTCTCGCCGCGGGTGCAGCGGCACGGGCACGACTACCTCGACCCGTTCGGGCCAGGTGGCGTGCAGATCGCGCATCAGGCGGCCGAGGCCGGTGGCAATCGACGGCCGGCGGCCGTACTTGCAGGCGTGGATGAGGTCGGCGAGCGTGCCTTCGAAGGGTCCGAGGGCGCGGGCGGCGGCAATGACGCCGAGGTCCACCGAGCAGACGGCGCAGCAGGCCCCGACAGAGGCGGCCGTGCGCTCGGCGGGCAGCGGATCGCCGCAGCGCGCGCACAGTGGCGGCGAGAAGCGAGCCACGCGCGTCCAGCAGGTGCGACAGGCGGCGCCGTCGAGTGGCCGATCGAGCAGCGCGCCACACACGGCGCAACTCGGCGCGAGCAGGGCGGCGAGCGCGCCGTCGATGAGCGCGCGGATCATCGCCCTTCGCGCCGTGGCCGGCGCGGGACGGCCTCAGTCGGCGTCGGCGTCGGCTGCGACTTTCGCGGCCTTGGCGGCTTTGGCGGCCTTCGGCGGCCTGGGCGCGGCGAGCGACAGCGGCGTCGCATTGCCCCACAACCGCTCGAGGCCGTAGAAGGCGCGCGCGGTGGGCGAGAAGACGTGCACCACGAAGTCGAAGTAGTCGAGCAGGATCCACTCGCCCTTGTCGTAGCCTTCGACGTGCGTGGGCCGCACCTTCTTCGCCTTGAGCGCCATCTCGACGCCGTCGGCGATGGCCTGGACCTGGCGGCGGTTGGTGCCGGTGCAGACGATGAAGAAATCCGTGAAGGCATCCGACGTGCGCAGGTCGAGCACCACGACGTCTTCGGCCTTCTTGTCGCGCACCGCGTCGATGACCGCCGTGATGGCGGCCGGCACGCGGGCCTTCTTCGTACGTCCACTACTCGTTTTCGCCATGCAAGGTACCTACCAGGCTTCAGACATAGAGCCCGTGACGTCGAATGTACTGCTCGACGGGCTCCGTCACCAGGCCCGTGAGTGATGCGCCGCGCGACGCGTGCGCGCGGATGTCGGTGGACGAGACGTCGGGTGTGTCTGCGGTCAGCAGCACGATGCCCGGCGTCGTGCGCGCGCCGGCCGCGTCGGCGCTCGTCATGCGCGCGGCAAGCGCGGGGACGCGGGTCCGCACGTCGTCATGCGTCGTGCCCGGGCGCGTGACGACGACGAAATGTGCGAGGTCCAGCACCGCCGGATAGCGCGACCACGTGGCAATATCCGCAAAGGCGTCGGCGCCGATGAGGAAGAAGATTTGCGTTGCCGCCCGGCCCTCGGCGGCGAGCGCCGTGAGCGTGTCGAAACTGTAGGACGGACCGTCGCGCCTCAGTTCCATGTCCGACACCGTCCAGCCCGGCTCGCCGAGCGCGGCGAGTGCGGCCATGGCGAAGCGGTGGTAACCCGACGCGTGCGGGCCGACACTGCGATGCGGCGGCACGCGTGAGGGCACGAGCCGGACCTCGTCGAGAGCGAGCGCCCGGGCGGCGGCCCGGCCGACCGCCAGGTGCCCGAGGTGCACCGGGTCGAACGTGCCGCCGAGGACGCCGAGCCGTGCCATCAGTCCGCGTGGCCCTCGCCGGGCGCGTCGTCGTCGCGGTCGTCGTCTTCCGCCGCTTCGGCCACGAGCTTGGCAGCTTCCGCGGCGCGGGCCGCGGCCACGTGCGGCCAGGCGGCTTCGAGCAGCGCCGGCACGCCGGTGCCCGCCGCCGCCGAGATGGCGAGGAAGGGAAGATGCAGCGCCCGGGCGCGGGCGCGCAGCGCCTCGAGGCGTTCGGGTTCGTCGAGCGCGTCGATCTTGTTGGCGGCGACGAGCTGCGGCTTCTCGAGCATCGCCGGGTCGAAGAGTTCGAGCTCGCGCCGCACGATGTCGAGGTCGCTGACCGGGTCGCGGCCCGAGCCGCCCGACACGTCCACGACGTGCACGAGCACGGCCGTGCGTTCGACGTGGCGCAGGAACTGGTGCCCGAGCCCGTGGCCGGCGTGTGCGCCTTCGATGAGGCCGGGGACGTCGGCGATGACGAACGTGCGCTCGCCCGAGAGACTCACGACGCCGAGGTTCGGCGTCAGCGTGGTGAACGGGTAATCGGCGATCTTCGGCCGCGCCGCGCTCGCCCGCGCGATGAGCGTGGACTTGCCGCCGTTGGGGAAGCCCACGAGACCCACGTCGGCGAGCAGCTTGAGGGTGAGGCGGAGCGTCTTCTCTTCGCCGGGTTCGCCCGGCTGCACCTTGCGCGGCGCGCGGTTCGTGGCGCTCACGAACATGGCGTTGCCGAGGCCGCCGCGTCCGCCCTTGGCGACGAGCACGCGCTGGCCGGGCACGCGCATGTCGGCGATCGTGATCCACTCGCCGGGCATCTCGGGATCGCGCACGGAGATCGTGGTGCCGGGCGGCACCGGGATTTCGAGGTTCTTCCCGGCCCGGCCGGTGCGCAGCACGCCTTCGCCGCCGCGGCCGCGTTCGGCGCGGTGTTCCGGGTTGTAGCGGAAGTGGAGGAGGGTGTTGCGGTGGGGATCGGCGACGAGGTACACCGAGCCGCCGTGGCCGCCGTTGCCGCCGTCCGGGCCGCCGCGCGGCACGAACTTCTCGCGCCGGAAGCTCAGGCAGCCGGC
This sequence comes from uncultured Acidobacteriota bacterium, assembly GCA_902826515.1. Classification (GTDB taxonomy): domain Bacteria; phylum Acidobacteriota; class Vicinamibacteria; order Vicinamibacterales; family UBA2999; genus CADEFD01. Next base: position 4,260 of record CADEFD010000276.1, read on the forward strand.
GCCGCCGGCGCCGGATTCCACGACGATTTCGACGTCGTCAACGAATGTCATGGGTGGCCACAAACACGACGGGGATCGTGACGACGAGGCGTGACCCCGTCACCACGATCCCCGTATGTGCGCTGCCGTCGAACTATTCGAGCGGCTGGATGCTGATGAAGCGTCCGCGCGAGCCGTGATCTTCGAACTTCACGGTGCCCGGAATCTTCGCGAAGAGCGTGTCGTCCTTGCCGATGCCGACGTTCAGCCCCGGGCGGTACTTCGTGCCGCGCTGGCGCACGAGGATCGACCCGCCGGTCACGACGTTGCCCTCGAACCGCTTGACGCCCAGGCGCTGCGAGTGGCTGTCGCGCCCGTTGCGTGAACTTCCCTGACCTTTTTTCGTAGCCATGACGTAATTCCCATGCCGCCGTACGCGGCAGGCCTCTGTTGCTTACGCGACGATGTCGGTGATGCGCACGCGCGTCAGCGCGCTGCGGTGGCCCGCGGTGCGGCGGTACTGCTTGCGGCGCTTCTTCTTGAAGAT
>CADEFD010000277.1 GCA_902826515.1 uncultured Acidobacteriota bacterium
TGCACCACGGCGCGTTCCACCACGCGGTCGAAGGCCACGGTGGACTCGGGCTTCACCGGCTTGCTGCCCGGCACCGGCGAATGCGCCCGGCCCAGCACGTCGTCGAGGTCGTGCGTGAGCTGCGCGAGGTCGACGTTGAGCGTCTGCAGGGCGGCGCGGCCGCGCGGGTCGTCGATGAGCGCGCGCAGCAGGTGTTCGAGCGTCACCAGATCGTGACGGCGATCGGCGGCAGACCGGAAGGCGCGCCGGATCGTCTCCAGCGTGTCCGGGGCGAACGGCACGGGGGTCCCACTCACGACTTGCCCTCCTCCGGCTCCGGCTCCATCGAGACGCGAAGCGGATACTCGTGTTGTTCGGCGAGGCGTTCGGTGGCGGCGACCTTCGTCTCCGCCACTTCCTTCGTATAGACGCCGGCCACGCCCACGCCGGCATGGTGGACGTGCAGCATGATGGCCATGGCGTCGGCCGCGGAGCGCGCGAACACCGTCTCGAGCACCCAGACCACGAACTCCTGCGTGGTGTAGTCGTCGTTGTGCAGCAGCACGCGCCAGGCACGCGGCGGCGTGCGCTCGAGTTCGGGCCGCTTTTCGGTGAGCACCCCGCCCCGGGGGTCGGCTCCGGCGGGATTCGACGGCGGCATCCTCCGATCTTAGCGGGTCTGGCGGGTCGGGCCTACCGGCCGTCCGGCCGGGTCGCCGAAAAAGCGCCCGCCACGACCGTCCCGGTCAGGTCGGCGTCGAGGGTCCATGGCGCAGGTGGCCCGGCCGCCCGCACCAACGGGCCGAGCCGGCGCAGGAAGTCGCGCCGGGGCACCGCCCGGGCCCCCAGGCTGGCCAGGTGGTCACTCGGCACCTGGCAGTCGATGAAGGGCACCTCCCAGCGGGCGAGTTGCGCCGCGAGCCACGTGATGGCCAGTTTCGAGCCGTCGGTCATCCGGGAAAACATCGACTCGCCGAAGAACGCCCGGCCCAGCCCCACCCCGTAGATGCCGCCCGCGAGCGTGCCATCCACCCAGACTTCGAGCGAATGGGCGTGGCCGGCCCGATGCAGCGCCTGGTAGGCGTCGAGCATCTCGTCGGTGATCCACGTGCCGTGGTCGTCGGCGCGGGGCTCCGCGCAGGCCCGCATCACCTCGCCGAACGCGCGATCGAGCGTGACCGTGTAGTCGTGCCGGCGCAGGCGCCGCGCCAGGCTCTTCGAGACGTGCACGGCGTCGGTCGGCAGCACCATACGCGGGTCGGGACACCACCAGAGCACCGGCTCGCCGTCGCTGAACCACGGGAACGCGCCGCGTCCATACGCGTCCACGAGCCGCGACACCGAGAGCCCGCCGCCAGCGGCGAGCAGGCCATTCGGCGAGCGTCGTGCCGTCTCCGGCGGCGGCAGCGGGTCGGTGGGGCCGAGCCAGGGAACCATGCTAATATTTGAAAGTTCAGGCACGGTGGGTGTAGCTCAGTGGTAGAGCGCCGGACTGTGGCTCCGGTTGTCGCGGGTTCGATCCCCGTCATCCACCCCATACCTTTTCTGTTGCGACCACTTTACCGCCGAACCCCGGCGCGCGTCCTCGCATGACCCAGACGCCGCCCGGATTCGAACGCTGGATCGCCGACGCCGAAGCCCGCCATCTGCGCGACATGACGCCCACGGAAGTCGGGCGAGCCCTGCGCGCGCTCTCCTCCACGTACGTCGAACGGCGAGCCCGGCTGTCGAGCCGCGGCGCCTTCGACACCGCCGGCAAACGCGCCGCCTACGCGCTCTACTACGCGCCCCGCCGCTACCAGACCCTCACGCACATCCTCGCCGCGCTGCCGGCGGCCACGGGTCCGCTCGCCATCGTGGACGTGGGCTGCGGCACGGGTGCGGCCGGCGCCGCCTGGGCCGTACATGCGGGCGCAGGAGCGACGCTCGCCGCCTACGACAGCCATCCCTGGGCCGTCGAAGAAACGCGGGCCACGATGCAGGCCTTCGGCCTGAAGGGCGAGGCAAAGCGCGGCGCGATCGGCGGCGATCGCGGCATCCGGCCGTGGGCCGACGGGCGCGGCGCCCAGGCCCGCGCCATCGTCCTGAGCTACATGGTGAACGAACTGAGCGACGACGACCGCGCGGACCTGCTGCCGGCGCTGCTGGCGGCCGCGTCGCGCGGCGCGCACGTGCTCATCGTGGAGCCGCTCTCGCGCAAGACGTCGCCGTGGTGGAGCCGCTGGGCCGACGCGGTCGTGGCCGCCGGCGGACGCGCCGATGAATGGCGCGTCACGCTGGATCTCGCCCCGATGACCGCGCGTCTCGGCCATGCCGCGGGTCTCGACGCTGCCGGCGCGACGGCGCGCACCCTCTATCTCTGACGCGTTACTGGTACGACCCGCGCACGGTGAAGACGTTGCGCACGGCATTCGCGAACGTGGTCGCGATGAGCGAATACCCGCTCGGATTCGGGTGGAGCCCGTCGCCGCCGAGAATGCCGATGCCGCCGTCGGGCCCGCAGTTGTTCGTGCCGAACGCCGCGTACAGATCCACGACGTAGACGTTCTGGCGGCCGGCGGCCATGGTGCGGAGGGCCGAGTTGAACCCGGTAATGCGCGTGACCGCGTTCTGGCGCACCTGCCCCTGCGGACTCGTGCTGACACAGGTCTGGAACATCGTGCCGATGAAGACCGTGGTGTTGTACAGACGCGCGATCTCGACCATCTGCTGCAGGTACGCGACCGTCGCCGACGTGCTCTGATCGTTGTTGAGGTCGTTGAACCCTTCGAGCAGCAGGAGGGCCTGAGGCCGCTGGGCCGCCATCCTCTGCGCGAAGCGGCCGCTCGAAATCGCCTGGAGCGCCCATTCGCCGGGCACCCCTTCGTTCGTGACGGTGAAGTCCTGCGACGGAAACGCACTTTCGAACTGCCCGTCGAGCTGCACGGGGTATTCGGTGCCGGGCAGCTGGTCGAACAGGATGCTGCCGTCGAACGACGAGATCTGGCCCCAGGTGATGCTGTCGCCGAAGGCCATGAACCGCGTGGCCCCGAGGGCGTTCACGGTGCCGAGCGAGTCGCCGGCGGCAGGCGGATTTCCGGCCTGGGGCACGGCGCCCTTCGACAGCACGGGGCTCGGTCCGGTCAGCGACTCGGGCGACCGGCCGCACTGCGCCGCGGCAAGCGCCAGGAGCAGCACGACGGCAGGAACACGGAGGCGGGCGGCGGTGATGGGCATGAGCGGGCCCCGGCGATGCCGCCGGGCAGACTGGTAGCATACCCTGACCCGTGTTCCTCGCCCGCGACCTGCGCCCGATGCTTGCGACCTCGCCCGACCAGTCGCCCTCGCTCGTCGATCCCCGGGCCGTCTACGAGCCGAAGTACGACGGCATCCGCGCCATCGTGCTCGTGGAGGCCGGCCCGCCGCCGCTCGTGCGGCTGTGGTCACGGAACGGCAACGAGAAATCCGCGCAGTTCCCGGAGATCGTCGGGGCACTCGCCGCCTGGACGGCCGCGCTGGACGGCCCGGTCGTGCTCGACGGCGAGATCGTGGCGCTCGACGCGCGCGGCGAGGCGGCCGGCTTCCAGAAGCTCCAGGGCCGCATCAATGTGTCGGTGCCGGGCTACCGCTCGTCGGCGCCGGCCCAGACGGCCGAGGAGCAACCCGCCGCGTTCGTGGCCTTCGATCTGCTGCGCGACGGCGACACCGACCTGCGCGCGCAGCCGCTGACGGCGCGCCGCGCCGCCCTCGAAGCGCGCGTCGCCGGCTGGACGTCTCCCCTGCTGCGGCTCTCCGAGCAGGCCGTGGGTGATGGCCGCGACCTCTACGCGCGGGCCGACCGCGACGGCTGGGAGGGCCTGGTCGTGAAGCGGGCGGCCGGCCCCTACCGCGCCGGCAAGCGCAGTCCCGAGTGGCAGAAGCTCAAGATCCAGCTCCAGGACGAGTTCGTGGTGGGCGGCTGGACGGCGCCGCGCGGCGCGCGCCGCCACTTCGGCGCGCTCATCCTCGGCACGGCGAACGCCGATGGCGGACTGACGTATGTGGGCGATGTCGGCACCGGCTTCCCTGACGCCGAACTCGATCGCCTGGCGGGGCTGCTCGCCGCGCTCGCCACCGAGACGTGCCCGTTCGACGCTCCGCCCAAGACCGTGGGCACGGCGCACTGGGTGAGGCCGCAGCTCGTGGCGCAGGTGCGCTACACCGAGATGACCGACGAGGGCCGGCTGCGGCATCCGGCGTATCTCGGGCTGCGCGACGACAAGGCGGCGCGATCGGTGCGCGCGCCGAAGGGCCGCCGCACCGCGCATCCGCTGCGCACGCGTCCGGCGTCCGCCGCGGTCGAACCCTCCGCGCCGGACGCGAACGCGGCGACGCCGTCGCGCCGCCGCCGCGCCAGCGATCCACTCGCCGGCTGGGCGCCTGACGCCGCGGCCATCGTCGCGCAACTCGACGACCTGCAGCGGCGGAAGAAGAACGGCAAGGTGGCCCTGCCCGACGGCGACACCCTCGACGTCACCAACCTCGACAAGGTGTTCTGGCCGCGCGGCCGCCGCACGAAGGGTGATCTGCTCCGCTACTACGCGCAGATCGCGCCGCTGCTGCTGCCGGTCATCGCCGACCGGCCGCTCGTGATGAAGCGCCTGCCGAACGGCGTCGATGGGCCGGCGTTCTACCAGCATCGGGCGCCGGAGCCGGTGCCCGCCGGTGTGCGCATCGCGTCGCTGCCGGACGACGACGTGCCGGCGCGCCTCATCGGCGGCGCGCTCACGACGCTGCTCTACATGGCGCAGCTCGCCTCGATCTCGATGGACCCGTTCTTCTCC
>CADEFD010000278.1 GCA_902826515.1 uncultured Acidobacteriota bacterium
CCAGGTGCTCCTGCACGCTGGCAATCGACGCCTCGATGAACTGCGCCTCGTCGCGCACGATGCGCAGGGCGTAGCCGGCCGGCAGCGTCGGCTGCAGCTCGGCCAGCCGCGCCTTGATGTTGTTCGCGACTTCGACGGTGTTGGTGCCCGACTGCTTGCGGATCTGCAGCAACACGGTGGCCACGCCGTTGACGCTGGCCTGAGTGGCCGGCTCCGCCATGCCGTCTTCCACCCGCGCCACGTCGCGCAGGCGCACGGGATGACCGGCCACCTCGCGCAGCACGACATCGCCGAAGGCGTCCACCGACTCGAGGCGGCCGCGCGTGCGCAGTGTGACCGTCTGGGCGCCCTGGTCGAGGCGCCCGCCGGGCACGTCGGCATTCTGCGCCGTCAGCGCCCGCGACACGTCGTTGACCGACAACCCCTGCGCGCGCAGCAGCGTGGCGTCGAGCCACACGTTCACCTGCCGCTTGCGGCCGCCGATCACGAGCACCTGGCCCACGCCGTTCGAACTCTCGAGGCGGCGCCGCAGCACCTTGTCGGCGAACTCGGTGATGTCGCGCACGGGCTTCTCGGCCGTGACGGCCACGGTGATGACCGGCGACGCCGTGGGATCGAGCTTCTCGACCGTGGGCTGGAGCGCCGTTCGCGGCAGTTGCGGCAGGATGCGGTTCACGCGGTCGCGTACTTCCTGCGCCGCCACGTCGGCGTCCTTGTCGAGCGTGAACGACACGACGACCTGCGAGATGCCCTCGGAGGAGGTCGAACTCAGCGTGTCGATGGCGCTGATGGTATTGACGGCTTCTTCGACCTTGTCGGTGACTTCCGTTTCGATCTGTTCGGGGGCCGCGCCCGGGAGGCGCGTGGTCACGACGATCGTCGGAATATCGACGTTGGGAAAACGATCCACGCCGAGGCGGCCGAAGGCGAAGAGCCCGACCACCGTCAGCGAGAGCACGAGCGCCCAGGCGAACACCGGGCGCCTGACGCAGATCTCGGCGAGCCACTGCATGACTAGCGCACCACCACGCGGACGCCGTCGGCGAGCGTCGCCACGCCACTCGTGGCCACGCGGTCACCCGCGGCGAGGCCGTCGGTGATTTCGACGCGGGTGTCCACGGTCTGCCCCACCATCACCACGCGTTCCTCGACGCGGTCGCCGGTCACGACGAACACACGCGCCGTGCCCGCCACCGTGCGCACGGCCGTCGCCGGCACGAGCAGGGCCGGCGCCGACGCCACCTGCGCAATTCGCGCCGTGGCGAAGAATCCCGGCTTCAGCAACCCTTTCCCGTTGGGCACGATCGCTTCGACGATGAGCGCGCGGGTCTCGGCGGTCACCGACGGTGACATGTATCGCACCTGCCCGGTGAACGTGGCGCCGGGATGGGCATCCACGGTGAACGTGACGTCGCGGCCGGCGGCGACCGCCGCCACGTACTGTTCCGGCACGGTGAGCTCGACGCGCAGCGGATCGACCCGCATCACCGATGCCACTTTCGTGCCGCGCGTGACGTAGTCGCCCATCGACACGAAGCGCTCGCCCACCACGCCGGCAAACGGCGCCCGCACCACGGTGTCGGCGGCGGCCTTCCGCGCCACCGTCACCCGCGCGCGGGCCGCCAGCAGCGACTGATACTGCTGTTCGGCCCCGTTGCGGGCGACGTCGTACTGCCGCTCGGCCGATTCGAGCTGCGCGCTGCGCTGATCGAACTCGGCCTGGGCGATGAGTTTCGCGGCGTGCAGTGTGCGCGCCCGTTCGAAGTCGGCGCGGGCCAGCGCCCGCGCGGCCTGGGCGCTCGCCACCTCGGGCACCCGCGTCACGTCGAAGGGCCCGCCGCCGGCCAGTCCGAGGCGGGCTTCGATCTGCGCTGCGTTGGCTTCGGCTTCGCGCGCCTGAGCCTCGACTTCCGTGGCCGCGATGCGCACGAGCGCCGCGCCGGCGCCGACGCCGCTGCCGCGTTCAACCGGCGTGGCCTCGATGCGCCCGGCGATCTCGGCGGCCACGTCCGCCGATTCCTGCGCGGTGAGCGTGCCGGTCACCTCGATGAACCGGGCAATCGGCGCGGCCTCCACGGTGCTGGCCGACACCGCCAGGGCCGCCGCCTCGGTGACCGCCGGCGGCTCCGCGGTGGCGCCGGCGCGGCAGCCGGCAGCGGTCAGTGCGGCAAGAAGAACGACAGAGCGCGAGCGCAGCACGGGGACTCTCCAGGGGTCTACGATTCGGCGCGGCGGGCCGCGGCCTTGCGGGGGGACGACGACGGCACGCGGCGCGTGACGGACACGCGGGCCGGAGGGGCGGCAGCGCCGCGCAGGAACTGCTCGACGTGCTGCCGCACGAACGTCTTCGGGTCGCGGACCATCGGCAGGTCGGCGTCGATGGCGTGCAGTTGCCGCCAGACGAAGAGCGGGCTGAAGAAGGCGAGGCCGAGCACGGACACGTCGCCCCGGCGCAGCCAGCCCTCGCGGATCAGGCGGCGCAGCAGCACGTTCAGTTGCTCGCGGCCGCTGCTCATGCGTTCGTAGAGGTTGATGCGGCCCACGCGCGCCAGGCGGATGCCGTCCGACATGAGGATGCGGTGGAGCTTCTGCTCCCGCGGCTCGACGAACACCTCGAGGTGCGCGAGCGCGAGTTGCTCGAGCAGGGCGCGGCCGTCGGCAATCGGCCCTTCGGCGAGCGGCGCCAGACGTTCGATCTTGCTGTGCTGGTGCGCGGTCAGCAGCGCGTCGAAGAGCGCGTCCTTGCCGGCGAAGTAGTTGTAGAGGGCGCTTTCACGCACCCCCACGGCAGTGGCGACGTCGCGCAGGCTGGTGCCGAAGTAGCCCTTCTCGGAAAACAGATCGAGGGCGGCATCGAGAATCGCCTGGCGGGTGCGTTGACCGTCGGCGTTCCGGGGGCGGGCCATTAAATTAATGGTCGTTCATTTAATTCGTACTGTCAATCGGGCCGCCCGCGGCGGCGTCCGGGCAGGCAGGACCGGACCTCGAGTCGGACGGCTCCGGCCATCGCGGCGGGCGGCGCGTCAAAAACCTGCGGAGGTCATCCGATGACGCGCAGACATCTTCATCCGGCCATGTACGCAGGACTGGGACTGCTCGCTGGCACTCTCGGCACGTCAGCGTGGCTGCACGCGCAGGGCACGGAACCGGGACGCCCCTCGCCGCAGGACGCGCTGCGGCAGCCAGCCGGGCCGGTCTACGCGGGCGACGACATCGCGTTCCGCGTGGTGGGACGCAACGGCAAGACCCCGATCGTTCTGCCGGTCGTGAAGCTCAACGGCGAATGGGTCGAGGTGGAGTTCGGCGGCGCCGGGATCAGGAAGCTGACGCAATGAGCGCCCGGCGCACGCGCGCCACCACGTCGTCGTCCACGACGTCGGGCGCCGCGAGCTGACGCCGCATGCCGGCCAGGAGCGCCGCGAAGGCGGCGCCGAACTGCTCGCACTGGCGGCAGCCGGCGACGTGTGCCTCGATCTGCGCCCGCAGTTCGGCCGGCGCGTCGCCCTCGGCGTAGTCGCTGAGCGCGTGCATCACCTGCGCGCACGTCAGCCCCGCCACCTCACGTTCGTCGGGTCGCACGGGCCACCTCCTCGTTCACGCGCGCCGCAAGCGTCAGGCGCGCGCGGTGCAGCCGGCTCTTCATCGCCGCCAGGCTCAGGCCGAGGAGCGCCGCCGTCTCCTCGCCGGTCTCCCCTTCCAGATCGCGCAGCGTCAGCACCTCGCGATCGAGCGGGTCGAGCGCGTCGAACGCCGCCCGCAGCAGATCGCGCCGCTCGGCGGCGAGCGCCAGTGTCTCCGGATCAGCGCTGCCCCAGCCGGCGCGCACGCCGAGCTCCTCGAGCGGCACCTCCGCCGCGTCGTGCCGGCGCACGTCGTCGCGCCGGCGCCACGCCGTGTGCCGCGCGATGGTGAAGAGCCACGTGCGCACGCTCGACGCGCCGCGGAACGCCGCCGCCCCGCGCCACGCGGCGAGGAACGTCTGCTGCAGCACGTCTTCCGCCTGGTCGGCCCGGCCGACGTGCAGCCGGATGAGCCGCAGCACGCTCGGCGCCTGCCGCACGACCAGATCGTCGAACGCCGTGCGATCGCCCGCCGCCGCCCGCGCCAGCAGCACGTCGTCGCTTACGCGCCCGGCTTCCGGATCGGACACGTCGAGAATCCCAGCACGGAGTAGAGCGGACACGTCCCGGCGAGGCCGGTCAGGATGGGCACGACCCCGATGTAGCCCCAGGGGCCGACCGTGCCCATGGCGGCGAGCGCCACGAGCGCGACGCCCAGGCCGACCCGCGCCACACGTTCCACCGGATGTTCGTTGACCGCAAAAAAGTTCGCCATGGATTCCTCCTCCGTCGTTCACGAGACATAGAGCCGGCCGCGGCGAAAAGGATTCCGCCCACCCATGCGCCGGGTTTTCGCTTGCCATTCGCCGGCGAAATGTGGACCCTAAGCCGTTGTGACGGATTGTCGCAGGGCCGGCGGCGGCCCCGGGGTCGGCCAGGTCCGGCGAAGGAGCTCCAGATGAGGCGTGCGCTGAGCGTGCTGGCGGGTGCGTGGATCCTCTCGGGTGGTGTGGCGGCCGAGGTCGCGGCGCAGGGCGCCGCGCCGGCGGGCCCGACGTTCACGAAGGACGTCGCGCCCATCCTGAACAAGCACTGCGTGAGCTGCCATCGGCCCGGCGAGATCGGCCCGATGTCGTTCCAGAGCTACGAGACCACGCGGCCGTGGGCGCGCTCGATCAAGGACAAGGTCGTGAAGCGCGAGATGCCGC
>CADEFD010000279.1 GCA_902826515.1 uncultured Acidobacteriota bacterium
GCAGGACATCGGCGCCCGCATCTACACCTTCATCTACACGATGGCCAACTGCCTGCGCGCCTGCGGCCGGCACGGCGTGCCGGTCATCGTGTGCGATCGGCCGAATCCGATCGGCGGCGTCGAGGTGGAAGGGGAAACGCTCGTCCGCGGCTTCGAGTCATTCGTCGGGCTCTTCCCCATCCCGATGCGGCACGGGCTCACGATCGGCGAACTGGCGCGCCTCTTCAACGACCAGTTCGCCCTCGGCGCGGATCTCGAGGTCGTGACGATGGAGGGCTGGCGCCGCGACGACTTCGCGGATGACTGCCACATGCCGTGGGTGATGCCGTCGCCCAACATGCCCACGCTCGATTCGGCGATCGTCTATCCGGGCACCGTGCTGCTCGAAGGCACGCTCGCGTCGGAAGGCCGGGGCACGACGCGGCCGTTCGAACTGGTGGGCGGGCCGTGGGTGCGCGCCGAAGCGTACGCGGATCGCCTGAACGCACACGGCCTGCCCGGCGCCATCTTCCGTCCGGCGGTCTTCGAGCCCACCTTCCAGAAACACCACGGCGTCACCTGTGAAGGCTGCCAGATTCACGTGACCGATCGCGCGGCCTTCAGGCCGGTGGTCACCGGCGTGGCGGTGATCGAAGAGCTGCGCCGCGCCGATCCCGCGAGCTTCGCCTGGCGGCCGCCGCCCTACGAATACGAACACCGGCTCTTGCCGATCGACATCCTCGCCGGCAGCAGCGTGCTGCGCGAGTCGCTCGAACGCGGCGCCTCGGCTGAAGCGATCGCCGCCGGCTGGCGCGACGACGAAGCCGCCTTCCGGGCGCTGCGCGCCCCGTATCTGCTCTATGGCTAGCCAGACGCCGCCGGCCAACGCGGGGCCGCCGAGTTTCGTCGTGCGCACGGTGGTACAGGCGCCGGTCGCGCGGGTGATGCAGGCGTTCTTCTCGCACACCGATCTCGCCTACTGGTGGGAAGCCGAGCGCTCGGTGACCGTGGCGCGCCCGTCGGGCCCGTATGCGATCACCTGGCCAGCCAGTGACAGCCGCGACGAGATGCTCGGGCAACTCGGCGGCACGCTGCACGGCACGGTGATGGACTACACGCCCGACCGCGCGCTCTTCGTCGCCGATGTCTACTGGCAGCCGCCGGCCGCCGGCGATCCGCTGGGGCCGATGGCCCTCGAGATCATGTGCCAGCCCGAAAGCGATCCGCAGTACACGCGGGTGACGGTGCGCCAGAGCGCGTCGGACGAAGGACCGCGCTGGCAGCGCTACTTCGCGCTCACGGAGCACGGCTGGACCGACGCCCTCGCCACCCTCAAGGACTACCTCGAGAACGAGTGGCTCTACCGCGTGAAGACGCTCAAACAGGCGAAGCCGTGACCACGGCCGACGTCGTCATCATCGGCGGCGGCGTGGTGGGGTCGGCGGCGGCCTGGCGCCTCCGTCACGACGGCTTCACCGGGCGCGTCGTGGTGGTGGAGCGCGATCGCAGTTACGCGCGCGCCTCTTCGTTCCTCGCCATGGGCGGCATCCGGCAGCAGTTCGGCTCGAGCGTCTGCGTGCGGATGGTGCAGCACAGCGTGGCGCTCTGGCGCGAGTTCGACGAGCGGATGCGCACGTCCACCCACGCACCGCGCGCATGGTTCCGCGAGCGCGGGTATTTGTTTCTGGCTGACGACACGAATGCCGACGCGCTCACGGCGCGCGAGGCCGCGCAGGCGGCGGCCGGCGCGTCACAGCGACGGCTGAGCGTGGACGAGATCGGCGCGCTGGTGCCCGGGCTGATGCTCGACGACATCCGCTTCGGCCTCTTCGGGCCCGAGGACGGCTACGCCAATCCCCGCGAGGTGCTCTTCGGCCTGCGGGCGGCGGCCCTGGCCGCGGGCGCGGAGTACGTGGACGACGAGGTGGTGGAGATCGACACGCGCGGCGGCCGCGTCATCGGCGTCACGCTGGCGGATGGCGGTTTCGTGAGTGCGCCCATCGTCGTGAACGCCGCCGGCGCCCTGGCCGGACGCGTGGCCCGGCTCGCACACGTCGACGTGCCGGTCGAACCCATGCGCCAGCTCCTCTTCCGCTGCACGCTGCCCCGTCCGTGGCCCTCGCGGTTTCCGATGGTCATCGATCCGGGCGGCGTGCACTGGCGGCACGACGATGCGCTCGTGCCCGGCGATCCCGACCGCATCATCCTCGCCTTCACGAAGTGGGACGAGCCGGCCGGCGAGAACCTCGCCTGCGACGACGTGCGCTGGGAAAACGAGTTCTATCCGGCCCTTGTGCGCCGCCTGCCGGCGGCGGTGGACGTCTCGGACGTGCACGGCTGGGCCGGACACTACGAGATGACGCCGGACCACAACCCGGTGCTCGGCGCACATCCCGGCCTCGGCGGCTTCCTCGTCGCGAGCGGGTTCAGCGGCCACGGGCTGATGATGTCGCCGGCCACCGGCCTCGTCGTCTCGGAGCTCGTGCGCCTCGGCGAGAGCCGCACGTTCGACATCACGCCGTTCGCGGTGGACCGCTTCGCGCGCGGAGCGTTCGTGCGGGACGGCGCCACGATCTAGCTCGTCCATGCAGCATTCGCGAATTATTGTGAAATAAATTGATATCGTGGCTGGACCGTGACCATGGTCCTGTCCGCCCAGCGAGCGCTCTGGGCCGCCGTGTTCTTCCTGGCCCTGTCGGCCGCGCTCAACCGTGAGCTGCTGCCGCACCTGCGCACCGCGCTCCCGGGGAACGCGGGCGACCCGATGCTGAACGCCTGGATCCTGGGCTGGGTCAGCGACGCGGTCGTGTCGCAGCCGCTGGCGCTCTGGGACGCGCCGATCTTCCACCCGCACCCCAACACCCTCGCCTTCTCGGAACACCTGGCGGGCATCGCGGTGTTCGTGGCGCCGGTCTACTGGCTGACCGGCGACGCCATCCTGACCTACAACGTCGCCTTCCTCCTCGGCTTCGCGTTCCTCGGCTGGGCGATGTACGCCCTCGTGCGCGCGCTCACCGGCCGCGACGACGCCGCCGTCATCGCCGGGCTCGTCGTGATGTGCAGCCCCTATTTCGTGAGCAGCCAGGTGGCCCGCGTGCAGATGCTGAGCGCCGGCTGGAGCCTGCTCACCTTCCTCTGGCTGCAGCGCTGGCTGGAGGCGCCCACCCGCGCGGCGCTCGCCGCGTTCACGGTGTGCTGGGCCTTCCAGCTCGCCTCGAACGTCTACCTGGGCCTGTTCCTGGCCGTGCCGATCGCGATCCTGCTCGCCACGGCCTTCGCGCGGCGACAGCCGGTGCTGACCTGGCAGCGCGTGTGGCCGCTGGGGCTGGCCGCGGTGGTGCTCGTGGCCACCGCCGTGCCGCCGCTGCTGCGGTATGCGGAGGCGCAGCGGGAACTTGGGCTGACACATTCAGTGGACGAAGTGCTCCGCTACAGCGCCACCGTGCAGTCGTACGCGAGCGTGTGGCACGAGCGCGGCTCGGCCTGGCTGCGCGTCGAAGACACCTCCGACCGCGCGCTCTTCCCGGGCCTGCTGCTCACGGCGCTCGCCGTCGCCGGTGCCGTCGTCTCCGTGCGGCGCCGCGCCACGATCGGGTACGTCGTGATCGCGTTCGTCGTCTTCGTGGTCACGCTGGGTCCGGCGCCCGCCGTGGGCGCGACGCCCCTTGGCGTGCCGAGTCCCTACGCGTGGCTGCTCGACGCGGTGCCCGGCCTGGACGGCATCCGCGCGCCCGGCCGCTTCGCGGTGTTCGTCGTGCTCTCGCTCGGCGTGCTGGCCGGCCTCGGCGCCGCGGCGCTGCTCGCGGGCCGCAGCCTCGGCGCAGGTCTCGGCGCCGCCGCGGCCGTCGCCGCGTTTTCGCTTTGGGACGGCCATCGTGACTACGACTGGCTCGCCATGCTGCCCGACGAGCCGGCGTCGTCCACCGCGGCGTATGCGTGGCTCGCTTCGCAGCCTGCGGCCGCCGTCCTTGAACTGCCGGTCGTAACCCATCTCCAGGGGCAGCGTCCGTATGCGGGAGGATCGGTCACGCTGCGGTACCAACTGGCGGCGCTCCGGCACGGGCACGCGCTCGTGAACGGCAGCTCCGGGTTCGTGACGCCGCTCGTGGCCCTGCTGCAAAGCCCGTCCTCGCCGTTCACCACGCTCGATACCGTGGATGACGCGCTGCGTGTGCTGCGGGCGATCGGCACGCGCTACGTCGTGGCCCATCGGCACGAATACCTCGACAGCGCGCGCGGCCACGCCGAGGCGATGTTCGACACCATCGCCGCCGACACGTCGCAGGTCGAGGAGGTGCGGACGTTCGGCGACACCACGGTGTTCGTGCTGCGGGCCGGCACACCGGCCGTGCCGCCCGCCTTCAGGGACCGCGTGGCCCGGGCCGACTACGACGTGGAGGCGTCGGCGGGTTCAGACGCCGTCACCGGCCTCGTCGACGACGATCTCGGCACCCGCTGGCGCGCCCGCCAGGACGGCAACGCCTGGCTGGACGTGCAGCTTCGCCGGGCCCGCGTGCTGCACGGCGTGAAGTTCGCGGTACCGCGCGCCGCCGTGGCCGACTATCCGCACCACCTGCGGATCGTCGGCACCGGCACGGACGGCGTCGACGTGGTGCTCTTCGATGGCCCGGTCGCATTCGACGCGGCGATGACGGCCCTCTTCGAGCCGGCCGAGCCCGGCGTACGCCTGGCCTGGCCGCCGACCGCACTCTCGAAGCTCCGCATCGAACAGCCGGTGGCGGCCGGCGGCCGTCCGTGGACGATCTACGAACTGCACCTGCTCGGCGA
>CADEFD010000280.1 GCA_902826515.1 uncultured Acidobacteriota bacterium
GTCTTGGCCTTGGCGGCCTTGACCGCCGTCTCCGAGAAGATGTCGCCCTTCGGCAGCTCGATACCGCGCTGCCGCGCCAGTCGTTCGACGAACTGGCGCGCCACGATCTCCTCCACGGTGCTCGAGGCGCTCTTCAGCTCGATGCCGTGGTTCTGCTTGAGCAGCTGGAGGACTTCCTGGCTGGTCGTGCCCAGCAGCTCTGCGACTTTGAAGATCCGGACAGTGGCCAACAGTCACCCCTGAAAAGACGAACTCGCTTACTGATCGTTGCCGCCGGACGTGCCCGCGTCGGGCGCGGCCTCCGGCTCGGCCGCCGGCGTCTCGGCCGCAGCCTCGTCGTCCGCCGCCGCTTCGTCACCCGTGCCCGCTTCGAGGGCGCCGAGCTCCGCTTCGACTTCCTTGCGCTTTTCTTCTTCGCTCTTGATGTCGATCTTCCAGCCGGTCAGCTTGGCCGCGAGGCGCACGTTCTGACCCTTCTTGCCGATCGCGAGCGAGAGCTGGCTGTCTTCCACCAGCACTTCCATCACCTTGTTTTCGTCGTCGGTGATCGAGACGCGCTGCACCTTGGCGGGGCTGAGCGCGTTCATCACGAACTGGACCGGGTCGTCCGACCACTCGACGATGTCGATCTTCTCGCCGCGCAGCTCGCGGATGATCGCCTGCACGCGCGTGCCCTTCATGCCGACGCAGGCGCCCACCGGGTCGATGTCGCGTTCGCGCGAGTAGACCGCCACCTTGGCGCGGTCGCCGGCTTCGCGGACGGCGCCGCGGATCATCACCGTGCCGTCGTAGATTTCCGGCACTTCCTGCTCGAACAGCTTGATGAGCAGGGCGGCGTCGGTGCGTGACAGCACGACCTGCGGCCCCTTGGCGCTCTTGTTGACGCCGCGGATGACGGCGCGCACGCGGTCGCCCTGGTTGTAGCTCTCGGCGCGCGACTGTTCCTTGCGGGGCAGGATGGCTTCGATGCGCCCGATTTCGACGATCATGTCGCCCTGTTCGAAGCGCTTCACGAGGCCGGTCAGCACTTCGCCGACGCGCTGGTCGAACTCGAGGAACACGTTCTCGCGCTCGGCTTCGCGCACCTTCTGGAAGATCACCTGCTTGGCGGTCTGCGCGGCGATGCGGCCGAGCACCTCGGTGCTCTTGGGGAACTCGATCTGGTAGCCGACTTCGACGCCGGCATCGGCGCCATACATCTCGAGGGCCTCGGCCAGGGAAATCTCGGTGGCGGGGTTGGTGACTTCGTCGACGATCGTCCTGACCGCGAAGAGCTCGACCTGTCCGGTGTCGGTGTTGAGCTTGGCTTTCAGCTCTTCACCGGCCTTGTAATACTTGCGGGAGGCCGTCAGGACGGCCTCTTCCATGGCGGCGATGACCACGCCGGGCTCGATGCCCTTTTCCTTGGCCAGTGCCTCGATGGTCTGCATCAACGGGTTGGTCGCCATGTTCCTCAAAACTCCACTTCGAGACGGGCGCGCCGGATGAGTCCCAACGGCAGCCGGATCAGCTTGCCGCCCTGGTTCTCGAACAGCACGTCGTCGCCATCCATCCCCCGGAGATGGCCCGCGAAGGCCGTCTGCCTGGCGATGGGTTCGGCGGTGACGATCTTCGCCAGCCGTCCCGCAAACCGCTGGTAGTCGTCGCGCGACCGGAGCGGTCTGTCGAGCCCCGGAGACGACACTTCCAACGTGTACTCGTCGGCGACGACGTCCTCGACGTCGAGCACCGCACTCAATTCTTCACTCACCTTCAGGCAGTGCTCGAGACTGACGCTGTCCTCGGCGGTGGCCGAGGGGCCTGGTCTGTCGAGCACGACCCGCAGAACGTTCCGGCCGCTTTCCCTCCCGTAAGTCACGTCGAACAGCTCGAGGCCGTATGCCCCGGCGATGTTCACCGCGAGCTCCCGAATTCTTTCAAGTGACAGCACGAGACGTATCCAGAAACAAAAAAGAGTGGGCTACAGCCCACTCTGGTTTTGCCAGATCAGCACCGGACCGTTAAGTCTAACATCCGGGAAGCTCAGAGGTCCAGAGGCCGAGCCACCAGATCGTAGCCGGCGGCGCCGACGATCTCGACGTCCAGGAACTGCCCGGGCGAAAGAACGGCCGGATCGGCCTCCGTCAGGTAGACCTGCGGGTCGATTTCGGGCGCCTGCCCTTGCAGGCGGCCGGTGAAGACCCATTCGTGTTCCGGAGACGGCCCGTCCACGACCATCCGGACGCGGGTGCCCACCCTGGCCTTCTGGCGTTTCGTGACCAGCCGCTTCTGGAGTGACATGACGCGCTTCTGGCGGCGGGTCTTCTCGGCGGCCGGCACGTCGTCCGCCAGGTCGAAGGCCGAGGTGTCTTCCTCGTGGCTGTAGGTGAAGACGCCGACGTGGTCGAAGCCGACGGCCGTGATGAAGGCCAGCAGTTCCTCGACGTCGGCCTCGGTCTCGCCCGGGAAGCCCACGATGAAGGTCGTGCGCAGGGCCACGTCGGGCATCTTCGCGCGGATGTTGCCGAGCAGGCGTTCGTAGGACGCGCGCGTGCCCGGGCGCTTCATGCGCTTCAGTACCGCGTCGGCGGCGTGCTGCAGCGGCAGGTCGATGTAGCGCACCACCTTGCGGCTGGCGGCGATGGCGTCGATGGTGGCGTCGGTGATGGTGGTCGGGTAGAGGTAGAGCAGGCGCACCCACTCGATGCCGTCCACCTGGTCGAGCGCCTCGATGAGCCGCGGCAGGGCGTCGCGTTCCTTGCGGTCGATGCCGTAGAAGGTGGTGTCCTGCGAAACGAGCAGCAGTTCCTTGACGCCGCGCGCCGCGAGCTGATGCGCTTCGGCCACGACCGACTCGATGCTGCGGCTGCGGTAGTGCCCGCGCATCTTCGGGATCACGCAGAACGCACACTTGTAGTCGCAGCCCTCGGCGATCTTCACGTAGGCGTAATGGCCGGGCGTGGCGAGGCGTCGTGGCGTGGTCGCGTCGTAAAGATACGTGGGGAGATCCACGCCAAACACAGGGGCTGCAGGCGCCATCGCGTCGCTCGGCGCTTTCGGATCGCGCTTGTAGAACGTCATCGGCGAGGCGCCGGTGGTGCGGGCGGCCGTGGAGCCGGGCTGGATCGCTTCGAGGATGTTCGGGACGTCGCCGGTGCCGAGGATGGCGTCGATCTCCGGGATTTCCTTCTGGAGGCTGTCGCGGTAGCGCTCGGCCAGGCAGCCGGTGACCACGAGGCGGCCGCCGGTGGCCTTCTTCTTCGCCGCCATCTCGAGAATCGTGTCGATTGACTCCTGCTTGGCGCGGTCGATGAACGCGCAGGTGTTCACGATGACCACGTCGGCGCCGTCGGCGTCGGTCGTGATTTCGTGGCCGGCCTGCTCAGCCGTGCCGAGCATCACCTCGGAATCGACGAGGTTCTTGGGGCAGCCGAGGGAAACGAAGCCGATTTTCACAGGTGGGGCTCGAGGCTCAGGTTCCGGGGCTCGCGGACGGCACCATGCAGGCGGGCGGCGTCTCGGGACATCCCTCCACTGTACCACTGGCCTTCCTACGGCGTGCACAAGGTCATCGTCACCGACTCGGGCGTGGCCTGGAACGGCTCGAAGTCCATCGTGCCGGGTCCGGTGAAGCGCAGGTCGAACGGTGCGTTCGAGCGGGTTGACCCCTGCGCGACGGCGAGAATCACGCGGCCGGCGCCGGTGCCGGTCAGACGGAGTGAGCCGGCCGGCAACTGATAGGTGCCACCCTGCCGGAACGTCGCCTGCGTGCCCGAGGCGAACGTTCCGCCCACGGCCGGAGGAGCCACCGTCTGGATGGTGTTGCAGTTACTGGTCGTGCCCGGATTGGGCGTCGGCGTGGGTGCCGGGGTGGTTGCAGGAGGAGGCGGTGACGCCGAGGGCGAGGTGGGCCCGCCGCAGGACGGGCTCAGCAGCGCGGCCAGAATCACGGGACACAGGCGAAGTCTCATCGTGGCGCCTCCTGGCAGAGTTAGCGCCGGCTCGCTGCGGTGTCCCTCGTTGCGGTTGCTCTCAGTCCCAGACGAGGCGGCCCCGGCCTTCCGGCTGGACCACTCGGCGCAGGGCGGCTTCAGCCGCCTGGCTGTCGGCGGCAAACCGCAGGGCCTCAGAAAGGCCCGCGACACCGATCACCAGAGCCACTACCACCAGTTCGACCCGGGGGCCAGACTCCAGGGCGGCGGACAGCATCAGGGAGAGCGCGCCGAGCGACATGCCGGTGGTGATCACGACGAACCACCGGGGACGGCGGACGGCCGCGGTGACTCGGCTGCCGTCTGTCGTGGGCGTCACGGTGCCGAGGATTTCCATCGGACCGTGCCGGTTGAACCAGGACGATGGCCAGACCACACGCAGGTGGAATGCAAATACGTCCACCGTGCCCACGAAGGCCAGCTCCGGACCGTCCGCGCCCGCCAGCGGCAGGACTTCAGCGAAGAGTTCGGAGGCGCGGTCGATATCCGCAAGCGTCCGGCGCAGCTCCGCGCGCACCGCGTCCGGGCGACGGGGCAGGTCGATGACCACGGACCGGGCGACGATGGCGGAGAGGTGGCGCAGCATGGACCCCTCCGCCCGCCGGGTACTACGGGTAGATGCGGTACAGCATGCGCGGATACGGAATCGTCTCGCGCAGGTGGTCGAGGCCGCAGATCCACGTGACCACGCGCTCGATGCCCATGCCGAAGCCGCCGT
>CADEFD010000281.1 GCA_902826515.1 uncultured Acidobacteriota bacterium
GACCGGCCAGCACGCGGGCGACCCAGCGGACGGCGCGGGTCGCGCTCTCCGAACCGTCTACGGGCACGAGTACGTTAGTCATGGTCCGATGCTATCGCAGGTGCCGCGCACCGTGGCGAGCTACCGCGCCCGGCGGACGATCGTGTGATCGAGATAGCGCCGTCCGGCCACGGTGGAGACGTGCGCCTCCAGGGAGTAGGCGCCGTCGGCCGTGCGCACGGACACCACCTGACGCGTCACGTCGGGCGCGGCAGCGGCCGGTCCCGCGCGCAGTTCCTCAATCGTCCGCCCCGTCATTGACGCGGGCACCGGCAGGCCCACGAGTGTCAGCACCGTCGGGGCGAGATCGGCGTTCGACGTGGGCGTCACGCCCCGCGCGCCGCGCCGCACGTCGGGGCCGGCCGCGATGAGGGTATTGTGGATGTCGTAGGGACTGGTCGTGCCGTGCCCGGCCACGCCGCCTTGGGTCGTGGTGCCGGCAACACCCGCCGCATTCACCGCGGCGCTCCAGTTGCCCGACACGAGAATGGCGGCCGATCGCGGGTGCGCCCAGCGGGCCGCCTCGAATGCCAGTGTGCCCGGCTCGCGCCCTTCGAGCGCGCCGGCCCGTGCCGCCGGCGTGAAGATGGCGCCGACTTCCGGCTGCGCCTGCAGCGCCTGCACAATCGCCGAGACGCGCGCCGGCGCCGGTGGGCGCCGGAAGTTGATGGCGCCTTCGGTCACGACCAGGTCCGGCGTGCCGTCGGGCATCGTCTCCGCGAAGGGGGCGATGAGCGCCGGCAGCTTCAGGGCGCCGGTGTGGGTGGAGAAGCCGTGGTCGGAGGTGACGAGCAGCGTCGTGGCTTCGAGCCGTCCTCGGCTGCGCAGCGCCTCTTCGATGCGGCCGATCTCGGCATCCACCGCCCGCAGCGCGGCCACCGTCTGCGGCGAGGCGAGGCCCGTCGCGTGCGCGGTGGCGTCGGGGTCGCCGAACCAGAAGATGGTGACATCAGCGGGCACGGCGGCCGGGGCGAGCGCCTGCCACGCGTCCACGATCCAGCGGTTCCGCGCGGTATTGGGCACAGCTTCGGCCTGGCCGGGTCCGGCCGCCTTCGTCACCGCCGTTTGCAGCGACTCCGGGCGCACGAGGTCGGGATTCACCACCGCACCGCCCTCGGCGAGCGGATGGCTGAGCAGATACGCCGAACCGCTCGATCCGGCGGAGTAGACCGCCAGGCGTTTGCCGGCGCGCGCCAGGATCCGGCCCAGGGTCTCGGCCGTGAGAAGGCGCCCTTCGGCGCGCTCCATCGCCTCGAGATCCTCGTGGCTGGACGTGTTGACGCCCTTCAGCGGGAAGGTCGCCGCGGAATAGACGGTGTTGCCGAGCAGTCCGTGCGTCTCGGGATAGGTGCCCGTGGCGATGGACGATGCGTTGACGCGGGTGACGGTTGGCGACACGGAGTGGTGGCGCTCGAACACCATGCCGCGACCGCCGAGGGCGGTCAGCCGTGGCATCACGTCCGGCGTCACCTGGTCGGGCCGCAGACCATCGACCACGATGAGGACGACCGCCGTCGGCGCCTGCGAGACCGGGGCAAGGGTGCCGCCCACGACCAGTGCGCCGACGAGTCCCAGCCAGCGACGGTGCATGCGGGAAGGTGTGCGCATTTGTCTCTCCACGCGCCGGCGGTTACCAGTCGAGCGTCACGCCGAAGCGCACGATGCGCGGCGGCACGACACTGGTCGGGCGCAGGAAGCTCGCGCCCGAACCCCAGGTGAGGAAGTCCACCGGGTTCGCGTTGGTCAGATTGTAGACGTCGAGCTGCGCGCTGAGGCGCGCGGCGCGCGGTAGCGCGAAGATGCGCTCGAGCCGGGCGTCGGCAATGACCACGTGGTCCTGGCGGCGCGTGCCGATCGGCTCGGCCAGCACGCGCTGGCTGCCGTAGTTGAGCGTCGTGACGAACGTGCGGCCGAAGGGTTGCCCCGCCTGCGCGCGCACGAGCGGCGCGAACTGGAAGCGCCACGGCAGCGGCACGACGGCGTGCAGCTTGGCGTTCCACAGCGCGTAGTGGTACCGCCCGTCGCTGTTCGCGTTCACGACGTCGTTCGGGTTGTTCGGCGCATCGGCCGAGCGCACGGGGTTGGCGGCCGCGCCCGGCGAGGCCAGATTCTCGCGGTTCCAGGTGATGGCGTAGGTGCCCATCAGCGACCAGCCGTCGCTCATGCGGCGCGTACCCGTGATCTCCCACGTGGTGTAGTCGTTCTCGGTGCCGGTGTTGGCCACGAGGTTGCGCACCTGGCCGACGAACGCGGGATCGAGATTCATGAGCGGGACGAGGGCGCCGTCGTCGGTCGTACCGGCGCGGCCATCCGGCCCCGGATCACGCACCGAGACGGGCACCGAGAACGCAGAGTACGGCTGCGCGACGTTCAGCGTCTGACGCAGCTGCCGCTGACCGCGCCAGACCAGCCCGGTGCGCAGCTGAAAGTTGGCCATCAATTCGTGATCCACCCAGGCGGCCAGTTCGTCGGTGTAGGTGTTCTCCAGGCCCGGATCGAGCGTGAGCGCGGCGCCGCCGACGCGGGCGATGAGCCGCCCTTCTTCGCCGCGTTGCCAGGTACGGTCGCCGTTGGCGTCGGTCCAGGCGTAGCGTTCGTAGGCCGTGGCGATGTTCGGATTCACGCTGCCGGCCACGTTCACGTCGGGGTTCCACCAGAACCGGCCGGCGTTCACCTTGAGCACCGTGGTGCCGTCGTCGGTCAGCTTGTAGGTGGCGCCGAAGCGCGGCGCCGGCAGCACCCAGGTCTTCACGTCGTTCACGGCGGCGAAGTCAGCGGCCGCCGCAAACGCACTGGCGGGCCGCGACTGGGCCGGCAGGTACGACCGGTAGCGATCGACGCGGGCGCCGAGCGACAGCGTGAGGCGCTGGCCCACCTGCCACGAATCGGTGATGTAGGCGCCGCCGGCCATCAGCCGGTTGATCGAGGACGACGGCTGGTAGAGCCGCACCTCGATGGGCGCCAGGTTGTTGAAGTTCTGGAGGACGTTGCCGGGATAGCCGATCTGGTTGCGCTCCTGCGTGTCGCGATACACCTCGAACCCGGCTTTGAACGTGTGCGCGCCCGCCCAGCCGTTCTTGAAGTAGCTGACGGTGCCGAGCACCTGGTTGCGGGCCACGTCCTCGCGCCAGCGGGTGTTGCCGCCGGTGACGAGCAACGTACCGATGTCTTCGCGGCGGGTGTCGTCGGTGTAGTTCTCGGTCTTCCACGTGTAGCCGACGCGGCCGGCGCGGAGTTCGGCGAACGCGTTCGCGCTCAGCACGCGGTCGTACTCGCCCTTCCAGACCCAGCCGATGTAGTCCTGCTTCGCCGTTGAATCGGCGGTCTCGAAGAACGCGAACGTGCGTGATCCCCCCGGGCCGCCGATCGTGCCGGTGTCCTGCCGATAGGGCTGGAGCTTCTTGCCGGCCTGGCCGTAGACGACGACCTTGTCGTTGGCCGCGATCTGCCACGTGCCCTTGCCGGTCAGGTTCGTGAGCTGCGTCTCGAACGGACGCTCGGGGAAGTTGGCGTAGCTCGCCTGCGACTTCTGGTCGCGGACCGAGGTATACCACCAGACGCGGTCGCGCTTGAGCGGTCCGCCGATGTCGGCGTTGCGGTCGTAGAAGCGGTAGAGGCGATTGTCTTCGGGGCTCGACACGCCGGCGGCGAGCAGGCCGGCGTCGATGTTCGTGGACTGGATGTCCTCGTGCTGGTAGTTCACGAGGCCGCGGCCGTGGAACGTGTTGCCGCCTGACTTGCTGACGAACTGGAACTGCACGCCCGGCATGGCCATGTCCGCGGCGTTGCCGGCGGCGTTGACCGAAACTTCCTGGAACGAGCCGTAGTCGTAGTAGAAGGTCACCGAACCGCCGGCCGAGCCGATCTGCGACATCAGCATGCCCTCGATCATCGGCTGGTTCTGCGCGCGCGTGCCGTAGGTGACGAACTGCGACTGACTGCCGGCCGAGGCGCCGCCTACGTCCACGACGGCCTGACGCACCGCGGGTGTCGCCGCCATCACGGCCCAGATGTCGCGGGCATTCGGAATCGACGCCAGCCGTTCGGCGTCGTAGTTGCTCTGGATGCGCGTGGCCGCCGCGTCCACGACCGGCGAGGCGCCGGTGACCACGATAGCCTGCTCGAGGGTGGCCACGCCGAGAGCGACATCGAGGCCCACCGTGAAGCCGAGCGGCACGACGACGCCATCCCTGACCGTCGTCGCGAAACCGCCGAGTTCATAGGTGACGCGGTAGGTGCCGGGACTGAGGCCGGGCAGGCGGTAGTTGCCGTCGGCGTCGGTCGCCACCGTGCGCAGGCCCATCTGGGCGGCGCCCGATACGGTCACGGTGACGCCGGGCAGCACGGCGTCGCTCGAGTCGAGTACCCGCCCCTGGATGGCGCCGCTCGTCGCCCCCACCGTCTGCGCCCACGCCGGACCAGCCGCGATCCACAGCCCCAGCACCACCATCCACGACATCACGCGCGTCATCGCCACCTCCGCGTGTGAAGCGTAGGGGCGGGGTGTGTCGCGCGTTCGACGCGCGGACGAGGACGCGGTAAAGGTTCCGCGACGGCGGTGTGCCGGCGCGACGTCAGTGTGCGGTGGAGTCGGGCGCCATGCCGTGCGCGAGCCGCCG
>CADEFD010000282.1 GCA_902826515.1 uncultured Acidobacteriota bacterium
CGAACGCCAGGCCCACCATGTAGGCCACGTTCTGGCCCTTGAAGGCGATGCCGAGCAGAATCGAGACGATGGCCAGCAGAATCGTCGCGCCGCGGGCCACGAGGAGCTGTTCGCCGCCATCGGCGTGTCCGCGCCGCACGACGCTCACCCAGATGTCGTGCGAGAGCGCCGCCGCGCCGGCCAGGGTGAGCCCGGCCACTACGGCGAGAATCGTCGCGAAGGCCACGGCGGCGATGAAGCCGAGGAACGCCTGGCCGCCGACGGCCTCGGCCAGCAGCGGCGCCGCCATGTTGCCGCCGGCATCGATCGCGCGGATGGCGTCCTGGCCCACGATCACCATCGCGCCGAACCCGAGAATGAACGTGAAGAGATAGAACAGTCCGATGGCGGCCGTCGCGTAGGCGACCGACACACGGGCCGTGCGCGCATCGGGCACGGTGTAGAAGCGCATCAGGATGTGCGGCAGGCCGGCCGTGCCGAACATCAGCGCGATGCCGAGCGAGATGGCGTCGATCGGGTCGGACACGAGCCGCCCCGGCGCCAGCACCGACGGTCCGAACTGCGCGGCGGCCGCCGCGAAGAGCGCCAGCGGATTGAACGAATACCGCGCCAGCACCATGAGCGCCAGCATCGCCGCGCCGCTCATGAGCAGCACCGCTTTCACGATCTGCACCCAGGTCGTGGCCAGCATGCCGCCGAAGAGCACGTAGGCGAGCATCACGACGCCCACGATGATGACCGCCATCTCGTACGAGAGCCCGAAGAGCAGCCGGATCAGGTTGCCGGCGCCCACCATCTGCGCGATGAGGTAGAAGGCGATGACCGCCAGGCCGCCGAAGGCCGAGGCCACGCGCACCGGCGTCTGCCGCAGCCGGAACGCCACCACGTCCGCGAAGGTGTAGCGGCCCAGGTTCCGCAGCGGCTCGGCGATGAGGCAGAGCACCACCGGCCAGCCCACGAGGAAGCCGATCGAGTAGATGAGGCCGTCGAAACCCGAGAGGGCGACGAGGCCGGCGATCCCGAGGAAACTCGCCGCGCTCATGTAGTCGCCGGCGAGCGCCAGGCCGTTCTGCACGGCCGTCACCGAGCGGCCGGCGGCGTAGAAGTCTTCCGTGGTCTTCGTGCGCCG
The DNA here is from genome assembly GCA_902826515.1 of uncultured Acidobacteriota bacterium. Classification (GTDB taxonomy): domain Bacteria; phylum Acidobacteriota; class Vicinamibacteria; order Vicinamibacterales; family UBA2999; genus CADEFD01. The sequence goes on from CADEFD010000282.1 coordinate 1,130, forward strand.
CGCGGCAAACCACGTGATGCCGAGCGAGGCGGCGATGAAGACGAAGAAGAAGAGCATCGCGAGCGCGTTCGGCTCGCCGATGGCGCCGTTCATCGGCGGCCTCCGCGGATGGCCGCGACTTCGCGGTCGTAGTGATTGTTGGCCCAGCGCACGTAGACGAGGATGAGCGCCCAGGCGGCGAGGATGACGAGCACGCCGAGCGCGATGCCGATGCTCAGACCGGGGGCGAGCAGCGTGCCGAGAAACGCCTTGCCGTAGGCGATGAGCAGGATGAAGACCACGTAGATGCCGGTCATGGCGGCGGTGAGGCCGAGACCGATGCGCCAGCGGGCCGCGGCGAGCGTCTCGAGCGCGGCGTGATTGGACGGCGAAGTGGATGGCATGGGCACCAGACCGAAAGGAAGCGGCGCGGCATCATAGAACGCGCCGCATCGAGAGGCAACGCAGTTGTAAACGCTGTGTTATAGTCCGCCGCAGTTTCGGGCGGGACACACGTCAGTGGTCGCGCCGAAACGTGACAAGTCCGCGTTCGTGCAGCGATTCGTGAGTTTCTCCGGCAACGGGGAAGGGGGCGGTTATGCGTGTGCGTGCGTTCGGTCTCTGGGCGGCAGCCCTGCTGCTATCGGTGTCGTCGGCCTTCGCCCAGGAGGCCACCATCAACGGCACCGTGACGGATGAGAGCAAGGGCGTCCTGCCGGGCGTCACCATCATCGCCACGTCCCTCGCCAACGGCCGCACGTTCTCCGACGTGAGTAACGAGCGCGGCGACTACCGCATCGTCGGCGTGCCGGCAGGGCGTTACAAGGTGCAGGCCGAACTCTCGGGCTTCGCCACCGTGATCGTGCCCGACGTCGAGCTGCTGGTCGGCCAGAACCGCACCGTGCCGTTCGCGATGCAGGTCGCGTCCCTGAGCGAGACGCTCACGGTCACCGGTGAGGCGCCCCTCGTGGACGTCTCGTCGTCGCAGGTCGCCGGCAACGTCGATCGCCGCCAGATGGAAGAGCTGCCGCTCCAGGGCCGGAACTGGATGGAGCTGGCGATGCAGGTCAAGGGCATCACCTCGAATGCGGTCGACACCAACCCCGTGCGCGACCGGCAGTTCCAGCTCAATCTCGACGGCCAGGAAATCACGCAGCAGGTGGCTGGCGGCGGCTTCGGCCAGCCGCGCTTCAGCCGCGAGGCGATCGCCGAGTTCCAGGTCATCACCAACCTGTTCGACATCACCCAGGGCCGTTCGCTCGGCATCCAGGTGCAGGCGATCTCCCGCTCGGGCACCAACAACCTCGACGGCAGTGTCTACGGCTACTTTCGCGACGACAAGCTGAACAGCAAGGACTTCGTCGCCAACCGCGTGCTGCCGTATTCGAACCAGCAGCTCGGCGCGGCCGTGGGCGGGCCGATCGTGAAGGACAAGGTCCACTACTTCCTGAGCTACGAGCGCGAGAACGAGCCGAACACGATCATCACGACGCCGAACGCGCTGCCCGGCTTCACGTGGACCTTCCCGACCAAACTCGTGCAGAACAGCTTCCTCGGGCGGGCCGACTGGCAGATGGCGGCCCGCGATCACCTGACGACGCGCGTCTCCTACTGGGACTGGGACAACCCGTTCACGCAGGTGGCCGGCACCGAACATCCGTCGCAGGTCGCCAAGCGGTCGCGCCGGGCCTTCAACGTCGCCAACACCTGGGCCCGCGTGCTGAGCGACACGACCGTGCAGGAAGTGAAGGTCGGGTTCAGCCACTTCGACTGGAAGAACCAGCTGGCGGTCGATGCCCTTGCCGACACGCCGAACTACGTGTTCCCGACCATCACGATCGGCCAGCGCCGCAATTACCCGCAGGAGTTCTACCAGAACACCTTCAGCTTCCGCTACGACCTGACCACCTCGCGCGGCAAACACGACCTCAAGGCCGGGGTCGAGTTCCTGCGCTGGAAGGACACCGGCTCGTGGCAGCTGCTGTCGCGCGGCGAGTTCATCTTCTCGTCCACGCCGGCTGACCTGGCGCGGCGCTTCCCGTTCGACGCGTGGAACGACCCGACGCGGTGGGACCTGACCGGCCTCGACGCCACGGTGTCGCGCTTCGACCAGAACTTCGGCGACTGGACGATCGAAATTCCCCGGCCCACCGTGGCCATCTGGATCGGCGACACCTGGAAGCTGAACAACTCCTTCTCGCTGAACGGCGGCGTTCGCTGGGACGGTGACTTCGGCGCCCTCGACCCACCGTTCGTCGATACGCCGATCGCGTTCAATCCGCGCGCCGGCTACGTGCCGAACACCGTGCTCGAGCCTGGCCAGAAGCTCTACCCGGGCGGCCTGCGCGACATCAACAACATCGCGCCGCGCGGCGGCTTCACCTGGAACGTCGGCGGCAACGGCAATCTGGTCATCCGGGGCGGCAGCGGTCTTTACTTCAGCATTCCCGACTCGAACACCACGTTCAGCCAGCAGTCGTTCAACAGCGACCGCATCCTGACCAACTCGTTCCCGAACGACGGCCGGCCCGGGTTCATCGCCGACCCGACGCGCGGCGTCACGGCTGACGCCATCCTGAGCGGCCAGGTGCCACTCCCGGCGCAGGGGCCGCGTGTCATCGCGCACGACTACAAGATGCCCTACACGTGGCAGAGCTCGATCGGCTTCCAGACCCAGTTCGGCGAGCGGATCGGGTTCGAAGCCGATTTCACGCACTGGAAAGGCGAGAACTTCGCCCGGCAGCGCGATCCGAACCTGCAGTTCAACCCGGCCACCGGCTACAACTTCAACCCGGCCACCGGCCGTCCCGATCCGCGCTTCGGCGAGATCCAGTGGCTCGAGTCCACCGGCAAGGCCGACTTCGCCGCCATCTCGAGCGGACTCACCAAGCGCTACGCGAACAACTGGCAGGCGAGCCTCAGCTACACGCTCGTGCTCTTCCAGAACGACAACACGACGAACTTCCAGTACCGCGCCAACAACCCGTTCGATCCGGACGCCGACTGGGGCCGCTCCACCGAATTCCAGCGGCACACGCTGCGCCTGAACGCCATCTACCGGCTGCCGTTCGACATCAACGTGTCGGGCGCGTATCTCTTCGGCTCTGGCAACTACTACCAGACCACGTTCGGCGCCAACCCGTTCGGGCCGGTGTCGAGCGCCAATCGCTACGTGACGGCGCCGGTGACCGTGCCGGCCGACGTCGCGGATCGCTTCGACGGGCCGACCTCGTTCGCCGTGGGCGACCTCATCCCGCGTAACGCCCTCCAGGGGCTGGCGCTGCACCGTATCGACATGCGCCTTGCCAAGGACATCCCGCTGCCGAACGGGCTGCGCCTCGGTCTCATCGTCGAGGGGTTCAACCTCCTCAATCACAAGAACTACGGTGCCTATCAGAGCGTGATCAACAACGCCGGGTTCGGACAGCCGCGGCAGAACCTCCAGAATGCCTACCAGCCGCGTGTCGGCCAGGTGGCATTCAAGCTGTCGTTCTAAAGAACAGGGAACAGGGAACAGGGAAC
>CADEFD010000283.1 GCA_902826515.1 uncultured Acidobacteriota bacterium
ACGTCTCACGCCTGCGCGGCCTGCTCCGGACGGCCGCGGGAGACGGGCCAGCCCTTCGCCGTCTGCGATAGGCCGACCGGGCCTGCCGAGGAACAGAACTATCCCGCCCCCGGCTGTCGACTTTTTGCCGCAACGTGCAGCCTGCCTCCGAGCGAGACCTGGTTCGTCCTTGCCTTCGCAAGTCGCAGAAGTAAACTGCATCTTCAGGCAGGCTCTGGTTCAGTATGCCGACCTGTCTACTGATTGTTAGGAAGACGTGAGTGACTCACACTTCACCACCCGCGGGCAGCACGCTGACGTTTCGACAGTTCGTTGCTGCTGACATTACGACTTTCACCTCTGCCGTAGTGTCAGCAGCTCGCCACTTCGACGACACGCGCCCGTGGTGGCGAGGTCAAAGGCGCGCAGATTGGCCGCTCCAGCCGAGCCTTTTCCGGCTCGGGTTCGGCAGCAAAGAGATGAACCTAAATGCTAGGTTCCGTCTCATGGCTAAAGCGCGCCGAGGAGAGGTACCCAGCAGTTCCGACCCACTGGGTTGGCTGTTTCTCATGCAGCACTACCGACTCCCAACCCGTCTGCTGGACTGGAGCCAGTCGCCGCTCGTCGCCCTGTACTTCGCGCTGGAAGGGCCCGATGACAGCGACGCCGCAGTATGGGCGCTCTCGCCGACGAGGCTGAACGAGGTCGAAGCGAAGACAGCATCAATTTGCATGCCTGGCAGCAACACGATCGGCTCCTTGGGCATGCAGGCCTTCCGACGTGACACCGATGCACTTGACACTAGAGTTCTCGCGGTGCTCACAGAAGAAGCTGATCCGCGACATATGGTGCAGCAGTCCGCGTTCACTCTCCACGGTCGCAGCGAGCCCCTCGACCATCGCGCAGAGTCGCCGCCGTTCTTGGTGAGAGTCACCATCCCAGCCGCCGCCAAGGAGGGTCTACGACAGGTGCTTGCCTTGTTTGGCATCAACCGAGCCAGCTTGTTCCCAGATCTGGAGAATCTCGCCTTGGAGCTAGCGGGCTTAAGCTTCGAGTCCAAGTCTGGCTTGGCGGAACTGGCCGGCGAGCCACCGGTCGCTTCCTAACCTCCGCGTGAAGCCGTCGGCGCTCACCCGTTGTGGCATCATCCGAGCACCGAGGCGCCGCGGCTTACGCGGAGCTCGTTAGACGGACCAGGCAGATGCGCCCCACGATCTCAGAGTTCAGCTACGGATTCGCCCTCACGAGCGAACTGGTTCAGGCGCCCGGAGGGGTTACGGCGGCCCCCGTGTTCCCTTCGCTGATTGCAGAGGGCCAGGAGGGGGGAGGGTGGGACGTTAGGCTGGACCGTCCGAGCGTGCCGCTGTTTCTACAGTTCAAACTGTGCGATGTCATGACTCGCAGGACGTGCCGGGAGGCAAGAGAGGCAGGATTCAATGTGCCCTGCTTTCGCATGCACCTGCGACCTGCGCGAAAGTCACGGCAGCACGAGATGCTCCTGGACCTCGAGCAGGCTGGCCAAGAGGTGTTCTATTGCGCGCCGACGTTTCATGAGCCGGAGGCCCTCAGTGCGGCTTTCCTCGCCACTTCCGTGCGTGCTCAATCGGTATGGATAAAGCCCACTGACATCGGGCCACTTCCCGACGGCTTGGACCACCACGTGTCGTTCGAGCCAGGAAGCCCTTGGACATTGTTCTCGGAACCCAAACGGCTCGACGCGAAGCGGTCGTTCGATAACGTCTCGGCGCAGCTAGCAAAGCGCCTGCGCGCGCGAGGCAAGACAGACGTATCCAGAGAGAGTTTGGAAGAGTTGGCTGGGTCCATTGAGCGAATCGCGGCAAAGCGACACGACATTAGTGACCGCCAACGCGATCAAGCGAAAGAGAGAACCCGCCCGGTGACGCCACTACAGCGCGTCGCGTTCTACGCATCTATGTATTTGGAGTCACAGTTGTTCCTCGTTCAAGAACGAACACCGACCGCCTGACCAGCGGTCGTTAGGCGGACAACATGCTGTTGCTGTTCACCGACGAGACGAATTTGAAGCCCGACGGTGCGGCCAAGTTCTTTGCGTACGGCGGGCTACTCGTGGACTCGGATAAGCTGCCCGCCCTTCACAACGGAATCGAGCAGATTCGGAAGACCGCCGGGTACCGTCCGACCGATGAGCTCAAGTTCGACACCAGGGCCCGACCGGCGCACGTCGAGATCGCGGCGTGCACTGCGGCCAAGGCAGCCGTGGTGGAACTCTGCATCGAGCAGGGCGTGAAGTTCATCGCGTACGTTGTGCTTCATGCGATTGGGAAGTCGAAGACCCCTGAGGAGCTCGTCAAGTGGGGTGCCAATCACGTGATCGGCCGCTTCAACTATTACTGCGGGCAGAACGGAACACACGGCATCGTAGTAGTAGACCGGCTACCGTCTGGCGTCGAGTATGCCTACCTGACCGACAAGTTCGCGAACGGCCTCCAATTTCCCGAAGATGACCCGGTGCGACTCGACAGGATTCACCTGTTCGCCGCGAGCGCGGTGGGTGCATCTCATGCCTGCAGCGCAATGGACATCGTGCTTGGGTCCTTCCGCTACTGCATCAATAGCCCGAAGAATCTCGAGGCAGCCAAGAAAATGATGGTCAGCATCACCAAGCTGATCTGGCACGAGCGTCAAGGGGACAAGATCTATGCATTGGGCAGGGGCCTCGTCTTTGCGCCAAAAAACGTGAAGGTCGACGCGTACAAGGCCGATTACGACCAGCTCCTGGGCCATATCAACACACTCATCGCAGACATGGAGTAGCCGCCTAACCTCCGCTTGCAGTCGTCGGGGGAGTCTCCCTCACTAAAGTAGACACTTCCGCCTAACGGACGCCGAGGTTACGCGCCCGATCGGGCCCAGTAGGCGCGAGTCGCCGACGGCGTCTTCATTCCACGTGTGACGGCGGCGGGCTGGCCCGTCTCCCGCGGCCGTCCGGAGCAGGCCGCACACGCGTCAGACGTCAAACGCCAAGGCGGCGCCGAAGTCCGCGTGGGGTGTTCAGGCGCAGCGGCGACGCTTGGAACACGCGTCGCGCAGCATCGCCCGGGGCCCCGCGCTGCTGCCGACACCTCGCCCCCGCTGGCGTTTGACGGCCTGCGTAGGGCCGGACGCGGGAGACGGGCCAGCCCTTCGCCGTCGTCTCTGACGCGACAGACTGAAGGGACTGCACTGCGGCGAGCTATCGATCAGCGACGACCAGCGTGCCCTTCATCGTCGCGCACTGCTCGTCGTTCGAGAGCGAGCAGTAGTAGGCGAAGCGGCCCACCTGGTCGGCGCGGAACGCGAACGTCACGGATTCGCCGGCGCCGGCCCGCTTCATGAGGCGGTAGGCGTCGATCGCGAAGCTGAACGGGCCGCCCTCGCTCTTGAGCGTGATGGTGACGAGGTCGTTCTTCGAGACATCGAGCCTGTCTGGCTCGAAGCGGCCGTCGCGTGCCACCACGGTGAAGGCCCGCTTGTTCGGCGCGGCATCCTGCGGCGCGGCAATGGCCGACAGCGCCGCGGTGAGCGTCAGGGCGAACACGGCGAGCCACAGGCGGCGCATGACCTGATTGTAGCGGGACTGAGTGCAGGGCGCTGGGCGGGGCGCGCCGTACAAAAGCAAAAGGCCGGGAGATGAACTCCCGGCCCTTCGTATGTTCAGTGACGGGGGCGAGCCCCTCGTCCACTAGTCGCGGCGCGGACCGCGGTCGCGGCGCGGGCCGCGCGGACGGTCGCCGCCGCTGGCATCACCACCGCCGCTCGGGGCGTCCTGCTCGCTGCCGGGCTCGGCCGCGGGCGGACCACCCTCGGAGGGCAGCAGCGCCTTGCGGCTCAGGCGGATCTTGCCGGTCGGGTCGATGTTGATGACCTTCACGAGGATCTGCTGGCCTTCCTTGAGTTCGTCGCGCACGTCCTTCACGCGGTGGTTCGCGATCTCGGAGACGTGCAGCAGGCCGTCGGTGCCGGCCATGATTTCGACGAACGCGCCGAAGTCGGTGATGCGCTGGACCTTGCCGAGGTAGGTCTTGTTGAGCTCCGGCGTCGCCGTGAGCTCCTGGATCATGCCGATGGCCTTGGCCGCGGCGGCCTCGTCGGCCGACGCCACGTTGACCTGACCGTTGTCCTCGACGTCGATCTTCACGCCGGTCTTCTCGATGATGCTGCGGATCATCTTGCCGCCCGGCCCGATGACGTCGCGGATCTTGTCGACGGGGATCCGGATCGTGACGATGCGCGGCGCGTAGGCCGACATGTTCGAGCGGGTCGCCGGCAGATGTTCCTGCATGATGCCGAGGATGTGCATCCGGCCGACCTTCGCCTGCGTGAGCGCGGCGCGCATCACGTCAGCCGAGATGCCGGTGACCTTGATGTCCATCTGCAACGCGGTGATACCGGCGGCGGTGCCGGCCACCTTGAAGTCCATGTCGCCGTAGTGGTCTTCGGCGCCGGCGATGTCGCTCAGCACCGCGTACTTGCCGGTGGCCTCGTCCATGATGAGGCCCATGGCCACGCCGGCCACCGGCGCCTTGAGCGGCACGCCGGCGTCCATCATGGCCAGCGAGCCGCCGCACACCGA
>CADEFD010000284.1 GCA_902826515.1 uncultured Acidobacteriota bacterium
TGTCGCCGTGCGAGGCGTAGGCGCAGAGCATCAGGTCGCCCTGCTGCGTGCGCGTGGGCATGCCGGTGGACGGCCCGGTGCGCTGCACGTCGAAGATGACCGCCGGCACTTCCGAGTAGTACGCCAGGCCGATGAACTCGTTCATCAGCGAGATGCCCGGGCCGGAGGTGGGCGTGAAGGCGCGCGCGCCGGCCCAGGAGGCGCCAATCACCATACCCACGGCGGCGAGCTCGTCTTCGGCCTGGATGATGGCGTAGCGGTTCTTCTTCGTTTCCTTGTCGACGCGATACTTCTGACAGAAGCCCTTGAAACCTTCCATCATCGAGGTGGACGGCGTGATCGGGTACCACGCGCCCACCGTGGCGCCGCCGAACACGCAGCCGAGACCGGCCGCGGTGTTGCCGTCGATGAGGATCTTGTCCTTCGTCTCGTCCATCCGCTCGAGGCGGATCGGCAGCGGGCACTGGAAGTGGTCCTTGGCGTAGTTGTAGCCGAGCGCGATGGCGGTGTCGTTCGAGGCCAGCAGCGCCGGCTTCTTCGAGAACTTCTCCTGCGTCAGCGCGCGGATGACCTCGGTGTCGATGCCGACGAGCGCGGCGAGCGCCCCCGCGTAGGCGATGTTCTTCATCAGGATGCGCTCACGCACCCCCTTGAAGGCGCCGTTGCAGAGTTCGGCGAGCGGCACGCCGAGGTAGGTGACATCGGGGCGCTTCAGCTTGTCGTCGAGCGGCCAGCTCGAGTCGAAGAGCAGCCAGCCGCCGGGGCGCACCTCCGCCACGTCCTTCGCGTAGGTGGCGGCATTGAGCGCCACCATCAGATCGAAGTGCGGCGTGCGGGCGGTGTAGCCGTCCTTGCTGACCCGGATCTCGTACCACGTGGGCAGGCCCTGGATGTTCGACGGGAAGACGTTCTTGCCCGTGACCGGAATGCCCATCCGGAAGATGGCCTGCATGATGAGGCCGTTCGCGCTGGCCGAGCCGGTGCCGTTGGCCGTTGCGATCTTGAACGCGAAATCGTTGACGCGATCCATCACTCGGGAATCCCTTCGCTCCTGCCGTTACCGCGCGGCGGCCGCTGGCGTTTCCACCTTGCTGGCGTGCGGCCACGACAGCACGAACTTGCGCATGTCCCAGGCGTAGGTCGGGCAGCGCTCGGCGCACAACCCGCAGTGCAGGCACACGTTTTCGTCCTTCACCATCACGCGGCCCGTCTGCTTGAGCGGGTCGGAGACGAAGAGCGCCTGGTCCAGGTTCTGCGCCGGCGCCATGAGGCGCGTGCGCAGATCGGCTTCGTCGCCGGGCTTTGCGATCGTGAGGCAGTCGACCGGGCAGATGTCGATGCAGGCGTCGCACTCGATGCAGAGGTTGTCGGTGAAGTGCGTCTGGACGTCGCAGTTGAGGCAGCGCTGCACTTCGGCCCGCGTCTGCTCTTCCGTGAAGCCTTCCTCGACCTCGATGCTCATGCCGTCGAAGCGCTTGGGCATCTCGACGTGCTTCATCTTCTGCCGCGGCGCGCCGCTGTAGTTGTTGCTGTAGGCCCACTCGTGCAGGCCCATCTTGGTGCTCGCGAGTGTCATGCCGTCGGGCGGACGTTCGGTGACCGGCAGGTCCTGACAGTACTGGTGCACGGAGATCGCGGCCTGATGGCCGTGTTCCACCGCCCAGATGATGTTGGCCGGGCCGAACGCGGCATCACCGCCGAAGAACACGCCGGGGCGCGTGGACATGAACGTCTTCTTGTCCACGACCGGCATGTCCCACTTCTTGTCGAACTCGAGGCCGATGTTGCGTTCGATCCACGGGAACGCGTTGTCCTGGCCGATGGCGAGCACGACCGTGTCGCAGGGGAGGATCTCGCGGCCGGCCGGCGTCTGCACCAGCTTGCCGTTCACTTCCTCGCTCACGAACTTGTCGAACTCGAGGCCCGTGAGCGTGCCGTTCTCGATGATGAACCGCACCGGCTGGAGGTTCTCGAGGATGTGGATGCCTTCTTCTTCGGCGTCCTCGAGTTCCCAGGGCGACGCCTTGAAGTACTTGCGCGTCTTCCTGGCGATGACCTTCACATCGGTGGCGCCGAGCCGCTTGGCCGAACGGCAGCAGTCCATCGCCGTGTTGCCCACGCCGATGATGACCACGCGTTTGCCCACCGAATTCACGTGGCCGAAGTGGATCGACTCGAGCCACTCGATGCCGATGAAGATCTGGTCGGAATCGCGGCGGCCGGGAATCTCGAGTTCCTTGCCCTTGGGCGCGCCGCTGCCGACGAACACGGCGTCGAATTCCTTCGTGGCCAGCAGCGCCTCGAGGCTCTCGACCGGCGAGTTGTAGCGGACATCCACGCCCATGTCCACAATCGCCGCGATCTCTTCGTTCAGCACTTCGGGCGGCAGGCGGAACGACGGGATGTTCACGCGCATCAGGCCGCCCGGCCGATCGAACTTCTCGAAGATCGTCACCTCGTAGCCGAGCGGCATGAGGTCGTTGGCCACGGTGAGCGAGGCGGGACCGGCGCCGATGAGGGCCACCTTCTTCCCGTTCTTCTGCGCCGGCGCCTTGGGCAGACGCGCCAGGAGGTCATCGCTCTTGTTGTCGGCCGCCACCCGTTTCAGACGGCAGATAGCCACGGGCTTGCCGTCCACGCGCGTGCGCCGGCAGGCCGGTTCACAGGGACGGTCGCAGGTGCGGCCGAGGATGCCGGGAAAGACGTTCGATTCCCGGTTCAGGATGTAGGCGTCGTCGTAGCGTCCCTGGGCGATGAGCCGGATGTATTCGGGGACGTTCGTATGCGCCGGACAGCCCCACTGGCAGTCCACGACCTTGTGATAGTAGGACGGGTCGTTGGTGTTCGTTCGCTGCATTGACACCTCTCCGCTGACTGCCTGCACGCGAGAGAGATGCGCGACTCAGGCCGGCCTGCGCGGGATTATAGTGCCGGACCGTCGGCGGCCGCGCCGGCCCCTCCTATCTTGTCAAGAATCTGGCAGCGTGGCGCACGATTCCTCCCGGGGGCCGGAGCGTCCGCGCCGGCGGATCCGGCGTGAGATGATGCCGCCGGACGCATGTCGCAGCTCGCCTTCGGCCCGTTCACGCTGGATCTGCGGACGTCGGCGCTGTCGAAAGACGGCGACCTGTCGCCGCTCTCGCCGAAACTCGTGCAGGTGCTCGCGTGTCTGGCCGAGGCGCGCGGCGAACTCGTGACGCGCGACCTGCTGTTCGAACGCTTCTGGCCAGGCCTGACGGTGACCGACAACACGCTCACCCGCGCCATTGCCGACATCCGGAAGACACTCGACGACAACTCGGCGACGCCCGTCTACATCCAGACGATCGCCCGGCGCGGCTATCGCTTCGTGGCCGCCGTGCGCGAAGAAGCGCCCGCCGCCGACGCGGCACACGCCGGCACCGTGCCCGTGCCCGAGGCGCTCGCCGGACTCGAACCGTTCGTCGCCTGGGAACGCGGGCGCACCGCGCTCGAGTCGCTGCACGTGAGCGCGCTCGCCGCCGCCGCTGAGGCGTTCAGCCGGGCGGTCAGCGGCGCCCCACACTACGCCGCCGCCCACGCCGGGCTCGCCAACGTGCATGTGTTCCGCTACGAAGCCACGCGCGTCGACAACACACCGGCCGGGGACGCCCTCACGGCCGCGATCGCCGCGGCTCGGCGCGCTACCGAACTCGACGCCAGCCTCGGCGAAGGCTGGGCCGCGCTCGGCCACGCGCTGGCCGGCGCCGGCCGGCTCGAAGACGCACGCGCCGCCCTGCTGCAGGCGCTCGCGCTCGAACCGCGCAACTGGCGGCATCACTACCGCCTGGCGGTGGCGTCGTGGGGCGAAACCCGCCTCGGCGCCGTGGAGCGGGCCGAAGCCCTGCTCCCGGGCTTTCCCGGCGCGCAGACCGCCGCCGCGATGGTGCTCATCGCGCGGCAGGCGTTCGACCTCGCGGCCGAAGCTGCCGCGCGCGGCGCCGCCGCGCAGTCCGCCCAGCACGACCAGTCGCGGTATCCGGCGAGCGGCTTGTTGTGGGTGCGCGGACTGACCGCGTGGGCGCGTGGCCGCCACGACGACGCCGTGCGCGATTTCGCGGCGGAGGCCGCGTTCTCGGGAGGCGCTGGCACGGTCTACGCGCGCGAGTGCGGCGTGCTGGCCCGGGAGGCGCTCGGCTTCGCGCTCGTCGCCCGCGGCGATCTCGACGCGGCGCGTCTGGCGTTCGCCGCCGCCGACGCGGCGTCACCGGGGCACGCGCGCTCGGTGCTCGGCCTTGCCGTGGCGGATGGCGCAGGCACCGATGCCGTGGCCCGCGTGGCCGCCGCCTGTGACACGCTGGAGCACGCCGGCAAACACGGTGAACGCGCGCTCGTGCTCGCGGCGGCGCACGCGTGGGCCGGCCATGGCGCGCACGCGCTCGAAGTGGCCGAACAGGCAATTGCGACGCCAGCGCAGGATCCCACCGGGTGGAGCCTCCCGGCTGACCCGATCTTCGCGCCCCTGCGCACCGCGGACGGTTACGC
>CADEFD010000285.1 GCA_902826515.1 uncultured Acidobacteriota bacterium
GGCGGCAGGCGTTTCGTGAGCCGCGACGGGCTGTCGCCCCCGACCGGTACTTGCATGAGTATCGCGGCCATCCGATCGGCCGCTTCCGGACGGATCTGTCGTGAGCCGGCGCCGCAGCAGTTCCAGCACCGGGGCGCTTCTCGACCTCTGGCGGCCTCCCGCAGGCGCGGGCGAACCCGTGGGGTGCCTCACCAGCACCTACACGTTTCATCCTGGGCTATTCGACGAGCAGTGCCTCGCACGCTTCTTCAGTATCGAGTCGGAGCCCAATCGAGAGGATCTGGCCTTCCTGCTCGAGCGGGAGCAACGCCTTGGCGGTGCGTACGCCGGGGTGCTGGTGGACCACACCCAAGCCGGCGTCGAGCACTCCTACCGGTGGGACGTACTGCCGGTGCGGATTCCTGGCGCCAAGCAGCACGCCAAGCTGAGCGTACTCGTATGGCACGAGCACGTGCGAGTGATCGTGACGTCGGCCAATCTGACCGAGCCCGGGTACCGCACGAACTACGAGGTGGCCGTGCCCGTGGACCTGTCGCCTGGTGGCGGCAACAAGGAGTTGCTTGCTGATGCGACTGCGTTTCTGAAGGAGCTCCTGGACCGTGTGCCCGGAACGGCGAACGACGCCGTTGACCGGGGGCGTAAGTTCCTCGCGGATGTCGAGCGACGCACTCGCCGCTGGGAGGGCCTGTCATCGCGTGAGTCTACGCGCCAGCACTTGGTCTGTACCCTCTCGCCCCGCACCAATCGTGGAACGGGTCGAAGCGCGTTGGGGGAAGCCCTAGCGGTGTGTCGCAGCAAGGGAGGGTCCCCGGCTAAAGCGTGGGTGGCGTCTCCGTTCTTTGATGGCGACGACGGCGCTTCAAGCGCCATGGCGGCGCTGGTGAAGGGGATGGCGCGTGGCGGCAAGCGCAAACTACGCCTCTGTGTTCCAGCCCAGAAGGATGAGGCGTCGAAGGCGTGGCGCCTCCTCGCGCCGAAGGCGCTCCTCGAAACCGCGAGGAAGCACGACGCGGACACAAGCGTCGAGACCCTTCCCCCTCTGGACGAAGACAAGAACCTCCGCGTGTGGCACGCCAAGCTGCTGGCCCTTCAGGGGGGCAGCTACACCGCCATGATGGTGGGCTCGTCGAATTTCACTGTTGCAGGGCTTGGTCTTGACGGCCGGGCAAACGCAGAGGCCAACCTGCTGACGGTCGTTCGCCATGAGTCGTTCGGGCGTCAGGCTGGCCTGCTCGAAGCCGTCTGGCCCGCCACGACCGAGATGCCGAATCCGGACGCGGTGGAGTGGCGGGGCGCGGACCCTGCACAGGACGAAGAGGAGCGGGTGACACCCACGTTCTCCGTGCCCGAAGGCTTCCTGGCGGCGACGTATCGGGCGAGTGAGCCACGTGCGGTGGTGATGACGCTCGAACCCTCCAAGCTGCCGGCCGCGTGGCGCCTGAGCACGGCCGGGAGGGAGGTTGTGGACCTTCTGGAATCTGACGCCTGGCACCACTCGGGCGCGCAGCCTTCCGTTGAGATCCCGTGGAGCCTTCCTTCACCGCCGGAGAAGCTGCTCGTGCGGTGGGATGGCCACGAGGCGCTGATGCCGCTCAACGTGGAAGACCGGGCGGTGCTGCCACCGCCGCCCCAACTTGCGTCGATGAGTGCAGACGACATGCTGGGCGTACTAGCGGCGGTGGACCCGAGCGCGGCTTACCGGGCCTGGGCGAAGTCTCATCAGCATTCGGATTCCGCGGACGACGACCTCGATTCCGCGGTGCCGATCGACCTCGACCCGCTTCGCCGCTACGACCTGCATACAACCTTTCTGCACCGAGTGCGGCGCCGGGCGCGAGTGCTGGCGCAACTGCGGGCGAACGTCGAGCGACCGGTGTTTGGCCGGCAGGCGTTGGAATGGCGCCTGCGTGGCCTTGTGGGCATCCAGGCACTGGCCGACCGCCTTGCCCGCGAAGTACTCGCGTCCACCACCAACACCAGCGAAACCCTGCTGACGCTGGCGGACTTCCTGATCGTGCTCGGTGAAGTGCAGTACCAGTCCACGCCCACAGCACTTCGGAAGGAAGAGTTCGACGAGGTGTTCATGGCCTTCCTCCTGGAGATGTCCCGCAAGCTGCGCGGGGACGTCGAACCGATGCGCGAGCGCGTGTCTGCTGAGACATGGCAGTTCTGGGAGCAGGTTGTGCGAAGAGTGCGGGCATGACCGACGAGTTCCGAATGCCCGCCGACCTCGTGCTGGGCACACGGCTGAACGAGCGCGTGCCTGCGGTTGATCAGGCCCGCCAGCGGCGAGAGGTTGAAGTGATCCTTCAACGCCTGGCCCGCCAGCCCGGCCTGGTCCTCGCCGACGAGGTTGGGATGGGAAAGACCTTCGTGGCGCTCGGCGTGGCCTACAGCGTGGCCCTGCGGAGCCGCAAGGGCCCCGTAGTCGTGATGGTCCCATCCAACCTGCTGGAGAAATGGCAGCAAGACCTGTCGACGTTCTGTGAGCTCTACGTGAGCGGTCGCACACCCGTACGACGAGAGACAGCTGGCGCCAAGCAGCTGTCTGCGCCAGGGGTGCTCCGCTACGGCGTGGCGGTTCACAGCATCGAGCTACTGCGGCTGCTGGATGACACCCCGCACAAACGGTGCCATCTGATCTTTCTGGCGCAGCGCGCCATGAGCCGTAGCCAGACGGACAAGTGGATTCGTCTTGCGCTGATTGGCGAAGCGTTGAGGCGGCACGCCCGTGGTCGCGGTGCCCGCCTGATCAAGGTCCGGGAGCAGATCCATCGATTTACCGCGGACCTGATTTGGGCTCTCGGTGAAGAGCGCGCCCACCATCTGGGGGCCGAGCTGTGGCAGAAGCTCCTCAAGACTGACCCCGGCGCGTGGATGGGCATCTACAACGACGCCGTCCGTGACCCGAAGCGTCGCATGAGTGACGACCCCGTACCCAAAGCCGTACTACGGGTCATTCGCGATCTGGACCTGAAAGAGCTGGCCAAGGCTCTTGAGAGCATGCCGGTTCGGGCCACGGGAGGGGATGAGCGCGTTCAGGACCGCGTGACGACCGTACGCAACGCCCTCAAGTCAGTGGAGAAGGGCCTCTGGAGGGAGGTCATCGCCAAGGCCAAATGGCGGTCGCCATTGCTGGTGATGGACGAAGCGCATCATCTCAAGAACCCCGGCGCGGGGTTGTCTCGACAGCTCAAGAGCGCAGATGTCGACGAGGATCTGAAGACTGGCGATGGTGCCATGGCGCGGTCGTTCGATCGGATGCTGTTTCTGACGGCAACGCCGTTTCAGCTCGGCCATCACGAATTGGTCAGCGTGATGAACCGATTCGCAGACGTCCGCTGGGACGAGGCGTCCTTGGGGGAACACGCCGCATTCGCGGGCCGGATGGGCGAACTCGCCACGGCCCTCGACGATAGCCAGCGCACCGCCATCGCTCTCCAGCGGACCTGGTCACGACTGCAGCCGGAAGACTGTAGTGGCGGGGCCGAGTCGTGGTGGCCTGCCGTCCTGTCGACACCGAGGGCGGAGCTGCCCGCAAGACTTCGCGCCGTGGCAGACGCATACGACGTTGCCAGGCGCAGCCGAGAGGCCGCCGAGCGTGCGTTGCGCCCGTGGATTGTTCGGCACAACAAGGGCAGCCACTGGGCTGCAGCGGAGAGCATTCCTCGTCGTGAACGCTTGGCTGGAGCGGCCGTCTCCGAGGGCGGCGCCGAAGGCGGCCTACCCATTCCTCCCAAGCAGTTGCTGCCGTTCTTCCTCGCAGCGAGGAGTGTTGTTCGGGCTGAGAAGGACTTGCTCGGCGAGGCCTTGTGCTCGTCGTTCGAGGCCTTCCGGCTTACCCGGCAGGGACGCGAGACCGGCAAGGATGCCTTGGACGACGAGGACAGCGAGCCTGATGTGCAAAAGCACCTCGCGCACGCGAAGTGGTACCTGAGGCAGTTCGACGACGCCCTCGCCTCAGTCAGCGGAGCCGCTCACCCGAAGGTTGCCGCGACGGTGCGGAGAGTCGCCGATCTCTGGGAGGCCGGCGAGAAGGTACTTGTCTTCGCCTTCTATCGGCAGACCTGCCGTTCGCTACGTCTGCACATCAGCGGCGAGATCGAGCGGCGCCTGCTGTCGTCGGCGGCAAAGCGACTCGGGCGGGCGGTGGACAGTGACGCTATGGAACGGCTCCTCGAAGAGGTTCGTAAACGCTTCTTTGACGACGCTGAGGCAAAGGGCCGTCTGGCGCTGGATGCGTCGCTGCGCTCGATCCTTGACCGTCGGCGCGACCACCTTGAAAGGGCGGGCGTGACTGTCGAGCAGCAAGAAGCGCTGCTAACCATCACGCGCCGGTTCCTGCGAGTGCCCACGACCCTCTTGCGCTCGTTTCCGGTTGAGGAGTATCGGACACTTACTCCACCGGAGACGGTCGACCGTTTCC
>CADEFD010000286.1 GCA_902826515.1 uncultured Acidobacteriota bacterium
TGATGCCGCCCGGCGACCGTCCGCACGACCCGCGCATCACCGTCATCCAGCAGGAGCTCTTCGACGAGAGGAAGTCGAAGGTCGCGAAGTACCAGGACCTCGTCGTGGGCCGGCCGGGCCTTGGCGCGCTCGTGGTCTACGAACTCGTCATGCTCTGCGCCTCGTGGGTGCCCGGGGCGCTCGGCCTCTTCCTGCGCGGCAAGCTGTATCCACTCGTGCTCGGCCGCGTCGGCCGGAACGTGGTGTTCGGGGCGAACGTGACGCTGCGGCATCCGCACAAGATCGCCATCGGCGACAACGTCGTCATCGACGATCAGTGCTGCCTCGACGCCAAGGGCACCGACAACCGCGGCATCGTCATCGGCAGCCAGGTGTTCGTCGGCCGCAACACGATCCTGAGCTGCAAGAACGGCGACATCGTGCTCGACGATCGCGCCAACCTCGGCTTCAACTGCGAGATCTTCTCGGCCTCGACGGTGCGCGTCGGCTCCGACGTGCTCATGGCTGCCTACACGTACCTGGTCGGCGGCGATCACCTCTACGACCGCGTGGACATCCCGGTGCTGCAGCAGGGACGCACGGCACGCGGCATCGACGTCGGCGCCGGCGCGTGGCTCGGCGCCCACGTCGTCGTGACCGACGGCTCGCGCGTGGGCCGCGACGCCATCATCGGCGCCGGCGCGGTCGTGGTCGGCGAGATCCCCGAGTTCGCGATCGCCGTCGGCACACCCGCGAAGGTGATTCGTGACCGGCGCGCCGAAGGCGCGTCGCCGAGTCCCGAGCCCCGAGCCCCGGGTCCCGGCGGAGCGTAGCGTCATGTGTGGCATCGCCGCCATCGTCGAACGTGATCCGGCGCACGTGACGCCGGACGCCGACATCGCCGGCATGGTGCAGGCGCTGCTGCACCGCGGTCCCGACGAAACCGGCCGTGTGTGCCTGCCGGGCGCCGCCCTCGGCATGCGCCGCCTGGCGATCGTCGATCTCGCCACGGGACAGCAGCCGATCTCGAACGAGACCGGCGACGTGCACATCGTCGCCAACGGCGAGATCTACAACTTCCTCGAGCTGCGCCACGAGCTCGAAGCCCGCGGCCACCGTTTCAAGACGCGCTCGTCCGACATCGAATCGCTGCTGCACGCCTGGGAAGAGTGGGGCGAAGCGTTCCCCGCGAAGGTGCGCGGGATGTTCGCGGCGGTCATCTGGGACGCCCGCACGCGCACGCTCTTCGCGGCGCGTGACCGCGCCGGCGAGAAGCCGCTCTACTGGGCGTCCACCGACCGCGGCCTGCTGCTCGGCTCGGAACTGAAGGCCCTGCTGACGCGGCCGGAAGTGCCGCGCACGCTGGACCTCGAGTCGCTCGATCAGTTCCTGACGTTCGAGTACGTGATCGCGCCGCGCACCATGCTGCAGGGCGTGCACGCCCTGCCCGCCGGATCGTGGCTGCGCTGGCGCGACGGCGCCATCACCGTAGAACGTTACTGGGATCCCGCCACGATTCCGGTGCGCGCCTGGACGGACGACGACGCGGCCGAGGCCGTGCGCGAGGCCCTGCAGCGGGCCGTCACCAGCCAGCTCATGTCGGAAGTGCCTCTGGGCGCGTTCCTGTCGGGCGGCATCGACTCGAGCACGCTCGTCGCCCTCATGAGCCAGGGGGCGAGCCAGCCCGTGCGCACCTTCAGCATGGGCTTCGAGGACGGCTCGTACAACGAGCTGCCCTATGCGCGGGAGGTGGCCACGCTCTTCCGCACGACGCACACGGAACAACTCGTCACGGCCGATCTGCTCGACCTGTTCGAGCGCCTCGTGCCGCACTTCGACGAGCCGTTCGCCGACGTCTCGCTCTTCCCGACCTACCTCGTCTCCCAGGTGGCGCGTGCGCACGTCACCGTGGCGCTCAGCGGTGATGGCGGCGACGAACTCTTCGGCGGCTATGACACGTACGAGGCGCAGGCGCTGGCGGCGCGCTTCCAGGGCGTGGGCGCGCCACTCGTGCCGGCGCTCGCCGCGGTGGGCGCGGCGCTGCCGCCGTCGGACCAGAAGAAGGGCCTCGTCAACAAGTTCAAGCGCTTCATCGGCGGGGTGGCCACGGCGCCGGCAGACCTCGAGCACTACCGCTGGATGGTCCACCTGGATGCGCGGCGCAAGGCCCGGCTCTACGGCGGCGCGCTGCAGGCGGCGCTCCAGGCCAGTGACGTCTACGCGCCGGTGCGCGACGTGCTGGCCCACGCCGGCGGCGACGACACACTGAACCGTCAGCTCTACGCGGATCTCATGGTCTATCTCGCAAGCGACATCCTCGTGAAGGTGGACCGCATGGCGATGGCGAGCTCGCTCGAGACGCGCGCGCCGTTCCTCGACGTGGACGTGATGGAGCTGGCCTTCTCCATGCCGGGCCATCTCAAGATCCGTGACGGCCAGCGGAAATGGGTGCTGAAGCGCGCCATGCGCGGCCTGCTGCCCGACGGCATCCTGCACCGGAAGAAGCAGGGCTTCAGCATCCCGCTCAAGAACTGGCTGCGCGTCGAACTGCAGCCGCTGATGCGCGAGCTGCTGGCGCCCGAGCGGGTGGCGCGCCGCGGCCTCTTCGCGCCGGCCGAGGTGCAGGCGCTCATCGACGCGCATGTCGCCGGGCGCGAGAATCACGCCCACACGCTCTTTCCGCTGATGGTCTTCGAACGCTGGGCCACGGCGCATCTGCCGTAGCGCCGCCGCGCGGCCCGCTCAGGACGCCGGATAGCCGGCGTCGAAATCCGCCGTGTCGCGCGCGAGGCGCGCGGCGTCCCACCCGAGTTCGCGCGCCAGCACCTCCGCCGTGGCGGCCACCGCCGCGGCGCCCGGATGCCCGGCCGCGCCGGCGCCGGTGCGCCGCAGCAGGACGTCCGCAAGCGAGGCCGCGCACTCGTGCCGCACCGCGTGCACCACTTCCGCCCGCGTGACAGGGCAGGCCGGGGAGAGCGGCGCGGCCAGCGCCGGCTCGGCGGCGATGAGCGCGGCGACCTCCGTCCAGTGACTGCCGTAGGCCCGGGCAAGACGTTCGCGCGTGTCGGCGGTCGTGGCCGGCAGCTCGCGCCGGCGCGCGTCGTCCACGAGGTCGCGCACGGTGCCGAACGCGGCAGACGACATGCGCGAGGGTGCCGCGACGGACGGCGCCTTCTGGCCGAGGGCCTCGCACACCCGGGTCACTGCGGCCTGCGCGGTGTGGCGGGCCGTCGTGTAGCGCACGCTGAAGATCGAGACGAAGCCCGGATGCCCGTCGCGCGCGTGGTCGGCCACCGCACTTTCCTTGAGGAGCGCCACCGACGTGCCCGATGACGACACCATCGGCAGGAGCCCGCGGTGCACGAAGCGCACGGTGTCGCGCGTGAGGCCGGCGCGCGGGAAGGCGAGCTGCGCGTCGCGCAGCAGCGCCGCGACGTGGGCGGGCGTGCCGTGCGGCGCATCGGCGTCGCCGTCGTGCGGATCGTGGCTCGTGCCGACGATCGAGACATCGCGCCACGGCACCATGAAGAGATAGCGCCCATCGACCACGCCGCCGCACGCGTGGGCGTCGGTGAAGCGCGGCACGACGAGGTTCATCGCGCGCGACAGCCGCAGCGCCGGGGCCGTCGATCGGCCGCCGGTGAGCGTCGAAGCCAGCGCGCCGGCCCACGGGCCCGAGGCATTCAGCACGGCGCGTGTCGCGATGTGGAACGGCGTGCCGGTACGGCGATCGCGCACGTCGAGCCCGGCCACGCGGCCCTCGCGCATCGTGAGCGCGAGCGCCTCGACGTCGTTGGCCACGCGCGCGCCGGCATCAGCCGCCGAGCGCACCGCCGAGATCGTGATGCGTTCGGCCTGCCGCATCTGGTAGTCGTACCAGACGGCACCGCCGGTGACGCCCGCATACGCAACGAGCGGGTTGAGGCGGAGGCACTCGGAGGCCGAGACGACCCGTCCGCGCGGCAGCTGCAGCGTGTCGTCGACGATGCCGTCGTTGCGGTCGTGCCCCACGGTGTCGGTGATGGCCAGCGCGATCCGCAGCGCCACGGCGTTGCGTGTCGGGTGCAGATACGTCGGCACGCAGAAGGGCAGCCGATCGACCAGGTGCGGCGCCATCAGGGCCATGGCGCGACGCTCGCGGATGAAGAGGCGCATCTGCGCCAGGTTGAGCGACTGCAGCGAGCGCAGGCCGCCGTGCAGCGTCTTCAGGCTGTTGAAGGAGGTGGCGCCGCCGAAATCGCCGCGGTCGAGCAGGGCCACGGTCAGGCCGCGGCGGGCGGCGTCCCACGCGGCCAGCGCGCCGTAGATCCCGGCGCCCACCACGACCACGTCGAAGGTCGTGCCGGCCAGGCCTGTCAGGTCGCGCTGCATCGTGCTCTCCGGCATTGTACGATAGGGGGCTG
>CADEFD010000287.1 GCA_902826515.1 uncultured Acidobacteriota bacterium
GAGACCGTGCCCGACACGTTCCTCGATCGCGCCGACGAGGTCATCAACGTGGACGTCACGGTGGAGGAGCTGCGCAGCCGCCTGCGCGAGGGCAAGATCTACAAGCCGGAGAAGGTGGAGCAGGCGCTCGCGAACTTCTTCCGCAAGGGCAATCTGTCCACGTTGCGGGAGCTGGCCCTGCGCGCGGTGGCCGACGAAGTGGGCGAGAAAGCGGCGAGCTACCGGGCCCGCGAAGGTCTGGAGCCGGCGCTGATTCCCGAGCGCGTGATGGTCTGCATGAGCTCGAACGCCCTGGCGCCGCGCGTGATCCGCACCGGCGCGCGCATCGCCGGGCGGCTGGGCTCCAGGTGGTACGCCGTCTATGTCGAGACGCCGCGCGAGAAACCCGACCGCATCAGCCCTCGCGATGCCGAGGCGCTGCAGGAGAACATCCGCCTCGCGGAGAGCCTCGGCGCCACCGTGGTGCGGGTGCGAGCCGAGCGGCCGGCGGAAGGGCTGATTGCGTTTGCCCAACGGGAAGGCGTCACCCACGTGATCTTCGGACAGAGCGCGCGATCCCGCTGGGAACTGGTGTGGCGCGGATCCACGCTGGATCGCTTTCTCAGTGCCGTGCCCGATGCCGCCGTTCAAGTGGTGCCGCTCGGCGACGCGTAGACGGAGCAGCAGGAGGCAATGCACGTGTATGACTCGATCAGGGTGCGGCTGATTGCGACGCTGGCGGCGCTGGTCGTCGCGCTGGCCGGACTCGGCGGCTGGAGTGCGCTGCGCCTGTGGGATCTGGGCCGCGTGGCCGAGCGGATCCTGGCCGACAACTACCTGTCGGTCGAGGCGGCGCAGACCATGCGGGTGAGTCTCGAGCGGCTCGACGCCGGCCGCCGGGCGCAGGCAGCCGCGCCGCCCGGCAACAGCCGTCCTGGCCAGGCGGACGACCGCCAGCGGTTCGACGCGGCGTTTCGCGCCGCCGCCGGCAATATCACCGAGCCGGGCGAAACCGAGGTCATCGAAGCCATCCGGGCCGGTTACGCACGCTACGCCGCGGGTGAGGCCGGCGCGCTCGAGCCGCTGCGGGAGGCCACCGATCGCCTCGAAGCCCTGAACGCCGACGCCATGGGGCACAAGAGTGACGCTGCCGGCGCGCTGGCCCGCCGTGACGTCGTGTGGACGGTGGCGCTCGTGGCCCTGCTGACCGTCGTCGGCGGGTGGCTGACGCGGGCGGTGGCGAAGAGCGTGATCGGCCCCATCGAGACGCTGACCCGCGCCACTACCCGTATTGCTGCCGGCGATCTCGAGGTGGCCGTGCCGGTCGAGCGCGACGACGAGATCGGGCAGATGGCCCGCTCGTTCAACGAGATGGCCGCCCGCCTGCGCCAGGCCAAGGCGAGCGACCTCGATGCCATCGCCCAGGCCCGCCAGGTGGCCGAGCGGGTCATGCTGCTCGAGGACGTGCGGCACCTGCACGAGTTGAACCGCCTGAAGTCGGAGTTCGTCGCCGAGGCCTCGCACGAGCTGCGCACGCCGATTACCAGCCTGCAGCTGGGCATCAACCTGGCCCTGGAACATCCCGAGGCGCTGCCGGCACGCGAAGCCGAGATTCTCGGCATGTGCCGCGACGAAGCGGAGCGCCTGGCGCGGCTCGTCCGCGAGCTGCTCGACCTGTCTCGTATCGAGAGCGGCACCCGCACCCCCCGGTTCGTGCGCTGTGCGGCCGGTCCGCTGGTGCACGACGCGGTCGAGCCGTTGCGGCTGGCGGTGGCGGCCCGCGGCGTCTCGCTCGGGGTCGACGTGGCACCCGACCTGCCCGAGGTCGAGGTCGACCGCGCGCAGATCGAGCGGGTGGTCTCGAATCTCGTGACCAACGGCGCCCGCGCCACTCGGCCGGGCGGACGTGTCACCGTCACCGCCACTGCCACCGGCGACGCGGTGGTAGTAGATGTCGCCGACACCGGTGTCGGCATCGCTGCCGAACATCTGGCCCGCATCTTCGAGCCCTTCGCGCAGGTGCCAGGCGGCTCCGCCGGCGGCGCCGGGCTCGGCCTGTCGATCAGCCGGCGCATCATCGAGGCCCATGGCGGCCGGCTCACGGTACAGTCGATGCCGGGTGCCGGCTCGACCTTCACCTTCACGCTGCCGCGAGCGCACGGCGTGCCCCCAGGAGACCGCGTATGAAGATCCTCATCGTTGACGACGAGCCGGTGCTGCGCCGGATGGTCCGCCTCACCCTCGACGGCGAACACCAGGTGACGGAAGCCGCCGACGGCGACGCCGCCCTCGCGGCCCTGACGGCCTCGGGCCCCTACGACGTCATCCTGCTGGACCAGAAGATGCCGGGCAAGAGTGGCGTGGACGTGCTCGTCGAGGTCAAGCGCCTGGCGCCGGCAACCCGGGTGATCATGCTCACGGCGCACGCCTCGCTCGATCTGGCCACCGAAGCGCTGTCGCGCGGCGCCAGCCACTTCCTGTCGAAGCCGATGACGCCGGCGCTGCTGCGGGCGGCAGTGGCTGCCGCCGGGCCGCACCCACCAGCCGTCGCGGCTCCCGGACACTCCGGTCACACCATCACGCTGAACGGCTTCGCGGTGGACGCCGGACTGCGCACGCGCGTCGAGCGCGACGGAACGGCCGTGCACACCTTCACCGTGTCGCAGGTGGTGGGCGGGTGGAGCAAGGAGATCGACGTGCTGGTGACGTCGAAGGCGTTCAGGAACTCCGGCCGGCCGGATCTGCCGGTGGGTGGCCGCCTCGCCGGCCTCATCGCCCGCCGCGCCCTGGCCAGTCACCTGTGGCGCGACGGCATGTTGCCCGAGGCCGGCACGCTGCGGCTCGGCGACATCGGCCCGAGCGACGTCGCCGAGGCCCTGCGCGAAGACACCGCGTGAGCGCGCTCGAACGCGCCTATTCCCCGATCGCCTTCCAGTTCTTCACCAGATGTTCGGCCGTGCGCCAGGCGAGCGCCTGGGCGGTGAGCGTCGGGTTGTGCGCGCCGCTCGTGCCCATGACCGACGCGCCCAGCACGCCGAGGTTCGGCACCTCGTGTGAGAAGCCGTAGCGATCGACGACGTTGGTCTCCGGGTTGTCGCCCATGCGCGTACCGCCGTAGGCGTGCGTGTTGACGCCCATCGTGCCCAGCGGTCCGCGCACGATGTCGATGGCGCCGGCGGCGCGATACCAGAGTTCCATCTTCTCCTGCACGAAGTCGTTGATCTTCCGCTCGTTGTCCTTGTAGTCCGCGGTGATGCGGCAGACGGGGAAGCCGAGCGGATCTTTCACGACCGGATCGAGGTCGAGGTAGTTGTCTTCGTAGGGCAGCGTGGTCTTCTGCAGGTAGGCCGTGTTCACGCGGTCGGCGTTCTCCTTCACGAACGCCTTCCACTGCCTGCCCCAGCCGCCGGTGCGGCCGAACGTGTTCATGTTGGCCGCGGCGATCGGCCGGCGGTCGGAGTAGACCCACAGGTTGCCGCCGCCGATGAAGTCGAGGCCGCCGTGGTCGAAGTTGTCGTCGGCCCAGTTGTCGATTGCGACACCCTGCGCCGGCAGTCCGTACCAGCTGTTGAGGTTGAACGGGAAGAGCGCCGTGACGGCGCCGCCCTGCGCGTGCGACAGGTAGTGCCGGCCCACCTGGCCGTGGTTGTTCGAAAGACCCTTGGGAAACGCCTTCGAGGTCGAGAGCAGCAACAGCCGCGAGTTCTCGTACGTGTAGCTCGCCAGCAGCACCGCCCTGGCCGGCTGGAAGAACTCTTCCTTGCCGGTCACGTAGGTGACGCCGGTGACCCTGCCCTTGTCGTCGGTCTCGATCTTCGTGACGTGCGCTTCGGTGACGACCTTGAGTTTCCCGGTCTTCTGCGCGCGCGGAATCGTCGTGACGTTGGGGCTGTTCTTCGCGTCCACATGACAGCCGCCGCGGTTGCAGAAGCCGTGATACATGCACGGCATCCGTCCCTGGTAGCGCTCGGAGTTGATGGCCGCCGGTCCGGGGAACGGGTGCCAGCCGAGCGCCCGTCCGCTCGCCGCCATGCGATCGATGAAGCCGGTGCCGCGCAGCGGCGGCATCGGATACGCGCGTGCCCGCGGCGCTTCGAAGATGTTGCCGCGCCGGTCGAGCGTGCCCATGATGTTGCCGGCCTGGCCCGAGACGCCGATCTCGTGTTCGATGCGGTCGTAGAACGGCTCGAGTTCGTCGTAGCCGAACGGCCAGTCTTCCACGGTCGATCCGGCGGGAATCCGCGAGCGGCCGTAGCGCCGGGTGGTCTCGCTCACGGTCTTGAAGTCGAAGTGCGAGAGCCGCCAGCTCTGCGCCCAGTAGTGCAGGGCGGTGCCGCCGACGCCGTTCATCATC
>CADEFD010000288.1 GCA_902826515.1 uncultured Acidobacteriota bacterium
GCTCGCCTACCTCTTCACAAGCTATCCGGCGGTGCCGCCCCCCGAAGAAGTCCGCATCCAGGCCACGCCCGAGCGCCTGGCCCGCGGCCAGTACCTCGTCGAGAACGTCGTCGGCTGTGTCGTGTGCCACGCCGATCGCGACTGGGCCACCTTCAGCGCGCCGGTCGTCGCCGGCAGCAAAGGCAAGGGCGGTCAGCGATTCGGCTTCGGCGCCGAGCCGTTCGTGCTCTACGCGAAGAACATCACGCCCGGCGGCGTGGGGGAGTGGACCGACGGCGAACTCGTGCGCGCGATCACGACCGGTGTCAGCCGCGACGGCACGCCGCTCTTTCCGCTCATGCCGTACCCGCGCTACGGGAAGATGTCGCGCGAGGACATCGAGGCGATCGTCGCCTACATCCGCACGCTGCCCTCGGTGCCGGCTGAGACGCTGCCGTCCCGCACCCTGAAGTTCCCGCTGCCGCTCATCGTGCGGACGATGCCCGCCGCCGCCTCGCACGCCCCGGTGCCCGATCCGTCGGACCGCGTGGCCTACGGGCGTTACCTCACGAACGCCGCGGTATGCGGCGACTGCCACACGCCGATCGACGAGCAGGGCGCGCCGCTGCCGGGGATGGAGTTCGCCGGCGGCCTTCCGTTCACGCCGAACGGCGTGGGCCTCGTGCGCTCCGCCAACCTGACGCCGGATGCCGCGACCGGGATCGGCACGTGGAATGAAGACCAGTTCCTCGAGAAGTTCCGCGCCTTCCGCGCCCAGGCGCCGCGGCGGCTCGAAGGCGCCGAGCGGCTCCAGAACACCGAGATGCCCTGGACCTACTACGCCGGCATGCGTGATGACGACCTGCGGGCGATCTACGCGTATCTGCGCTCGCTGCCGCCGGTCGTCAACCGCGTCGAGAAGTTCGGCAGCTAGTTGCCGCCGCGGCCGGCCTTGCGGGCGTCGTCGTCCTGGTACTCGATCTCCTTGCCGGATCGCGTCTCGACGATCGTGAGCGTGGTGCGCACGATGTCCTTGCCCAGTTCGAGGACGACGGCCTGTTCCTTGCCGTCCTTGTCCTTGAAGGCGATCGTGAAGAAGTGTTTCCGCTTCTTCGAGAAGAGCAGCAGGGGATTCACCAGGATCGCCGCGCCCACGCGGCGTCCGGCCTTCTGCCCGTACTCGAGGCTCGTAATCGCCGTGTAGGGAATCACCACCGACGGGCCCTTGCCACGTTCCGGGGTGAAGATGAGCTGTGCCTCGGTGGTGGTGTCGAGCAGGCCTTCGGCCTCCTCGGTGAGGGCGGTGATGGTGCCGCCGACGTATTCGGCCTTGCGGCTGCCCACGGCGGCAAGCGGCGCGATGGCGACTTCGGCGACGACGAGGAGCGCGGCGATGCCGCGAACGACCCTGAACATGACGGAGGCCTCCCGGCCCGGGACCGGCTGACGTTGTTTCACCATACCTCTATAGCGCGATAGCATGGCGCCGTGGTTCATGACCTCGTCGTCAGGGGCGGCACGCTGGTGACGTCTTCAGGTCTCCGGGCGGCCGATATCGCCGTGAGCGGGGGGCGGATCGCCGCCATCGAGGCGCCCGGCACCGCGCTCGACGGCGCCACCGCCCTCGATGCCACCGGGCAGCACATCCTCCCCGGCGTCATCGACACGCACGTCCATACGCGCCATCCCGGCGTGCCCGAACGCGAGGACTTCCTGTCGGGCACGTCGGCCGCCGCCGCCGGCGGCATCACCACCCTGTTCGAGATGCCGATCTCGAAGCTGGCCGTGAACTCGGGCGACTCGCTGGCGAAACGTGCGGCGCTTCTCGGTGTGACGGCGGTCGTGGACTTTGCCTTGTACGGCGGCGCGGGTCACGAGAACCTCGAGGCCATCGCCGGCCAGGCCGAGGCCGGCGCCATCGCCTTCAAGACGTTCCTCCAGCCGCCGCCGCCGACCCGTCTCGACGAGTTCTTCGGCCTGTGGTGCACCGACGAGGTCCTGCTGCGCGACGTCATGCGGGCGGTGAAGGCGACCGGCCTGCGCCACTGCTTCCACTGCGAGCACACGCCCACCTTCCAGGCCTTCCAGCGCCGCCTCGAACAGGAAGGCCGGATCACCGGGAAAGCCCACGCGGAGAGCCGTCCGCCGGGCGTCGAGGAACTGTCGGTCGCCATCGTCCTGGCCCTCGCCGAAGACCTCGGCGCGCGCGTGCAGGTGGTGCACTGCTCGAGTCCGCGTTCGGCGCGGCTCGCCCGCGATGCCCGCTGGCGCGGCGTGGATGCCACCGTCGAGACGTGCCCGCCGTATCTCTTCTTCACCGACGAGGCCCTCGACCGGCTCGGGCCATTCGCGAAGTGCAACCCGCCGCTCAGGAGCGAACGTGAAGTGCGTGGGTTGCGGCAGTGCCTGCGCGAGGGGCTCATCGAGGTGGTGGGCACCGACCACTCGCCGTTCCTCGCCGAGGACAAGGCGACAGGCGACGACAACATCTTTCTCGCGCCGCCCGGCCTGGCGGGCCTCGAAGTGATGGTGCCGCTCATGCTCACGGCCGCGCACCACGGCTGGATCACGCTCGAAGACGTGGCGGCGCTCTGTTCCGAAAATGCCGCGAAACTGTTCGCGCTGCCGCGCAAGGGCCGTCTGCAGCCCGGCGCGGACGCGGATCTGACCATCGTCGATCTTGGCGCCACGTGGCGATATGACTCCGCCGGCGCGCTCACGAAGTCGCGCGCCAACATGCGGATCTACGACGGCGTCGAGATGCACGGCCGCGTCGTCTCGACGGTGGTGCGGGGCGCCGTGGTCTACCAGGACGGCGTGGTCACGGGCAGCCCGGGCCACGGGCAGTTCGTGCGGCCGGAGCCGGCATGAGGCGGCCCGTGCTCGGCATCGTCACGATCGGTCAGACCCCGCGCGCCGATCTCGAGGCCACGTTCGCGGCCGCGGCGCCGCACGCCACGGTGCGTGTGGCCGGGGCACTCGATGGGCTCGGCGCCGCCGAGATCGCGGTGCTGGCCGCGCCCGGCCCGTATCCGCTGCTCGTGCGGCTGGCGAACGGCGCGACCGCCGAGGTGCCGCGCGACACGCTCGTGCCGCGGGTGGCTGCCGCGGCCTCCGCCCTGGCCGATGATGGGGCGACGCTCGTCGTCGTGGCCTGCGCGGGCGCGTTTCCGGCCTTTCCGTGTGCGGCGCCGCTCGTCGTGCCGGGGCGCGTCGTGCCGGCGACCGTGCGGGCGATCGCGGCCGGCGGCCTGATCGGGGTGGTGACGCCGAACGCCGGTCAGGCGCCGTTCGCCGAGGCGAAGTGGCGCGCGGACGGCTTCGACGTGGTCGTGACGCACGCCGCGCCGTCGCGGGCCGACGAACTGACCGCCGCCGCGGCCCGTCTCCGCGCCGCCGATGTCACCCTCGTCGTGCTCGACTGCATGGGCCACGACGAGGCCTCGCGGGCGGCGTTCGCGGCGGCGTCGGGCCGGCCCACCGTGGCCGTGCAGCCGCTCATCGCCAGTCTCGCCGGCGCGTTGGTGTAGCGTAGGGGGCGCATGTCCACCGTCCTGACCGGGGTATTCAACATCACGCCGACGCCGTTCCTGGCCGACGGCGCCATCGACCACGCGAGCCTGACCCGCCTCACCCGCTTCACACGCGATGCCGGCGTGAACGGCATGACCATCCTCGGCGTGCTCGGCGAAGCCGACAAACTCACCGAAGCCGAACGGGATGCCGTCATCGAGACCACGATGGCCGCGGCGGGGAAGGACTTTCCGATCTGCGTCGGCACGACACACGCGGGCACCGACGGCTGCATCGCGTGGAGCCGCCGCGCACAGGCGCTCGGCGCGGTGGCCGTGATGGTGGCGCCGCCGAAACTCGCGCGTTCGAATGACGCCGCGCTGCACCGGCACTACGTGGCGGTGGCCGAGGCGCTCGACATCCCCGTCGTCGTGCAGGACTTTCCGCCGGCCGTCGGCGGCATCACGATGAGCCCCGAGCTCATCGCCGGCCTGGCCACGGCGTCGCCGAAGCTCCGGCATCTGAAGCTCGAAGACGAACCGTCGCCGATGAAGGTCAGCCAGGTGCTGGCGCTCAATCCCGAGGTCCGCATCTTCGGCGGGCTCGGCGGCATGATGTTCCTCGAGGAACTGCGGCACGGCGCCATCGGCACGATGACCGGCTTCGCGTTCCCCGAGATCCTCGTGCGCATCCACCGCGCGTTCGCGGCCGGCGACATCGACGGCGCGACGGAGATCTTCTACAAGTACTGCCCGCTCATCCGCTTCGAGAACCAGCCGCGCATCAACCTGGCGCTGCGCAA
>CADEFD010000289.1 GCA_902826515.1 uncultured Acidobacteriota bacterium
CGGCGCAGGCCGCCGAAGCGCGCGCTGTTGTCCTCGAGGTCGGTCTGGCGGAAGGTCGTGTCGCGGCCATCACCCGAGACGGCATCACCCGAGGCGCGCGCGAAACCGATGGTGATGGAGGGCTGCGCCGTCAGGTCCGGCATCGCGAACGTGGCGCCGGCGTCCATCGCCCAGCCGCCGAGTGTCGTCGCGCCGCGGTGCCCGCGCCGGGCCGCGCCGAGCGCCCAGAGGCGACTGCCGCCGTCGGTCTTCGCATCGAACGTGCCGCCAAGCCACAGCGGGTCGTCGTCGGCCGGCCCACGGTCGTCGCGGCGCACGAGGAAGCCGCTCACCTTGCCGCGTCCGCCGAGCGTACGCGCGAGCGACGCGATCTGGTGGCGTTTGTCCTTGCGGTCGCGGCCGGCGACCGGGCCGGCGAACACGCCGTCGGCCACCGCGCCTTCCACCGACCACGCGCCGAAGACGGCGCTCACGCGGGCGGCGTCCATGTACTCATCGAAGAACCACTCGCGGGAGTCGCGGAAGCGCTGGCGGCCGACCTGCACCGTGACGGGGCTGCCGCCCACCCGGTGCGCCATCACGTAGGCTTCCTGCACCTCGATGTCCTGCCGCGACACGAGCGAGGCGTCCTGCAGGAGCGCGCTGCGGTTGAGCGACACCTTCGAGTACGCCTCTATGGAGGAGGTGAGCTGCGCCGAGCCCAGCACCTGCAGGCGAGACACCCACTGGTCGGCCCGGTCGGCGGTGTCGTCGAGGTCGTAGTTGCCCTCTTCCACCCAGGCACTTTCGACGCGGCCGCCGATGATGATGCGCGAGCCGAGGCGCATGGGCTCCCGGGCCTGTTCGTCGTCGTCGCGGCGCAGGCCGCTCACGTCCACGCCGTCGCCGGTGCGCTCGTCCACCACCGCGGCCGATGCCGGCACGCGCACCTGACGGCCGAGCACCGTGAGCAGGCCGGCCGGATCCACGCGCTCGATGACCGCTTCGATCTCTTCCGTGGACTCGGGCGCGTCCTTGATGCGCACCCGCTCTGCCAGGATCGTGCGGCCCTGGCGTGCGCCCTTCACCTCGAGCCAGGTGCCGGCGGCGATCTCGGCGCGCGACGCGCCGGCCCGCGAGCCGCGATAGAACGTGGTCTCGCGGTCGTAGGCCACGTCGAAGCCCATGATCGTGAGGCCGCCCTTGTCGCCGCGCACGCCGGTGACCCGGCCTTCCACCTTCACGGTGCGGTCTACGTTCCGCAGCACGACTGCGACCGCGTCGAAGGTGCCGTCGGGCCGGCCGCGGCCTTCGATCTTCACCTGCCGGCCGGCGACGAGGTCGCGGGTGGCACCGGCGGCCCCTGGCGCCGCCACAGGTCGCGGCTGCGCCCAGGCGGACACGGCGAGGGCGACCACCAGGCACGGGACGCACGCCCACACCACCTTCGGCCCCGGAATCTGACTGACGACGTACCAAAACATGCCTGCTGCCTCCGCGAGCCTCCGGGGGAGAAGGCCGTCACGAGTCCGTTACAGGGCTGTGACTGCCGGCAGAGCTCCGGCGGAACAGGAAACTGGGCAGCGGGCGCCCGAACCGGCCGGCGCGGTATGATCGGCGCGGTTTTTCACGGAGGCACGAGACGATGAGCAAGCGGCAGGCGGCGGTGGCGGTGCTGGTGGTGGCGGGCCTGTTCGGCCCGGAGGCGGCGTTCGCCCAGACGGCGCGTCCGGCGACGTTCGACCTGTGGGCGGCTGGCAAGACCGCGTTCGGTGTCTTCGTGCCCGACGAGAACCCCGCTCCGCGCGGCCCCAATCGTGGCCCGGCGGTCTACACCGTGGCCGGTGGCCAGGCCCTGGCGAAGAACCCGCTCATCGACTTCGTGTTCCTGAACCTCGAGGGCCGCTACGACCGCAACGCCGTCATGGCCATCAGCGAAGGCCTGGGCAAGAAGGGCACGCCCGGCCGCAAGATGCTGCTCGTCCGCATCCCGTCGCTCGCCGAGGCCGGTCCGGCCGAGACGCTCGTGCGCATCAAGGAAATCCTCGCGATGGGCGCCGACGGCATCACCCTGCCGCACATCGAGAATCTGGACCAGGGTCGCCAGGCCATCAGCCTCTTCGCCGACGCGCGCGCCAACGTGTGGTCGGCCGCCAACCCCACGGGCAACGTCGTGGCGATGCTGATGCTCGAAGATCCAGGCGCCGTCGCCCAGGCGAAGGACATCGCCGACATCGGCGGCTACAGCGTGCTCGCCTGCGGCATCGGCAGCCTGACCGGCGCGCTCAAGGGCGACCGGGCGGCGGCGGAGAAGGGCAACCAGGAGATCCTGACCGAGACGAAGCGCACGAAGCTCGTGAACATGCTGACCGCGAACGAGAAGGACGTGGCGCAGCGGGTCAAGGAAGGCTTCCTCGGCCTGCTCGTGCCGAACGACGCCAGCATCACGCTCGGCCGGGCCGCGGCGGGACGATAGCGAGCCTGTGCCGTCGGCGGAGGCGGCGGCGGTGACATGGCGTCTCTCTCTGCCCCGCGCTCGGCGGGCGCCCGCCCATTGGACGGTTGTACCGGGTTGGGACACAGACGGCGGGCTGGCCATCTCCGGGGTCCCCGGTGTGCGTCGTGTGCACACTGGGGTGGAGTCTCGGCGTCGAGAGACGCCATGCCACCGCCGCCGGCTGCTGACCGTCGATCTGCGTCGCCCGTGCTTCCCGGCGCGTCTGTCTGTTGGTGAGGTCTGCCGATGACGCTTGCTGAGGAGGCCGTGCAGCTGGCCAGGCACGAACTCGAGCACCGTACCTTCGCGGTCACGAAGCAGTACCTGGCATTGCACACCGTCCTGACAGACGGGGACGGTCGTGCTGCGGTGGCGAGGGTCGATGAGGCGAGCGAGATTGGCGCCGCCCACGTCTGCTTCGGCCTGCGTGACGTGCCGTATCACTGTGTCGTCGCCGTTCGGCCCAAGCCGGACCGAGATCTCAGCGTGGATTGGGTCTACATTCAGCCCGCCACCCGGGCGTACCTGGCGATTCGCAGCGACGATGTACCGCCCGATGAGGTCACTCGGCGAATCGGGCTCCAGCCGTCACGAACGCGCGTGAAGGGCACACCCTTTGGCCGGCGCGGCAGCGGCGCCGTCACGAAGACCCACCTTTGGGCACTCGACGCACCGGAGATTCCTGGGGAGCTCGACGAGAAGGTCGGCTCTGTCGTCGCTGCGATCGAGGGGGTCGCTCCTGCGATCGCGGCGCTGCGGCCGGCGTGCTCTATCGAGTTCGTCATCGTTTACGAAGGCTGGGTCGGCAACTCTTCGCTCGGAGGGGTCCAACTGACATCGCACGCGACGCAGGTGCTGGCGCAGGCCGGTGCCGCGCTGGACGTCGACATCTATGCCTTCGGGCCTCCTCTGACACATACCGCAGATGACGGGGAGGACGCCTAGTCGTCGGAAGGGCGGTGCGCGAGCGCCGTAGGCGACACGGCAGAGACGCTCGTTCTGCTCGCAGTCGCGTTGGCATGGTGTCCGGTCGGCGAGCGACTATGAGTCGTCGTCGCACAAGAAGCCGACACTCGCGCCGAGAGTGCGGGCGACACTCAGATCAGGGGATGGGGGTCCCCAGAAGTGCTTTGGACCGCAGGACGAGTCGCCGGAAGGCGCGAGTGACCGACGCGACTCATCGGAGCCGACGGCCGGACACCGTGTCAACGCGACGGTGTGGACAGCCCGTCCCGAGTCCCAGAGCCCGGTGCTACTGCCGCACGAACTTCTGCACTCGGCGCCCGGTACCCACTTCGGCGGTATAGAGATCGCCGCGTGAGTCCACCGCGAGCGCATGCAGGAAGATGAACTGGCCGGCGTAGCGGCCGATGCGGCCGAAGGCGCCCACTTCTGTGAGCGTCGCGCGGTCGTAGATGCGAATCTTGCCGTTGCCGGCATCGGCGAGGTACAGGAAGCGCTGGCCCGCGTCGGGTGAGAAGCCCAGGGCGAAGGACGTGCCGAGCAGCTTCGTCGTGCGGTCGATGAAGATCTCCCGCTCGTAGACGCCGGCCGTCGTGAAGACCTGCATGCGGTTGTTGCGGCGATCGTTCACGTAGACCTTGCCGTCCGTCGACACGCGGATGCCGTGCACGAGGTTGAACTGCGCCGGCGGCGGTCCGGAGGTCGTGACCACCTTCGACGCGGCGTCGTCGGGCGGCTTGCCGTAGGCGCCCCACATCCGTTTGAAGGCGCCGGTGTCGGCGTCGTACACGATCACGCGCCGGTTCACGTAGCCGTCCGCCACGTAGAGTTCGTTGGTCTTCG
>CADEFD010000290.1 GCA_902826515.1 uncultured Acidobacteriota bacterium
ACGATCCGCCCTTGATGCATGCGATGGCCTAAAGCTAGACGGTCTCGGACGGTATGGCCATCTGACAGCCCCGAGTGAAATGAGGTCCGCGCAGTTGGGTACAGGCGGCGGCAATAGCGGTTGTCGAATGGCACGACGCGAGCGGATGGAATGAGATGCCATTCCAAGTTGACGCTGCGGAAGTGGTCGGCGATGATCGGCGTCAGCGCCGGTAGCCTGGTCGGCGAATCGAGCAACACCGCGTCAGCGCTCAGATCAAAATACTCACGAAGGGTGTCCTCACAAGTGCGCAACCAAGGCGCCTGCAGGATGTCGGCAGTCGAATCCATGCCACGTCTCCTTGCGGTGTAACCTCATATTGACATTGAACCGCTGTTCAACATAATTGAGTTTACGCGCGCTGGCGCACCGAGTCAACACGGTGCCAGGGCGTTCCAGGAGGCTTGAGTGGTGAATGTTGTGTGTGACGCAGTCGTGCTCGCCGCCGGCAACGGCGAATCGTTTCGTCAACGGCACCAGGCACTCGAAGCTGCTCGAACCGGTACTCGGCGTGCCACTGATTGTCCGCACTCTTGACTCGGCGCTTGGGCGGGGATTACGCACGTGCATGTCGTGCTCGGATACGAGGCGGAACGGGTGCGAACCGCGATTGAACTCGGTGCCCTGCGGGGACTCGTGAAGCAGTTCCACGTCAATCCCGACTGGCACCGCGAAAATGGGCTGTCGGTGCTCGCCGCCGGGGAGGCGCTTGCCGGTAGCCGTTTCGCGCTGTTAGTGGGCGACCACATCTTCGATCCGACTGCGCTCAGGGCGTTGCTCGCGTCCGAAGCCCGCACCGGCGAATCCCTGCTCGGCATTGATCGCCGTCCCGCAGCGCGCGAGATCGCCGACGAAGCGACGCGCGTTCGGCTCGACGGCCATCGCGTCGTGGCCATAGGCAAGCAGTTGACTCCCTATGTGGCTGATTGGTTCGACTACAGCCGCCTGACCGGCGAGACCCCTTGGGAACACTGACGCAATACAGCGCACTCTCGGCGGCAGGGCGCGCCGGACACAGGCTTGATGACCAGGTCGCCGCTGGAGCCAGGTCTGGAGCGAAATGACAGAGACAGCACGATTGGCGGGAAGGCTTCCGACGCTGTTCATTCCGCATGGCGGCGGGCCGTGCTTTTTCATGGGCTGGTCGCTCGGCCCGCCGGACACGTGGGCTCGCATGGCAGCTTGGCTGCGCACAGTGGGCGAGCGATTCAGTGACGTGCGGGCGCTGCTGGTCGTGTCCGGTCACTGGCTCGAGCCGGTGGTCACTGTCCAGTCCGGCGAACACCCGCCGCTCCTGTTCGACTACTACGGATTTCCTCCGCACACCTATGCGCTCACCTGGCCCGCTCCCGGAGCGCCGCCAATCGCCGCACGGATCCGCGAGCTCCTCGCCGAAGCGGGAATCCCCTCCCGTGAGGATGCAACTCGAGGGTTCGATCACGGCGCGTTTGTGCCGCTCAAAGTGGCGTTTCCCGACGCGGCCGTCCCGGCCCTGCAACTCTCCCTCGACGCGAGTCTTGACCCCAGCGCTCATTTGAGGATTGGCCGTGCCCTCGCGCCCCTCAGAGAGGAAGGCGTCCTCATCGTCGGCAGCGGGATGAGCTTTCACAATATGAGCGCCCTGATGCGGCCCGGTGCGGCGCTCGAGCGTTCGCAGCGTTTCGACGACTGGCTCGCCGCCTCCGCTGGCGACCCCGCCGTCCGGGATGCGCGGCTGGCGGCTTGGGCGGAAGCCCCGGAGGCGCGGTTCTGCCACCCTCACGAAGATCACTTGCTCCCCTTACTGGTCGCTGCCGGAGCAGCATCCGGCGAACCAGGCCGGCGCACCTTCGGTGATCAGGTCATGGGCGCGCAGGTATCGGCCTTCGAGTTCGGCGACGACGACGCGACACCCACTTAACCAACTTCATCTCACTCAGGAGCGATCATGACATCATCCCTGCAAGGCCCGTTTCTCATCACCGGCGCGTCTGGCCATCTCGGGCGCCGCGTGGTCGATCTCGTGCTCGACGCCCAGGCCGGCCCGCTGATTGTGACGACCCGTCACCCTGACAAACTCGCGGATCTGGCCGCACGGGGCGTGGAGGTCCGCGCCGCGGACTTCACCAAACCGGAAACGCTGGCATCCGCCTTCGCCGGCGCGCATCGGGTGCTGATCGTCAGCACCGATGACTTGACGCCGGGCCAGCGGTTCGCCAGTCACAAAGCGGCCATTGAAGCCGCGGCCGCCGCCGGCGTCCGGCACATTGTCTACACGTCGCTCACCAACCCCGGCGCCGACTCGCCCATTTCGTTTGCGGGCGATCATGCCGGGACGGAAGCCGCGCTCGTGGCGTGCGGCGTCCCGCACTCCATCCTGCGCAACAACCTCTACACGGACCTGTTCTTGATGACGGCTCCTCAGGCGATTGCGTCCGGAACGCTCTATGCCGCGGCTGGCAACGGCCGCGTCGGCTACGTCACGAGAGAAGACTGCGCCCGCGCGGCCGCGGCGGCCCTGCTAACCGCCGAGGGCTCACGGACGTTCGACATTACCGGCCCCGGGCTCGTGGCCCAGGCGGACGTGGCCCGGATGCTCGCGGAAATATCGGGCCGCCCGGTGACCTATGTGCCGTTGGCGCCGGCCGACTTGCGGCAAGGCATGGTCCAGCAGGGGTTGCCAGCGGAGTTGGCTGCTCTGCTCGTCTCCATCGATGAGGCCATTGCCAAAGGCACGCTGGCCGTGGTCTCGTCCGCGGTGGAGGACCTCACGGGCCGGGCCCCCACGAGCGTCCGCGCATTCCTCGAAGCACATGCAGGAACGCTGGCTCCCCCAGCGTCCTGAAGACCGGCCGAGCTGCAGCGTGATGTGCTGTTGTGCGAGGGCAAAACCAAGTAACTGGTGTTCAAAATGAGACAGCGGGGTAGATCCCCGGCCGGTAAGGTAAATTATCGGGCGCTTGCCGATTCGCCGCTGATAGTGCTCGCGAGCCACCTGCCATGTTCAATTGACCGGCAACTTGACGGCTCGCCAGACGCCGTTGGGATAAGGTGGGACCAGGGATAGATGACTACTGCCCGCAAGCGCACAGGTGAGGCTGCTGATGTCGACACAGATGTCCGACACACGGAGGCTTTGCTGAAGACGGCGGCCTTACAGGACGCGATTATCAGCCGCGCCAACTTTTCGAGCATTGCTACCGATGCGAAGGGCATCATCCAGATCTTCAACGTCGGCGCCGAGCGGATGCTGGACTACACGGCCGCCGACGTGATCGGCAAGATCACTCCGGCCGAGATTTTCGCGCCGCAAGAAGTGAGCGCCCGTGCCGCAGCGCTCAGCGTCGAACTCGGAGTCCCCATTACGCCAGACTTCGAAGCCCTGGTGTTCAAGGCCTCGCGCGGGATCGAGGACATTTACGAGCTGACCTATGTCCGCAAGGACGGCAGCCGCGTCCCGGCGGTCGTGTCCGTGACGGCGCTACGCGACGCGCAGGACGCGATCATCGGTTATCTGCTGATTGGCATCGACAACACCGCCCGCAAGCAGTTCGAAGAGGAGCGGAAGAAACTCGATCAGGAGCTGCGCGACAAGTCGACATTCGACGCGGCGCCAATCGGGATCGTGCACGTGGGCCTGGACGGGCGATGGTTGCGGGTCAATCAGCGCCTCTGCGATTTCCTGGGATACTCGCGCAAGGAGTTGCAAAGTGTTACCGGGCAGGCACTCGTGCAGTCTGAAGAGGTGGCGGGTGAGGCCGAGTCATTCCTTCAGATGGCCGCGGGAACGCTGGACCGCCACGTAGTCGATGAAAAGCGATATCGACGGCGAGACGGCAGCTTCCTGTGGGCCAGGGTCAACATGTCCGTGTATCGCGACGCTGAGGGTCAGGCCCAGTATTTCATCGCGGTCATCGAGGACATCACGGAACAGAGGACGCTCGAAGCACGGCGTGCTGACGCCGAACATCGAACGAGTCTCGCCCTGGATGCAGGGCAAATGGGCACGTGGGATCTGGATCTTGCCACGAAAACACTGGTTGGGTCACACGGGTTCGACTCGATATTGGGCTACAACACGCCTGACGCCGGATCGAGCCTCAGCGCGCTCTTCGCCTCTATCGTGCCCGAGGACCTAGCCGCGGCTCAGCATGCACACGAAGATGCCCTCAGAACTGGCGCATTAGGTTTTGAGTCTCGGATCCGCTGGCCCGACACGTCTGTGCATTGGATTCGCGTGCAGGGCCGGGTCGACC
>CADEFD010000291.1 GCA_902826515.1 uncultured Acidobacteriota bacterium
CCTCGCCTTCGCGGGGCTGCGACGCCTCGGCCCGGAACGTGTAGTAGTGGTTGCGCACGACCTGGTACAGGACCGAGGCGGAAGGGTCGCGCGGCGCGTACGGACCTGATGGCAGGGCCATAGGCCCGCCACGGGCGAGCTCCGTGCCGGCCCACGAGCTCGTAGTTTCCCGTCGCGATCGCGGTGACGGCCGCGACGGTCGTTACGTCGGTGCGTACGCCCGGGCCGACGCGGATCGCAGGAACCGCGTACGGGGAAAGGATTGCGAGCAGGACATGGCGGTGGCGCGCCGGCCACTGACCCTGCTGGCGAGAACCTCAGCTCAGCGCCACCGTCGTCGCACTTCTGAGGTCACGCCGTAGATATCAGTCGTTCGAGACTCAGCAGCCAGCTCGTCACTCGGTTCCAACTGGTGCTGGTCAGGTCCACCAACTCCTTCATTCCCACCATCCGCCGGCTGTAGGTGTTGATACCGCCGCGTCAGCCGCCAACCCTACGATCCGCGTCGTGCGCAGGCGTGCGGTGCACCCACTGCCGAGGTCGTCTTGCCGGGCCGCGCGAGGTTACAGTGACGGCACGGGACACACCACGATGAACGAGCGCTTCGTCGTCCTCGTGACCACGACGGCCCCACTGCTCCACGACGCCACCCGGGAGCTCGCCAGCCGCCTGGCCGCGCGCGCCAACGCGGTGCTGCTCTTTCTCCACGTCATGGCCGCGACGCCGGGCGACGAGGCGATGCTCCACTCCGGCGTCGATCTCGCCAGCGGCGAGACCGAGTCCTGGCTGAAGAATCTGCGGCCGACCCACGCCGGTGTCCCGTTCCGGCACCGCCTGGAGCTCGGCGACCCGGCCGACATCGTCGCCCGGTTCGTGCGAAGCCATTCGGTCGAGCTGGTTGTCGCCGAAGAGCCGCCGCGCAGTCGGGTGTCGGAGCTCATCTGGCGTGGCCTCGCCGAACAGCTGATCCGCCGTGTCGATTGCCCGGTGGTCGTCGGCGGCCCGGGTTTCCTGCGCTCGCGCCCGGGTCCCGTGCCGCTGGTGCAGGCGCCGCTCAAGGCCGCCACCGTCGCGCAACTGCTCAACGCGATGGTCGAGGCCCGGGTCGACGCGCTCCGCAACTGGATGGACCGCACCGCCGAGTCCGTCGGGCGAATCGCCGCGACCGACACCGTGCACACCGTCGTCGCGCTGGCGCGCGACGACGAGCCACTCGAGGCCTCGCTGGAGCGGCGGCTGGTCGTCGAGCTCGACGAGCATCAGCGGGCGCTGCGATCGGTGGGCTGGCAGCTCACGACCGCCGGCCACCGATGGGGCCGGACGCTCATGCCCGAGCACGGCGCGGCGCCGGCGGCTTTCGTCCGGCGCGTGCACGACCTCGGCCAGAGCGCGTCGCTGCCGTTGGCGCTCGACCAGGGCACCGAGCGGCTCGTGATCCTGGCCGGGGCGCGCGTCGTCGCTGGCGCCGGTGGAGTCCTGCTCTTCGCGTTCGACGCCGAAGACGACTTCCTCCGCATTCTCGGCCAGCCCGGTCCGCTGCCGACGTTCGAGACCTACGCCTTCGACGAGGACGGGCTGATGCTGTCGAACAGCCGCTTCCCCGAGCACCTGATTGCCTCGGGCCTGCTGGCCGCCGGGGGCGAGCAGACGCCCCTGCGCCTCCGCGTCGCCGAACCCTCCGCGGGGCCCGTCGAACGCTGGCCCCTGACTCGTATGGCCGAGGACGCAACCCGTCACCACAACGGCTTCGACACGCGCGGTTATCGCGACTATCGCGGCACGCCGGTGGTCGGCTCCTGGCGCTGGGTGCCCGAGTACGGGTTCGGGGTCGCCGCGGAGGTGGACCAGGCTGCGGCCTATCCCGACCGCGCACCGGCCGTCGAGGCGCCGAACAGGACGTCGGAGCGCGACTGAGATCCCGCCGTCCTGATTGAGGGCGCCGGGCGATGAGCCCTCGGCGCGACGCCCTCCGTTCGTCATGGAAGAACCACCGCGGCATGGCGCCGCCCTTCCAGGAGAACCCCCGATGCGACGACTTGTTCTTGCCATCGCAGCCGTACTCGCGACCGCCGCCGCGGCCATCGCCCAGCCCACCATGACATCCAGCATCCTGATGCCCAATCCCGGCGTGGCCGTCACGCTGACGGTCACCGGGACGGCGGGCCAGAGCTTCGCGGTGGTCGGCTCCAGCACCTGGGCCGGGTTCTCGTATGCCGGCGTCGATCTGGGCGTCGGCCCGGACCTGCAGATTCTCGGCACCGGCGTGCTGAACGGGGCGGGCCAGGGCACGTTGTCGTTCACGCCGCCGTTTCCGGCGCAGGACCGCTACTACGTGCAGGCCGTGACGTCCGCCAACGGGTTCGCCACCATCACGCCCACCGGACGCCTGACGATCCTGAACAACCAGAACGCGCGCCTCACGATGCCAGTTGGCGGACTCATCCGGGCGGATGGCACCACCGTCTTCCTGTCGCCCGGCGTCACGGTCTCGAAGGCGGGCAGCGTGTACACCATCAACCACGCCGGCCTGTTCGATTTCATCCCGGTGCCGATCGTCTCGGTGACCGGCAACACGACGATCACGTCGATTCAGTCGACGGCGGCACAGACCGTGGTCACCCTCAGCGCCGATGGCGGCATCGCGTTCACGGTCCAGGCCATCCGGCGGTGACGCGGGCACGCGACACGGCCTCGGTGGCGGGACACCGAGGCCGGTCGACGTCCGGGCGCCGGCAACGCGCGAGCAGCCGGCTCACCGGTATGATGCACGCGTCCCCGGAGGCCCCGTGCGCGTGATTCCCGTCTCAGCCAAGTTCACCTTCGCCCTCGGCGCCGCCCTCGCCGCCTCGGCCTGCAGCACTCCGGCGCCCACGAGCCCCGCGCCGGCGGCGGTGCCATTCAGCGTGGTCGAAGCCTCGATTCCCGACATGCAGGCGGCGATGCGCGAGGGGCGCGCGACCTCGCGCCAGATCGTCACGCAGTACCTCACGCGCATCGGCCTCTACGAAGATCGGCTGAACGCGGCCGTGTCGATCAATCCGCAGGCGCTCGCCGAGGCGGACGTGCTCGATCGCGAGCGCGCGGCCGGCACGCTGCGCGGGCCGCTCCACGGCATTCCAGTGGCGCTCAAGGACAACGTGCTCACGACCGACGCGATGCCCACGACCGGCGGCATGCTGCTCTTCCGGCACTACCCGGCGCCCTACGAGGCGACACTGGCCACGAACCTCAAGAGGGCCGGCGCCATCATCCTCGCCAAGTCCACGATGAGCGAGCTGGCCGGCTGGTTCGGCACCGCGTTCCGGCCCGGCGGCTACAACGCGGCTGTGGGTCAGAGCTACAACCCGTACGATCCGCGCGCCAACGACGACGGCACGCCGGTGCTCGAGACGAGCGGATCGAGCTCGGGCGGTGGCGTCGCCGCGAATCTCTGGGCCGGCAACGTCGGCACGAGCACGGGCGGTTCGATCGAAGGCCCGTCGAACTTCACGATGCTCGTGGGCATCCGCCCCTCGACCGGACGCATCAGCCGGTACGGCATCGTCCCGCTCTCGCTCGATCAGGACACGGCCGGGCCGATGACGAAGACGGTCACCGATGCCGCCATCATGCTCGGTGTGATGGAAGGAACACCCGACCCGAACGATCCGCGTACCACCGAGTGCACGGCGCCGCCGAATCACGACTACACCGCGTTCCTGAAGGCCGACGCCCTCAAGGGCGTGCGTATCGGCATCCCGCGCGCGGGCATCTACTCAGCGCGCGAGTTCCCCGGCAAGGCGCGTCCCTTTTCCGGACTCAAGGCCGATGAACTGGCGGCGATGGAAGGCGCAATCGCCGCGCTCAGGGCGGCCGGCGCCGAGATCGTCGATCCGGCCGACCTGCCGAGCATGACGGCCACGTCGCGCGCCGACAACCTGACCTCGCATCCCATCTGCGAAGCCGCCCCATCCGGCCCCGCGTCCGAGGAGCTCTGCTCGCACGTGCTGCAGTACACGATGAAGCGCGACTTCAACCTCTGGCTCGATTCACTCGATCCGACAGCCCCGGTGACTTCACTGAGCGAGCTGCGGGCGTGGAACGCCGCCAACCGCGATCGCGGCGCCATGCGCTACGGCCAGGGCCGGCTCGACTTCGCCGACGCGGCCGACCTCGCCCGAGACAAGGCGCGCTACGAGGCCGACCGGCAGAACGATCTGCGCCTCACGCGCGCGCAGGGGCTCGATGCGGCACTCACCGCCCACAAGCTCGACGCGCTGCT
>CADEFD010000292.1 GCA_902826515.1 uncultured Acidobacteriota bacterium
GGCGCAGGATCCACACCTTGTGGTTGGTGCCGTCGGCCAGATACAGCCACTGCTGTTGCGGGTCCTTCGACAGCACGATGACGAACGACGAGCCGGAGGAGAGCGTGGCCGGCGCGATGATCTTCTCGCTCACGAACTTGCCCGACTGCTCGAACACCTGGATGCGGTTGCCGCGGCGATCCGCCACGTAGATCTTGCCGTCGTTCGAGCCGGTGAGGCCGTGCGGCGTCGAGAACTGCGACGGCAGCTCGCCGCTCATCATCGTCTTCGGATCGAACTTCACCGTGTCGTCCGGCACCTTGCCGTAGGCGCCCCAGTGGCGCTTGTAGGCGCCGGTCGCGC
The DNA here is from genome assembly GCA_902826515.1 of uncultured Acidobacteriota bacterium. GTDB lineage: Bacteria > Acidobacteriota > Vicinamibacteria > Vicinamibacterales > UBA2999 > CADEFD01. The sequence continues at coordinate 343 of CADEFD010000292.1, forward strand.
CGTCGAACACCACGATGCGGCGGTTGCGGTAGCCGTCGGAGATGAACACTTCGTTGGTCTTCGGATCCACCCAGATGCCCGACGGGCCGCCGAGCAGCTTCGTGTCGTTGCTGCCAGCGTTCTTGTCGTACTCGCCGATCGTCAGCACCAGCTTGCCCTGGCGCGTGAACTTCATCACGCGGTGGTGCATGTGCGTGCCCACCCACACGTGGTCGGTGTGGTCCACGAAGATGCCGTGCGGATTGCGCGGCCAGTTGGCCGGATCCTCCTTGGCCTTCTCGCCCCAGCCCTGCACGACCTTGCCGTTCTGGTCGAGTTCGATGACCACCGGCGCCGCCTTGCAGCAGGTGCCCATCGGCGGCGTCTGCTCCTCGTAGAGCTCTTCTTCGGTGAGCGTCTCGGGCAGGCTCGTGATCCAGGTGTGATCCTTCGAATCGACGAACACGCCGGTGACCGACCCCATCACCCAGTGATTCGGGAACTCCTGGGGCCAGGTGGCATCGATGGTGAAGGTCGGGGCCCCGGTCTGCCGCGCTTCGGCGGCGATCGACCAGACGGCCGCGGTGACGAGCAGAGTGAGCGCCACCGTACCGGCGGCAAAACGCGAGCGGACGTGCTTGATCATGGCGAACACTCTACCGCAACCGCGCCGTGCGCGCCCTGATGGCGGCGGCCATCGCTTTGTAACGTTTTGCATCCGCGGCGCCCGGAGCGGCGGCGTCGCGTTCGAGCCCGCCGGCCATGGTGTCGAGTTCGTCGAGCGTGGCCTTCTGCCGCTTGTCGCCCTGGTCGAGGGCGGCGCGCAGCGCCTTCGACCGCGCCGGGTCGATGGTCTTCGCCCGATCGAGCTGGTCGAGATACGCCTTGGCCACGATGAAGCTCGGTGGCCACACGTAGGTGGGCTGGTTCTGCGAGTTGAACTCCTCGAAGCGCACGAGCTTCGCGGCCGCCAGTTCGTTCTCGCTCAGGAACTCGCTCGGACGCAGCTCGAAGATGTCGATGCCGCGCGCGATCTCAGCGCCGTAGATCTGGCCGTTGTACCAGTAGCTCGACCAGTAGCCGCCCGAGAGCATGCCCTTGTCGCTGAGCGGCCCGCGGTCGAAGAACGCGATCTCGACCGGCGTGTTCGAATCGGTGAAGTCGAAGACCGAGATGCCGCCCTGGTACCACGACTGCACCATGATGTCGCGCCCGGGCACCGGAATGAGCGAGCCGTTGTGCGCGACGCAGTTCTCGTTGTCGGTCTGCGGCGCCGGCATCTTGTAGTAGCCCTTCTGCACCAGCTTGCGGTCGACGATGTCGAAGATCGCATCGGCGCCCCAGGTCAGCGGGTCGGTGGCGCGGCAGCGCGGCCGGCCGCCGCCGCCCCACTCGTCAGTGAACACGACCTTGGTGCCGTCGTTGTTGAAGGTGGCGGAGTGCCAGTAGGAGAAGCCCTTGTCGGTCACCGCATCGAGGCGCTTCGGGTTCTCCGGGTCGGAGATGTCCATCAGGATGCCGTTGCCCGAGCAGGCGCCGGCGGCCAGCCCGATGTCGGCGTAGACGGTGATGTCGTGGCACTGGTTGGTCATCCGCGAGGTCTGCGTGCCTTCGCCGTGATTGCCGCCCTGCCAGAGGCCCGAGATGGCGCCGGTCGTGGGATCGGCGAAGAGCCGCGGCCGGTTCACGATCGCCGCCTTCTCCGGGTTCTTCAGCGGCACCTTGATGACATCGATGCTGAAGAGCGAGGTGTTCGGGTCTTCCTTCGGATCGAGCCCGGAGCAGCCGGCGAGTTCCTCGCCGGAGCGCACGTTGCTCGTGCCCGAGCCGTAGACGTAGAGCGTGTTCGGGTCGCCCTTCACCGGCACGAGCGTGTGGGTGTGCGAGCCGCGACAGGTCTGGATGGCCGCCACCTGCTTCGGGTTCTTGAGGTTGCTGATGTCGAAGATGCGGATGCCGCGGAACCGTTCGACGCTCACCGGCGCCGTCACGCCCTGCACGCCGCAGTCGAGGCGGCCGCGCGTCTGCTCGACCGACATGAAGAGCAGGTTGCCCCAGATCGACACGTCGCCCTGCCCGCCGGGGCAGACGATCGACGCGATGAGCTTCGGCCGGCGCGCGTTCTCGATGTCGTAGGTGTTGAAGCCGTGGTAGTTGCCGACGACCGCGTGCACGCCCTTGAAGGCGAGGTCGGAGTTGGTGAAGCCCGAACCACGCGGCGGCGGCGGGGGCGGCGCATTCGGATCGCGCGGCGGCGGCGGCGCCTCGCCCTCGGCGCGTTCGGGCGGCGCCGGCTGTCCGGCGGGAAACTCGGGATCGAAGAATCCGGCCGGCTTCGGCAGGTTGGAGACGAGCTCCATGTGCCGCGCGGCCACCGCGGCGTCGTGGATGCCGGCCTTGAGCCCGATGCGCGGGTCCTTCGGGTCGGGCGGCGCCTGCTGCGCCTGCGCCATCATCGCGCCACCGATCATCAAGGCCCCACCGAGAAGTAATGCCCGCATGTGCAACTCCAAGGGGGACAGGCCCCCGACGATCCGTGTTGGGGCCAGTCCCCAATGCCAGTCTGCGCCCCGAGTCCCGAGCCCCCGGTTGCGCCGGGCCTGTACATACCACGCGCGCGGGCCCGGAGATCCGGACACCGCGCGCGCGGATGGAAACGATGAGCTGGACTAGCGGAGGCGCGCCGTCCGGGTCTTGATGGCCTCGGCGAGCGCCTTGTAGCGAACGGCATCCTTCGCCCCGGGCGCCGCGGCGTCCTTCTCGAGCTCGGCCGCCGCCTGGTCGAGTTCGGCGAGTGCGGCCTTCTGCCGCTTGTCGCCGTTGTCGAAGGCCGTCCGGAGCGCCTTCGCGCGCGCCGGGTCGATCGACTTCGCGCGTTCGAGCTGGTCGACGTAAGCCTTGGCCACGATGAAGCTCGGCGGCCAGGTCACCTTCGGCTGGTTCTGCGAGTTGAACTCCTCGAAGCGCACCAGGTTGGCAGCGGCCAGTTCGTTCTCCGACAGGTGTTCGCTCGGCGTCAGCTTGAAGACGTCGATGCCGCGGGCGATCTCGGCGCCGTAGATGCTGCCGTTGTACCAGTAGGCCGACCAGAAGCCGCCGGTGATGAGGTTCTTCGCGTCGAGCGGCCCGCGATCGAAGTAGGCGATCTCGACCGGGTGCGCCGAATCGGTGAAGTCGAAGACCGAGATGCCGCCCTGATACCAGGCCTGCACCATGATGTCGCGGCCCGGCACCGGCACGAGCGAGCCGTTGTGCGCGACGCAGTTCTCGGTTTCGCTCTGCGCCGCCGGCAGCTTGTAATAGCCCTTGAACACGAGCTTCTTGTCCACGATGTCGAAGATCGCGTTGGCGCCCCAGGTGAGCGAGTCGGTGGCGCGGCAGCGCGGCCGCGTGCCGCCGCCCCACTCGTCGGTGAAGATGATCTTGGTGCCGGTGTTGTTGAAGGTGGCCGAGTGCCAGTAGGCGAAGTTCGTGTCGGCCACGAAGTCGAGGCGCGTCGGCGCCTCCGGGTTCGAGATGTCCATCAGGATGCCGTTGCCCGAGCAGGCGCCGGCGGCGAGGCCCACGTCGGGCATCACGGTGATGTCGTGGCACTGGTTGGTCGTGCTCGTGCGCTGCGTGCCGGGGCCGTGATCGCCGCCCGCCCACAGGCCGGCGATGGCGCCGGTCGTGGCATCGGCGAAGATGCGCGGGCGGGCCACGATGGCCGCCTTCTCGGGGTTCTTCAGCGGCACCTTGATGACGTCGATGCTGAAGAGCGCCGTGTTCGGGTCTTCCTTGGGATCGAGACCCGAGCAGCCGGCCAGCTCCTCGCCCGAACGCACGTTGCCGGTGCCCGAGCCGTAGACGTAGATGTGGTTCGGGTCGTTCTTCG
>CADEFD010000293.1:0-786 GCA_902826515.1 uncultured Acidobacteriota bacterium
CACGCTCGTGCTCATCGGCACGCCGGTGCTGCCGATTCCCCAGCACCCGCGCATCCGACACCTCGGCTTCGTGAGCGACGAGGAGAAATACGACGCCCTGGCCGCCGCCGAGTTCCTGATCATGCCCTCCTACTTCGAGAGCCTGTCGATGGTGGCGCTCGAGGCGTGGGCCCTCGGCAAACCCGTGCTCGCCAACGGCCGCTGCGACGTGCTGCGCGGCCAGGCCGTGCGCAGCAACGCCGCGCTGTACTACGAGAACTACGGCGAGTTCGTGGAAGCCGTGCGTGTACTCGACGGCTCGCCGCACGTCGCCTCGACCCTCGGACAGAACGGCAGCCGTTTCTTCCGCAGCCACTACGCGTGGCCCGTCATCGAGCGCAAGTACCTCGACATGTTCGAGCGGCTGTCGAAGGACGACGCCAGTCAGGCGGCCCGTCGGCCGGCTCCGGAGATGCCGGGCTGGTGGGGGCGCCGGCAGCGGACGCTGCCGCCGGCGCGTGAGGTGCTGGCCGGCCTGCCCTCGGGTCCGGTGCTCGGACGCGAGGCGCGCGACTCGCGTGAGACGCGGGCGCCGCGTGAGTCCCGCGAACCGCGCGAGCCCCGGGATCCGCGTGCGTCCCGCGACGCGCGTGAGCGGGACCCGCGCGACGGGCGCGACACCCGGGACTCACGAGAGACGCGTGACAGCCGGACGCCGCGCGACGGCCGGCCGCGCCCGGCCGCGACGGGCGCGCCGTCGCCGGCGCCTGCCGGCACGCCGCCGCAGGGTCAGTCGCGGCCACCGCC
>CADEFD010000293.1:796-4192 GCA_902826515.1 uncultured Acidobacteriota bacterium
GCGCGAGCGCGCGCCGGGCGGTGGCCGCGCCCGCCACAGAACGGCGGCCGCCCGGGGACGCCTCCGGGCACGCCGCGTCCGCCGGCCGACACCGCCGCGCCACCGTCGGGCGAGGGCCAGCCGCCGCGCGAGAACCGCGACCGCGGACATCGCGGCGGACGCCAGAGGCGGGGCCGTCGTCCGGGCGGGCGCCCGGCGAGGAAGAGCGAGGCGTAAGTGCGTCCCGCGGTGCATCAGGTGCTGGCGACGCTCGGCTACGGCGACGCCATCGGCCACGAAGTGCTCGGCATCCAGCGGGTGCTGCGCGCGGCGGGCTACGACTCCGAGATCTTCGTGGAAACGGCCGATCGCCGTCTCGAGGACCTCACGGTCGACTACCGCGATCTGCCCGGGGCCAGCCACCCCGACAACCTGCTGATCCACCATTTCTCGATCGGATCGCGGGCCTCGCGGGTGGCCTATGCCCTGCCCGACCGCATGGCGCTCGTGTACCACAACATCACGCCGCCCGAGTTCTTCATCGACGTCCATCCGCTGCTCGTGCAGCTCTGCTATCTCGGCCGCCGCGAGCTCGGCGTCTACGCGAACCGGGTCGAACTGGGCCTCGGCGATTCGGAATACAACCGTGTGGAGCTCGAGGCGCTCGGCTTTCCGAACACCGCCGTGCTGCCCGTCGTGCCCGACTTCAGCCACCTGAGCGGCCCGCCGAACTTCATGCAGGCCGGCGCCTTCGACGACGACTGGGTGAACATCCTCTTCGTCGGACGGATGATTCCCAACAAGAAGATCGAGGACGTCATCCGCGCGTTCCACGCCTACAAGCGCTGGTTCAATCCGCGCTCGCGCCTGCTGCTCGTGGGCTCGCACGGCGGTTTCGAGCGCTACTTCGCGATGGTGCACGACTTCATTGCCCGGATCGGCGCCGCCGACGTCCACATGCTCGGCCATGTGAGCAACGAGGAGCTCGCCGCCTACTATGAAATCGCGGACGTGTTCCTCTGCGCGAGCGAGCACGAAGGCTTCTGCGTGCCGCTGATGGAGGCGTTCCACATGGGCGTGCCGGTGGTGGCGCATGCCGCCACCGCGGTGCCGGCCACGATGGACGGCGGCGGCCTGCTCTATCACGACAAGGATCCGATCGCGATTGCCGGCCTGCTCGACGCGCTGGTGTCGAACGCGTCGCTGCGCGAGTCGGTCCTGGCAAAGCAGGACGCCGCGCTCGATCGGCTCCTCGCGAAGGATTTCGGCGGCATGCTGCTGCGCTTCGTGGACGAGACGCTGGCGCGGCCGCGGCGGACGGCGCCGCCGGTGGCGTTCGACTTCTGGGACCAGGTGCGTCAGGCGGAATGGCTGGAGGACGTCCGCTCGACGCGTCCCGCGGCCTTCCAGGCCCTGCCCGACGAGGACCCGGCGCGATGATCGTCAACCAGTGGGTGCCGGCGGCCCACAAGGGCGACGCGATCGGCGACTCGGCGCGCCGCGTCCGCGACCTGCTCCGTGCCATGGGGCACCAGTCGGACCTCTTCGCGCTGACCATCGACGACGACCTCGTGGACGACGTGCGGCCGTTCGCCGATCCGGCGGCGCGCCGCGGCGACCTGACGATCTTCCACTACGCGCTGCCGTCGCCGATGACCGAGGCGTTCGCGACGCTGCCCCACGGCCGCGTGCTCCAGTATCACAACGTCACGCCCGCGCATTTCTTCGCGCCGTACCACGCCGGCATCTATCGCCTGGCGCAGCTCGGCCGCCAGGAACTCACGACCCTCGCCGGGCGCACCGACGCCGCCCTCGGCGATTCGGAATACAACCGCGCCGAGCTCGAAGCGCTCGGCTTCGACCACACCGGCGTCTTCCCCATCGCCATCGACGTCGAGCGCATCACGCGGGCGCCCCGCCGCCCCGCCCTCGAGAAGGTGCTCACGGACGGCCCGCTGAACTTCCTCTTCGTCGGCCGGATCGTGCCGAACAAGAAGATCGAGGACCACATCCGCCTGGCGGAGGTCTACAAGCGCTACGTGGACGTGAACTACCGCTTCATCTTCGTCGGCCGGACTGACGGCGTGCCGCGTTACTACAACATGATCCGCGCGCTCATCGCCGAGTTCCAGATGCCGGCCGACCGGTTCTGGTTCACGGGGCCGGTGCCGAACGAAGATCTGGCGGCCTACTACCGCACGGCGAGCGTCTATATCTCGCTCTCGGAGCACGAAGGCTTCTGCGTGCCGCTCCTCGAGGCGATGGCGGCCGACGTGCCGGTGCTGGCGTACGGCTCGACCGCCGTGCCCGACACGCTCGGCGGCGCCGGCATGTGTTTCCAACCGAAAGACCTGGAGCTCGCCGCCGAACTGCTCGGCGAGCTCGCCTACAACGACACGCTGCGCGCGAAAGTCATCGCGGGCCAGCGGCGGCGTCTCGCCGACTTCGGCGACGACCGCATCCGCGAGGCCCTCACCGGGCTGCTGCACGGACAACTCGCCGGCCTCTCGGGGCCGGCCGCGCATCGAGATGGAGTGACATCGTGAGGATTGCGTTCGTCGTCCAACGTTACGGCGCCGAGATTCTCGGCGGCTCCGAGTACCACTGCCGGCTCATCGCCGAGCGCCTGGCCACCAAACACGACGTCGAGGTGCTGACCACCTGCGCCCGCGACTACGTGACCTGGAAGAACGAGTACCCCGAGGGCAACGACCGCATCAAGGGCGTCACGGTGCGGCGTTTCACGGTGGCGGCCCAGCGCGACATCGCGGCGTTCAACCAGTACTCCGACTGGATCTTCCACCACCCGCACTCCCGCGAGGACGAGGTGAAGTGGCTCGAGATGCAGGGCCCGTGGTCGCCGGCGCTGCGCGACTACCTGGCGAAGCACTACAAGTCGTACGACGCGCTCATCTTCTTCACCTATCTCTACGCGCCGACGGTGCTCGGCCTCAAGGTCGACCCCGGCCGCAGCATCCTCGTGCCGACGGCCCACGACGAGCCGGCCATCCACCTGGGCATCTACAAGGAGATGTTCCGGCTGCCGGCCGCCATGGCCTACAACACCGAGGTCGAGCGGCAGTTCCTCAAGACACGGTTCGAGATCAACGCCGTGGCCGAGGAAGTTGTCGGCTGCGGGGTGGACCTGCTGCCCGGCAGCGACGGCGGCGCTGCCCCCACGTCGGCCGACGATCGCGGCGATCGCCGCAAGGTGGCGCCGATTGCGGCCGCGATGGGTCTCGACGAGCCGCCGGCGCCGACGAGCGACGACGAGCCGCTGCCCGAGCACCTGCTGCACCGCGGCGCCAGGTTCCAGCGCCGGCATCGCCTGCACGGCCAGTTCCTGCTCTACGGCGGGCGCATCGACCCGGGCAAGGGCTGCGAGGAGCTGCTCGAGTACTTCACGAGCTACAAGGA
>CADEFD010000294.1 GCA_902826515.1 uncultured Acidobacteriota bacterium
CGGCGACCGAGCGGCAGGAGCAGTCGATTCGCGACGCCCGCCGCGCCCTCGACGCCGTGCGGGCGCTGGCCGCCGAACTCGACATCTCGCGCGCCACGGCCGAGGCCGAGCTCTCGCACCTGGCGCAGCAGAGCCTCGACGCGGTGCAGGCCGACCTCGACCAGGTGGCCGAAGAAGTGGCGGAGATGGAGCGGCAGGGCATTCACGCGCCCGATGCCCGCGTCATCCGGCGCGCCGTCGCCGAAGCCGCCGAATCGACTGACGGCGACGACACGGCGGACGCGGTGTCGGCCATTGAAACCGGCGCCGAGGCCGTGGCCGGGGATGCCGCCGTGGCCGAAGCCGCTCAGGCGGCGATGACGGCGGAAGAAGCCATCGCCGAACTGCGCGCGCAGATCGAACGGCTGGGCCCGGTCAACATGATGGCCATCCAGCAGTTCACCGAACTCGACGAGCGTCGCGTGTTCCTCACGACCCAGCGCCAGGACCTCATCGACTCGATCGCGCAGACCAACGAAGCGATCAAGAAGATCGACGAAACGACGCACGTGCGTTTCCGCGAGGCGTTCACGGCCATCAACACCAACTTCCAGGGCACGTTCCAGACGCTCTTCGGCGGCGGCAAGGCGGGCATCACGCTGCTCGACGACTCCGATCCGCTCGAGAGCGGCATCGACATCGTGGCCTCGCCGCCCGGCAAGCGCCTGCAGAGCGTGATGCTGCTCTCGGGTGGTGAGAAGGCGCTCACGGCGATCGCGCTGATGTTCGCGATCTTCAAGTACAAGCCGAGCCCGTTCTGCCTGCTCGACGAAATCGACGCGCCGCTCGACGACGCCAACATCGGCCGCTTCGTCGAACTGCTGCGCGGCATGATCGACCGCACCCAGTTCATCATCATCACGCACAGCCGCAAGACGATGGAGATCGCGAACCGTCTCTACGGCGTCACGATGGAAGAGCCGGGCGTCTCGAAGCTCATCTCGCTGCAGATGAACTAGCCCGGCGGCCGGTGGCTCCCCGGGGACCGCCGGCCGAACAAATCCGGGCGCAGGCGCGTAGTCTCCTCTGTGGGGGACACGACCATGACCGGACGGGGATGGCGCGGATGGACGGCGGCGGCGCTCGTGGCCGCGGCGGCACTCACAGCGGGCTGCGAGATCCAGGCGGACGGGCATGGCCTGTCGGTCTCGGGCTGGTCGGGGCGGGCCTCCGACACCTGGACCCGCAGCTATACCGTCGAACCCGGCGGCCGCATCGAAATTCTGAACGTCAACGGCGAGGTCCGCGCGGAAGCGTGGACCGGCAGCACGGTGGACGTCACCGCCGAACGGACGGCCTCCGCAGGCTCCGACGAGGCGGCGCGTGAGCTGCTCGGCCGGCTCGAAATGCGCGAAGAAGTCTCGCCGTCGCGCGTCCGCGTCGAGGCCCACGGTCCGAAGAGCTGGCGCGGCGGTTATGGCGCGAAGTTCCTCGTCCGGGTGCCGGCCGGTGTGCACGTGGACCTGCGCACCGTCAACGGCGGCGTCCGCCTCGACAACGTCGGCGGGGAAGTGCGTGCCACCTCGACCAATGGCGGCGTGAAGGGCACCATCGCCGGCGCGTCGCTCGTCGAAGCCCGCACGACCAACGGCGGCGTCGAGCTGTCGATCGCCGGTGCCATTGCGCCCGACGCCGACGTGCGGCTCACGAGCGTCAATGGCGGCGTGCGCCTCGACGTCCCCGGGGATACCAGGGCCAGCGTCTCTGCCCGCTGCACCAACGGCCGCGTGGACGTGAGCGCCCTGCCGCTGGCCGTCGAGGGCGAGCAGACCCGCCGGCGGGTGCAGGGCACGCTCAACGGCGGCGGCGCCCGCATCGACCTGCAGACCACCAACGGCGGCGTGACGATCGGCCGCTCGTAGGGACGAGCCGCGGCGGGCCGTTGTGGCCCGGCCGCGGACTGTCGTACCCTGACGGGGCGCCAGAGCGCGACCCGTGACCGAAGACAAGTCCACCCGGTACCACCGTCGCCGCCGCCGCGCCGATTTCGCCGGCACGGTGCTCGTCGGCCTGTTCTTACTGCTCCTGTCGGCCACCGGGGCGGCGGGGCTGTTCCGCTGGGCCCTCGAATGGGTCACCGGCTGGCTGCCGGCGCCGTTTGGCCCCCTCGTCGCCGCCCTCCTCTTCTTCGCCGGGCTCGTCGCCACCGTCAACGCGCTGGAACTGCCGTTTGCCTGGTATCAGGGCTACTGGCTCGAGCGGCGCTACGGGCTCACTACGCAGATCCTCGCGCACTGGCTGGCCGATCACGTGAAAGCGGTCACGGCGAGCGGTGTCGTCATGTGGAGCGGCCTCGTGACCGTCTACGCGGCGATCCTGCTGTGGCCCGAGCGGTGGTGGCTGGCCGCCGCCGGCATCTTCACGGTGGCCATGGTGCTGCTGGCGCGGCTGGCGCCGGTGCTGCTGCTGCCGATCTTCTATCGCGTGCGGCCGCTGCGCCGCCCCGAACTCTCCGAACGTCTGCTGCGGATGGCGGACCGGGCCGGCGCCCCCGTGCTCGGCGTCTACGAGTGGGCGATCAGCGGGCACACGCGCAAGGCCAACGCGGCGCTGGCCGGCGTCGGCCGGTCGCGGCGCATCCTGCTCTCGGACACCATGCTCGACGCCTATTCCGACGACGAGATCGAAGTGGTGCTCGCGCATGAACTCGCGCATCACGTGCACGGCGACCTGTGGCTCGGCATGGCACTGCGCACGGCCACCCTCTTTGCCAGTGCCTGGCTGGCGTCCGTGGCGCTCGCCGCCGCGGTGCCGTGGCTCGGCCTGCGCGGCCCGGCCGACCCGGCCGGCGCACCCCTCCTGCTCTTCGTGGCCGGCGCCTCGTCGTTCCTCTTCCTGCCGCTCGCCAACGCGCTCTCGCGTGCCCAGGAGCGGCGCGCTGATCACTTCGCGCTGAAGCTCACGCGCAACCCAGACGCCTTCGTGACGGCCATGCGCCGTCTGGCCCAGCAGAATCTCGCGGAAGACCGGCCCTCCGCCCTGGCGCGCTGGCTGTTCTACTCGCATCCGCCTCTCGGCGAGCGGATCGCCGCCGCGCAGGCGTGGGCCGGAGTCACCGCCTCGTTACCCGCGCATGGAATCATGGCGGCCAAGGAGTAAGACGCCATGCGCGGACTGATCGCAGGAGCCCTCGGACTGATGCTCGCGGGGACGACGGGGGCGCCGGTGCTGGCCCAGACGACGAAGAAGATGAATGTCGCGCACCGCGGCGCCTCCGGCTACGCGCCCGAGCACACGCTGGCGGCGTATCGCCTCGCCATCGAGCAGGGCGCCGACTTCGTCGAGCAGGATCTCGCGGTGACGAAGGACGGCGTGCTCATCTGCCTGCACGACCCGTCGCTCGAACGCACGACCGACGTCGAAACGAAGTTCCCCACGCGCTTCACCGAAGTCGCCATCGAAGGGAAGACCCGCAAGGCGTGGCTCGCCAACGACTTCACGCTTGCCGAAATCAAGACGCTGGATGCCGGCAGCTGGTTCGACCCGAAGTTCGCCGGCGAGCGCGTGCCCACGTTCGACGAAGCCGTAGCGCTCATTCGCGGCAAGGCCGGTCTCTATCCCGAGCTGAAGACGCCGGAGATCTACGAAGGCCGCAACGTGGACTTCGTGGCGATGGTCGAAGCCGCGCTCGACCGGCTGAAGCTGCGCGGACCGGCGGCCGACCCGAAGACGCCCGTCATCCTGCAGACGTTCGGCGAGTCCACTGCGCGGGCGCTCGCGGCGCGCAGGATCGGCGTGCCCGTGGTGTTCCTGTTCGATGTGCGTGGCACGTTCGACGCGGCGGCGATGGTGGCCAGCTGGAAGGGTGTGATCGCCGGGTTCGGCCCCGCCAAGCAGGTGCTCACGCGCGCGCCCGAGTTCGTGAAGCTGGCCCACGCCGCCGGCATGACCGTGACGCCCTACACGTTCCGCGCCGCCGCCACGCCGGGCTACGCCAACGTGACCGCGGAAATGGAGCACTTCCTCTACACGCTCGGCGTGGACGCGCTCTTCACCGACAACCCCGACAAGTTCCCTCGCCGGTAGGGCGAACGTTCTCGGCGTGACGGCGAAGGGCTGGCCCGCCTCCCGCGTCCGGCCTACGCAGTCCGTCAAACGCCAGCGGGGGCGAGGTGTCGGC
>CADEFD010000295.1 GCA_902826515.1 uncultured Acidobacteriota bacterium
CGCGTTGAAGTCACGAAACAACTGCTCCGCCTCAGCCAGGCACGCGGCCGCGGACCGTGGGACGCCCCTGGGGCGCGTGTGCTGACGCGAAGGCGGCATGGCGCCATTGATCGCGCCATCAGCGGCCCAGCATCGCCCGTGTGACTCAGCGCGCCGGCAGGCAGGCCACGGCCGCCGGCCAGGCGCGATGGGCGCGCGCTCGGCGAGTGGATGGCGCAACGACTTGGCGCTATTTCAACGCAGTAGGATTGCTGTCGAGATTCCAAATGCCTCGACACAATGACATGCGACGCTGCGTGCACATGGGCTGCGTCGGCACGCAGACCTTCCACGCATACCCGAGGCCACCAGGCTGGGGCGTGAGCTCGGGCGAGGGCGGTCACGTCGCCTTTCAGGACCGGACGCAGCCCGCGTGGCAGTGCGACTACGACCCCGAACACTTCGACCCGGAAGCAGCCGACTGGCCACCGTCTGCCCGTGACACTTAGCGGACCGGTGGCGTCGACGGCACGCCGGCGGCAGCAGCGAGACGGCCTGAGGGGCAGGGCGTCCAGCGGGAGGCTCACGCCGACGGCGACTCCGAGTCGTCGTCGCTCGGAGTTCCGACACTCGCACCGAGAGTGCGGGCGACACCAGATCAGGGGATGGGGGCCCCCAGAAGCGCTTTGGACAGGGACGAGTCGCCGAGAGGTGCGAGTGACCGACGCGACTCGGCGGAGCCGTCGGCGTGAGCCTCCCGCTGGACGCTCACGCCGGCAAAGAATGGCCTAGCGGCTGAGCGCGGCCTTCAGGAAGTCGCGGTTCATCCGCGCGATGCTCGAGATCGAGATGCCCTTCGGGCACACCGCCTCGCACTCACCTTCGTTCGAGCAGCTCCCGAAGCCCTCTTCGTCCATGCGCGCCACCATACGTTCGGCGCGGCGCAGCCGCTCCGGCGCGCCCTGCGGCAGGATACCGAGGTGGCTGACCTTCGCGGAGGTGAAGAGATGCGCCGCGGCATTCTTGCAGGCCGCCACGCAGGCGCCGCAGCCGATGCACTGGGCGTTGTCCATCGCCAGGTCGGCGATGTCCTTCGGCACCGGGATGGCGTTGCCGTCCACGGCGCCACCGGCGTTCATCGACACGTAGCCGCCGGCCGCGATGATACGGTCGAAGGCGCTGCGGTCGACCACGAGGTCCTTGAGCACCGGGAATGCCTTGGCGCGGAAGGGCTCGATCGTGATGGTGTCGCCGTTCCGGAAGCGGCGCATGTGCACCTGGCAGGTGGTGGCGCCCGGATCCGGGCCGTGCGGAATGCCGTCGATGACCAGCCCGCAGCTGCCGCAGATGCCCTCGCGGCAGTCGGAGTCGAACGCGATCGGATCCTTCCCCTCGCGCATCAGATCGTCGTTCACCACGTCGAGCATCTCGAGGAACGACATGTCGGGGTGGACGTTCTTCGCGGTGTAGGTTTCCAGGCGCCCCTGCGCGGTGGAGTTGGCCTGGCGCCAGACCTTCAGCGTGACGGTCATCGACATTGGAGGATCCCTACTTGTAGCTGCGCTGCGACGGATGCACTTCGTGGAACTCGAGCGCTTCCTTGTGGAGGTTCGGGCGGTTGCCGACACCCTGGAATTCCCAGGCGGCGGCGTAGGAGAACTCGTCGTCCTTGCGCTGCGCCTCGCCGTCGGGCGTCTGGTATTCCTCGCGGAAGTGGCCGCCGCACGACTCGCGGCGCTCGAGCGCGTCGAGGGCGAGCAGCTCGGCGAATTCCATGTAGTCGGCCACGCGGCCGGCGTAGTCGAGGGCCGGGTTGAGGTTGTTCTTCTCGCCCGGCACCGAGACGTTCTGCCAGAACTCGTCGCGCAGCCCGCGGATCTGCTGGATGGCGCCCTTGAGGCCCTCTTCGGTGCGGGCCATGCCCACGTGGTCCCAGCAGATCTGGCCGATGTTGCGGTGGAAGTCGCGGATGGTGCGCGTGCCCTTCACCGCGAGCACCTTGTCGATGCGGTCCTGCGAGACGGCGCGGGCTTCCTTGAAGGCGTCGTGGTCGGTCGAGACCGCGGGAAGCGACGTGCCGCCCAGGTAGTTCGCCACCGTGTAGGGCGCCACGAAGTAGCCGTCGGCCAGGCCCTGCATGAGCGCGCTCGCGCCGAGGCGGTTGGCGCCGTGGTCCGAGAAGTTCGCTTCGCCGAGCACGAAGAGACCCGGCAGCGTGGACATCAGGTCGTAGTCCACCCACAGGCCGCCCATCGTGTAGTGCACGGCGGGGTAGATGCGCATCGGCACCTGGTACGGATCCTCGTCGGTGATCCGCTTGTACATGTCGAAGAGGTTGCCGTAGCGGCCCTTGATGGTCTCGGCGCCCAGACGCTTGATGGCATCCGCGAAGTCGAGATACACCGAGAGGCCCGAGTCGCCGGCGCCGCGGCCTTCGTCGCACACGGCTTTGGCGGCGCGCGACGCGACGTCACGCGGCACGAGGTTGCCGAAGCTCGGATAGCGGCGCTCGAGGTAGTAGTCGCGCTCCGCATCCGGAATCTGCGAGGGCGGACGTTTGTCGCCCTGCGTCTTCGGCACCCACACGCGGCCGTCGTTGCGCAGGCTCTCGGACATCAGCGTGAGCTTCGACTGGTGGTCGCCGCTCACCGGGATGCACGTGGGGTGGATCTGCGTGAAGCAGGGGTTGGCGAAGAAGGCGCCGCGCTTGTGCGCGCGCCACGCCGCCGTCACGTTGGAGTTCACGGCGTTGGTAGAAAGATAGAAGACCGTGCCGTAACCGCCGGTGCAGAGCAGCACGGCCGAGCCGGCGTGCGACTCGAGTTCGCCGGTGACGAGGTTGCGCGTGATGATGCCGCGCGCCTGGCCGTTCACCATCACCAGGTCGAGCATCTCGCGGCGCTGGTACAGGTCCACCGTGCCGGCATCCACCTGCCGCATGAGCGACTGGTAGGCGCCGAGCAGCAGCTGCTGGCCGGTCTGGCCGCGGGCGTAGAACGTGCGCGACACCTGCGCGCCGCCGAACGAGCGGTTGTCGAGCAGGCCGCCGTACTCGCGCGCGAACGGCACACCCTGCGCCACGCACTGGTCGATGATGTTCACCGACATCTGGGCAAGGCGGAAGACGTTGGCTTCGCGGGCGCGGTAGTCGCCGCCCTTCACCGTGTCGTAGAACAACCGGTAGATGCTGTCGCCGTCGTTGCGGTAGTTCTTGGCGGCGTTGATGCCGCCCTGCGCGGCGATGCTGTGGGCGCGGCGCGGGCTGTCGTGGATGCCGAACAGCTTGACCTTGTAGCCGAGCTCACCGAGCGACGAGGCCGCCGAACTGCCCGCGAGGCCCGTGCCGACGACGATGACGTCGTACTTGCGGCGGTTGGCCGGGTTGACGAGCTTGTTCTCGAACTTGCGGCGGTCCCACTTCTCGGCGATGGGCCCGCTGGGAATCTTCGAATCGAGCGTCATCGCGCGCCCCGCGAAATGAGGAAGGTGGCAATCGGGAGGATGAAGAACCCGCCCGCGATGGCGGCCGTGAGCACGCGGCCCAGCACGAGGATGCGCGGCGTCCAGTTGGGATGGTCGATGCCGAGCGACTGCGCGGCGCTCGAGAGCCCATGCCACAGGTGGAAGAAGATGACCGCCATCGCCACCAGGTAGAAGGCCACGTAGCCGGGGTTGCTGAAGATTTCGATCTGCAGGCGATACAGGTCGCGGATGCCGGCCGGCGTCTCGTAGTAGGCGCCGTACTTGAACGTGAGCAGGTGCGACACCACGAAGAGCAGCGTGATGGTGCCGGTCACGATCATCGTCGTGGAGGCGAGCGACTTCCGGCTGGCCGGGTTCTTCGTCTTCGCCCACTTTTTCGCCGCGTAGCGCTCCGGCCGGGCCGACCGGTTGGCGAGGAATCCGGCCAGCGCCTTGCCGAGATGCAGCAGGAATATGGCGATCAGCCCGAGTTCGGCCACCACGATCAGCGGGTTGCTGATGAGCGTGTGGCTGTACTGGTTGAACGCATCAGGGCCGGCGAGGAAGAGCAGGTTCCCGGCCAGGTGCGTGATGAGGAAGGCCGCAAGACCAAGGCCGGTGAGGGCGATGAGGATCTTGGAACCAATCGATGTCGAGGCTGCCTGAAGGAGTCTCATGCGTGGTGCTCAACCGTTGATTCTAGTCGATTCGGGC
>CADEFD010000296.1 GCA_902826515.1 uncultured Acidobacteriota bacterium
GCCGGCCCTGACCCGCCGGTCCTTCCTCGAACACCTTGGCGCCGTCGGCGGCTCGTCGCTCGTCATGACGGCCCTGAGCTCCTGGGACCTGATGGCGGAGGGCGCCGGCCAGCGGCCCGCGCTCACCGGCCGTCCGGCGAAGGCGCGCGTGGTCGTCCTCGGCGCCGGCACGTCGGGCCTCGTCGTGGCGCACGAGCTCGTGAAGCTCGGCTACGACGTCCACGTGCTCGAAGCGCGCGACCGCGTGGGCGGGATCGCGTGGAGCGTGCGCAAGGGCGCCACCCACACGGAGCTCGGCCCCGGTGGCGAGACGCAGACCTGCACCTGGGACGAAGGCCAGTACGTGAACGCGGGCGCCTGGCGCATCCCGCACTCGCACACCGGCATCCTCGGCTACTGCCAGGAACTCGGCGTGCCGATGCAGGTCTTCCTCAACGACTCGGACGCCAACTACTTCTACGGCGAAGGCACCGTGGCCGGCGCGCTCTCGAACAAGCGCATCCGCATGCGCGAAGTGAAAGCCGACCTCTTCGGCCAGATCAACGAGCTGCTCATCAAAGCGGTGGACCAGGGCCAGTTGAATGCGCCGCTCACCGCCGACGACCAGAAGCGCCTGGTGGAGTTCCTGGTACGCAACGGCTACCTCGACGGCGCCACCAAGACCTACAAGACCTTCGCCGACCGCGGCGAGGGCGACGTGATGAAGCTCTCGGCGCTGCTCGAAGCCGGCTTCGGCAACCGCCTGCGCTCGGTGCCGCCGATGGAAGGCACGGCCGCGGCGCCGATGTTCCAGCCGATCGGCGGCATGGACCAGATCTGCAAACACTTCCAGAAGGCGATCGGACCGAAGCGCCTCACGTTCAACGCGGCCGTCGAGTCAGTGCATCAGGACGACACCCGCGTGAAGGTGGTCTACAAGGACACGAAGTCTGGCAAGCCGACCGAAGTGACCGCCGACTACGTCGTGGCCTGTCTGCCGCTGTCGATCCTCGCCGGCATCGACATCAACCTGTCGGACACGATGAAGGACGCCGTGAAGCGCGTGACCTACAGCGACAGCGCCAAGATCGGGCTGGCGATGAAGCGCCGCTTCTGGGAAGAGGACGACCGCATCTTCGGCGGCCACCTCTACTCGAACCTGCCGATCGGCGAGTTCTCCTACCCGTCGTACGACTACTTCGCGAAGAAGGGCGTGCTGCTCGGCCTGTATTCGAACGGTCCGATCGGCGATCTGCTGAACCAGCCCGTGGCCGCGCGCATCGAACACGTGCTGACACACGCCAGCAAGGTGCACCCGCAGATCCGCAAGGAGTTCGAGAGCGGCTACGCCGTGTACTGGAAGAAGGTGCCGTTCAGCAACGGCGGCTACGCCACCGTGCGCGCCGTGGCGCTGCGCGAGCAGCTCTCGAAGGTCGAGAACCGCATCGTCATCGGTTCCGCAGCAACGGCGCCGCGGTCACTCCCCGACTGGCAGGAAGGTGCCGTGGCGGCGGGATGGCAGGCGTTGCAGTCGGTGCATGAGAGGGCGATGCGCGGGTAGCCGAGCACCGCCGGCGTCGCCGAACCTGCGAACAGGTGTTCGCAAGAGTAGCGACGAATCTGCGAGCCCCTGGCGCCAGCGACCGATCTGCGGCCTGTTCTGGCGCGGCACGCCCATCGCATTGGCACGGCCGATGGCCGGTTGTAGACTTCGGCAATGGCCGGGGAGGACTCGATGCGCTCGCCTGCGGCTCACATGGCCACACGACTCACGTACGACGACTTCGTGCACTTCCCGGACGACGGGAACCGACACGAAGTCATCGACGGGGTGCACTACGTGACCCCGTCGCCCGAAGTGCGTCATCAGGCGATCGTGGTCCGGTTGGTGCTTGGCATCGGCAACCATCTTCAGAGCAATCCACACCTCGGCCGCGTCTTCGTCGCGCCGCTCGATGTGGTGCTTTCACATCACGATATCGTCGAGCCCGACGTGCTGTTCGTGGCAACCGAACAGGCAGCGATCCTTACCGAGAAGAACGTGCAAGGGCCGCCGGCGCTGGTCATTGAGGTGCTGTCGCACAGCACGCGCAAGCGCGACGCGCAGGCCAAGCGGCGGCTGTTCGAGCGCAGCGGCGTGCGCGAGTACTGGCTCGTCGATCCCGAACTCGACACGGTACAGGTGCTTCGAATGACGCCGCAAGGGAAGCTCCTGCGAGTGGCCGAACTCTCGATGGAGAACGACGAGACGCTGACCACGCCGCTGCTGCCAGATTGGGCGCTGGCCTTGCGGGACATCTTCGGCGAATAACGGGACGTCAGCGCCCGGAAGCGCTCTGCGCCGCGGCTTCGTGCAGCACCGCCGTCCACATCACGCCCTCACCCTCGACCACGAGATACGACACGCGTGGGTCGTCAGCCACGTGCACCGTGCCCGCACCAGCCCCGGCGTGCTCCACGACGAGCTGCAGCGGACGTCCGCTGATGGCGCTGTAGAGCCACACCCTGAAGGGCGCGGCTGTGGCCGGGGCGGCGGTGTCTGGTGTCACCGACCACTGCAGGCGCAGAGCGCCGCTGACGACATCGAACGACTCGGTCTGCCGGCTGCCAGCTCCGGCCCACTGCCCGAGCGGTCGCCACGTCGTGGTGGCCGCCGGCGCCTGCGCCGCGCGTGCGGGCGGCGCGTCACAGCCAGACGCCGCCAGCAGCACGCAGCAGGCGGCCACGGCCGAAACGGTCGCGTGCACGCCGAGTGGCAGCCGTCGAGCCTTCACTGTGTGCCTGCCTGGCCCGCGCCTACGTCGTTCCCGGCAGCGGACCGCCCCGGATCGCGCGCCGCACGAGGTTTCGCATCAGCGGGATCTTGTAGGCGTTCTGACGAAGCGCGATCGCGCCCTCGATCGCGAGTTCCCCCGCCATCGTCGCCGTCTCCTCGTTGAGCGCGCGGCCGGCGAGCGCCTGCTCCACGTTGGTCAGTCGCAGCGGTCGTGCGGCCACGGCCCCCACCACCACGCGTGCCTCGCCAATGCGATCACCGTTCATGCGCAGGGCCGAGGCCACGTTCACGAGCGGGAAGTCCCACACCTGCCGATCGCGGGCCTTCTCGAAGTACACGCGCGCACCCGCCCAGGTGGCCGGCAGGCGGATCGCCGTGAGCAGCTCACCCGGCTGCAGCGCGGTCATGC
This sequence comes from uncultured Acidobacteriota bacterium, assembly GCA_902826515.1. Lineage (GTDB taxonomy): Bacteria > Acidobacteriota > Vicinamibacteria > Vicinamibacterales > UBA2999 > CADEFD01. The sequence continues at coordinate 3,165 of CADEFD010000296.1, forward strand.
GCGTGATGTCCGTGCCCGGGCCGATGAAGTAGTCGGCCGCGTTGATGACGCGCTCGCTGCCGCGCCGACGCACCACCATCTGCGCGTCGAGGGCGATGAGGGCCGGCGCTGTGTCTGACGGACTCACCGCCACGCAGCGATCGGCCTGCAGGATCGCGTGTTCGCGGTTCATCGCCGTGGGCGTGTCGGCGTAGCAGATGTTGCCACCGGCGCGGTAGCAGCTCCAGCCGCGGCGGTAGTAGGCGCAGCGCGCGTCCTGTGACACGTTGCCGCCGAGTGTGCCCTGGTTCCGGATCTGCGGCGAGGCGACGAGGCTCGCGGCCTGCGCCAGCGCCGGGAAGCGCGCCTTCACGAGCGCATGTTCGGCGACGTCGGTCAGCGTGGTCATGGCGCCGATCTCGAGGCCGCCGCCCGCCTCGCGCACGCCGGCTAACTCGGCGATCTGGCTGAGCTCGATGACCGCGCTCGTACGTTTCGTGCGGTCCTTGAGCCAGTCCATCGAATCCATGCCGCCGGCGAGGACCCAGGCCTCGCCGCCGCGCACCGCGAGCAGCTCCAGCGCGTCGTCGATCGACGCGGGCTGGAAGAGCGAGAACGGCGGAATGACGTCGTGCACGATGGCCATGGCGTGACTCCTGTTCTCAGATGTGAGCGGTGAGTCCGTCCTGCATGGGCCGCCCGTGTTCGAGCGCCATGAGGATGGTGTCCATCGTCACCGGCGCGCGCCGGTAGACGTCGTCGCCGAGCGCGTCCGAGAGCGCGTTCAGGATCGCGCAGGCGCCGGCGGCCACCGGCGGCTCGCCGATGCCGCGAGCGCCGACGGGCGTCTCGGGATCCGGAATGTTCAGCGCTTCCCACTGCATGTTGCGGGGCACGTCGAGCAGCGTGGGCGGCCGGCTCTGGTAGAAGCGCTGCGTCATCGACAGGCCGTAGTGCTGGTCGTAGACGGTCTTGAGCGACAGCGCGTGCGACATGCCAAGCACCGAGCG
>CADEFD010000297.1 GCA_902826515.1 uncultured Acidobacteriota bacterium
GGCGGCCGCTGGAACATCAGCATGTTCCACTACCGCAATCACGGCGCCGACCCGGGGCGCGTGCTGGCCGGCTTCGAAGTGCCGCCGGGCGACATGCCGGCGTTCGAGCGGTTCCTCGTCGAACTCGGCTACCCCGCGCAGCGCGAAACCGACAACCCGGCCTACCGGCTGTTCCTCGGCTGACGGGCGCCGGCGGCCGCTGCGTTCAGGCGCGCAACAGGCGCGGGATCGCGACTGTGGCGCTGCTGCGGGCCCGGGCGCTGGGGGCGAGTGCGGCCGGCCGGCTGGTGGCGAGGATCACGACGCCGGTGACCGCCTCGAGGCGCTGCAGGAAGTACGCAATCTCGACGTTCGCATAGCGGTCGTGCGCGTCGCCCACGTTGGTGCGCTTGCCGAAGAGGGCGTCGGCTTCGTCGAAGAAGAGGACGGCGCGGCCGCTTCCGGCGCGGTCGAACACACGCGCGAGATTCTTCTCCGTTTCGCCGATGTAGTGGCTCACGACCTGCGACAGGTCGATGCGCCAGGCGGGCAGATTGAGCCGCGCCGCCAGCGCCTCGGCCGCCAGCGTCTTGCCGGTGCTGGCCGGTCCGCTGAAGAGCGCGAGCGTGACGCCGCGCGGGGGCGGAGCAAGGCCCGCGAGCACCGCGCGCGACGAACCCGGCAGGCGCAGGTCCGCCCATCGCACGCCGGTCGAGAGACGCTCGAGGGTGGGCGCGGCCATGATCGTCAGGGCCGCGCGGCGCAGCGCTCCGGCGCCACCGGCCGCGGCAGCACGAGCGGCGCCGGCAGGATGCCGCCGGCTCCGGCAAGCTGATCGAACGCCACCTGCTGCAGGGCGCGCACGTCGGCCCGCGGCAGGCCGAGCTCGAAACCGGAGCACTCGTTCTCGCCGAGCGAGCGCGGATCGCGGCCGGTCAGGCGGCCGAACACGACGAGCGCCTCCAGGTAGTAGCCGTGCGTGCTCGCGTGATAGTGGTCGTACGTCCAGAGGTTGACCCGGCCCGGCGCGATGCCGTCGTACGGATTCGGATCGGCGACACCGGTCTGCATCGCCCGATTCCACGCCTCGCCCACCGGCAGCACCGACACCGCGCCCGCGGCCACGGCGGCCTTGTCGTAGGCGGCGCGCACGTCGCGCGCCATCGCCTCGATGGGCTTGCCGGCCCACGCCGTCTTCGGCGGGTACGTCTGATCGGCGCGCGACCAGGTGGCCATCAGATGCACCTGCACCCTGGGGTTGCGGGCGCGCAGGAAGTCGGCCATCTGGCGCGCGGTGAGCACGAGCTTCGCGGGGTCGCCGGGTTTGTCGAAGTCGAGCGTGCTCTGACCGTGCATCACGACCAGGTCCCACGGCCGCTGGCCGATCACGCCGAGCTTGTTCTCGAGATGGAAGTCGAGGCCGCTGCCGCCGCGCGTCTCGAGGAACACGTCGTAGCGGAGGCCCGCCTGGTCGGCGAACGACTTGAAGAGCGCCGGCACGCCGCCGATGCCTTCGTTGTTGAGATCGGTCACCGTGTCGGCGCGATAGAAGCGCACGGCCGATCCCGATCCGAACGTGAAGCTGTTGCCGACGAAGAGGATGCTGGGAGCGGACTGCGCGTCTGCCGGCGCCGCGCCGGGAAGCAGCGTCAGCAGCAGGGCCGCGCCGAGCTGGAAGAGGAGGTGCCGCATGGTGCCGGTAACTCTACCGCAGCAGCGCCCCTCCCGGGCTCAGCGCGCGCGGGCCAGTCTGCTCACGAGTTCCCAGTTGAAGCGCACGAATCGCTGGAACTCGCTTTCGAGCAGCCGCTCCTGGTCGCCGTGCATGCCGTAGCCGGCCGACTGGTCTTCCAGGTCCACGCCCGCGCCGATGCCGATGCACTGCACGCCCTTCGCGCGCAGCGGCCACATGTCGGTAGCGTAGGTGCTCATCGAGGGGAGCGTCGGCACGCCGTACACCGACTGGTTGGCGGCTTCGGCGGTGGTGAAGAGCTCGCCGTCGAGGCGCGTGGGTGGAATGGCCGGCCGCGTGCCGGCGCCGCCGGCGAACTGCACGTCCACGGCGGGGTCGTTGATGGCCTTCGTGATCTGGGCCAGGAGCGCCGCCGGATCTTCGCTCGGCACCATCCGCACGTCGAGCCGGGCTTTGGCCTCCGACGGGATCACGTTCGAGCGGTAGCCGCCGGTGAAGATGTTGGGAGACACGGACGTCCGCGCCATCGACGCGTGGCGCGGCTCGTTCCGCCACAGCCAGTCCGCCGCCGCGGCGGCCACGTTCGGATCGGGCGAGACGATGTCGCGATACGCCGCCGCCTGTTCGGGCGAGGCGGCCACGCTGGCGAGACGGCGGAAGTAGCGGCCGGTCGTCTCGTCGATCTTCACGTCGGGCTGCCAGGTGATGAACTTCCCCACCGCGTTCCCCAGGTGCGCGATGGCGTTCGAGGTGAGCGGCACCGAGCCGTGCCCCGAGATGCCCTTCGCCGTGATCTCGACGCCGCGCGAGATCTTCTCGATCACCTGCACGGTGGCGTAGCGCACCTGCCCCTTCTCGCGAATCGTGTCGCCGCCTTCGGCAATGCAGTATTCCGCGTCGATGGCGCCGTAGTGTTCGGCCATCATGTGGCCGATGCCGAGGTTCGACTGCCCTTCCTCGCCGGACTCGGCCAGCAGGATGACATCGCGGTCGAGCGGCACGTTGAGCCGCTTGAGCAGGAGGAGCGTCATCACCGCCGACGCCAGATTGTCCTTGTCGTCGATGGCGCCGCGGCCGTACACGAACCCGCCGTCGCGCGTGGCGCTGAAGGGCGGGAACGTCCACTTGGACGCGTCGACCGTGACCGTGTCGAGATGCCCGAGGATGAGGAGCGGCCGCTTCGTGCCGTTCCCTTTGAGGCGCGCGACCACGTTGGGACGCTGCGGGTCGAGCGCGTAGACCTCGGCCGGGATCCCTTCGCGGTCGAAGAGCGCCTTCAGCCAGTCTGCTTCGGGCTTCTCCGCCGCCGTCGAATCGAAGCGGATGAGCGACTGGTAGATGGTGAGCGCTTCCGGCTCCACGGCCGCCCAGTCGGGCTGCGCGGGACGCGGCTGCGCGCCGAGTGACGCGACAGCCACGAGCAGGAGCACGGCCGGGAGGAGCCGCAGGGACGTCGACGGGCCGCGTCTGGACATGCGGCGCAGTGTAGCAGCGGCCCGGCCGCCGCGGTGTCGCGTCAGGAGGCCGTGAGCGCTTCGACTGGCGCGTCCTCGGCCGCATCCCCGGTCGGCACCACACCCACCCGCTTCGCCATGAAGATGTCGGGCTTGCCGTAGCCGTTCGCGTCCGGCAGCACGCCCACCACCGCGTAGCCGAGCTTGCGGTAGAACTCGAAGGGATGCGAGCCGTGGCTGCGGAGGGTCGTGGCCGCCGCCAGCGGATCCGGATAGAGATCCGTGCCGCCGATCGACGTGCGGCCGTTCTCGTCGTCGGTGCCGAGGCACACGGTCATGCCGCCGCGCTCGCGCACCTGCACTTCGAGGTCGGCCACGAGCGCGCGGCCGATGCCGCGGCCCTGGCAGTCGCGATGCACGACGAGCGGGTGGATTTCCCACACCCACCCGTCGTACGTGGAGACGGCGCTGATCCAGCCCACGACGCGGCCCGCCTCGTCGTAGGCGACGCGGCTGATCGTGTCGTCCTCGAGCGACGCCACGACGGTTTCGAGGGCGTCCTCGCGGGTTTGCCACACCTCGGCGCCGGTGCCGGAAAATCCGCTCACCAGCACGTCGGCCACGGCCATGTGCTGCGCCGGGTCGTCCGGCGCGAGATCGATGATCTGAAGCGAAGACATATCTGAGTGCCGTGCGCGATTGTTGGAGCCCGGGTCCCGGGCCCCGAGCCCCGAGCCCCGAGTCCCGGCCCCCGCCTGTCCTTACGCCATCCGCGCCTTGAGTTCCGTGTCGATGGCCGCGAGGAACTCTTCCGTCGTGAGATACGGATGATCGGCGCGGATGAGGATGGCGAGGTCCTTCGTCATGCGGCCCGACTCGACCACGTCCACGCAGACCTTCTCGAGCGTTTCGGCGAACGTGACCACATCCGGCGTGCCGTCGAAGGTGCCGCGGTAGTAGAGGCCGCGCGTCCACGCGAAGATCGACGC
>CADEFD010000298.1 GCA_902826515.1 uncultured Acidobacteriota bacterium
TCCGGCAGAAAGGCGTGATGGTCATCCCCGACATCTACGCCAACGCCGGCGGCGTCACCGTGTCGTACTTCGAGTGGCTGAAGAACCTCTCGCACGTGCGCTTCGGCCGCATCTCGAAGCGCCACGAGGAGGCCAACGAGCGGCAGATGCTCAAGGCGATCGAACTGGCCACCGGCACCTCGTTCAGCGAGGCCCAGCGCGCCGAACTCGCCAAGGGCGCCGACGAACTCGACCTCGTGAACTCGGGGCTCGAGGAAACGATGATCAACGCCTACAACGGCCTGCGCGACACGAGGAAGCAGCACCCCGAAGTGCCCGACCTGCGCACCGCCGCCTTCCTCACCGCGATCCACAAGGTGGCGCGGAGCTACATGACACTCGGCATCTTCCCGTAAAGACGCGACCCGGATCAGGGAACAGGGAACAGGGACCAGGGAACAGAAACCGCCCAGTCCCGTTTCCCTGTTCCCGGTTCCCTAGTCCCAGTTCCCTAGTCCCTGTTCCCTGTTCCCTGCTCTTTGAGGAAGCGCTCGAGATACTGGGTGAGCTTCCGAAAGAAGTAGACCGCGTAGTGTTCCCGCGACGACCAGGCGTGCGTGGCGGCGGGCGCGGTCGCGATGTCGAAGTCCTTGCCGAGCAGCATCAGGCGTTCGGCCAGCTGCATCGTCGTGCGGAACGGCACGACGTCGTCCATCATGCCGTGGATGAAGAGCAGGTGGTCCTCCAGGTTGGCGCCGAGTGCCATCGCCGAGTTGCGGACGAACGCCTCGGGATGGGTGTCCGGGGCGCGTGTGATCGCGACGTCGTCGGGGCCGAAGGCATGCGGGTCGAGCGCCGGCGCGGCGGCGACGCCCACGGCGAACATGCCTGGTCGCTTGAGCAGCGCATACGCGCTCAGCAGCCCGCCGTAGCTGCTGCCGAAGATCCCGAAGCGTGCGCGGTCCACGTACGGCAGCGCGCCGAGGCCATCTGCGACGGCCTTGAGGTCGTCGAGATCGCGGCCGCCGTAGTCCATGAGGAACGCTTCGCGGAAGGCGCGGCCGTAGCCGACACTGCCCCGCACGTCCACCTGCACCACGATGAAGCCCTGCTGCACGAGGTACTGCTGCAGCGTGCCGTTCATGCCGCCCCAGCGGTTGCGTACCGTGTTCGAGTAGACCGGGCCGAACACGACGGGATGGCGGCGGCTCCTGTCGAGGCCCGCCGGTTCGAGGATGCGCGCGTGCACCGGAAACCCGTCCACAGCATTCCGGAACGTCTCGTAGCGCGGACGCACCCAGCGGTAGCGCGCGAACTCCGCGGGCGGTGAGTGCGTGACGCGCGTCAGCCCCGCGCCGGCCCGCGCTTCGCCCACGAGGAGTTCCGGCGGCGTCAGGTCATCCGACCAGATCGACGCCACGCTGCGGCCGTCCGGCGAGATGACCGGCACGTGCACGCCGGCCGCGGACGTGAGCAACGTGGGCACGCGATCGCCCTCGCCGAGCCGGTACACGTGGCGCTCGTACGGACCGCGGCCCGTGCCTGTGAAGAACACGGCCTTCGCGCCCGGCACGACCTGCACCGTGGCCGCGCCGCGCTCCCCCGCCACGTCCCAGTTGGCCGGCGTGAGCGCCACCGGCGACGGCGTGGCCGCATCCGGATCGATCGCGAAGAGCTGGTCGCGTTCGTCGAGGTCGGCAACCACGAGGACGCGGCGGCCATCCCAGTGCCAGCGGGCCACATAGGCCGGATAGATGCGCGAGTCGCGGCGGTCGTGCCACACCACATGCGGCGCGGTCGTGCCCGGTGCCACGACGTAGAGCCACCGCTCGGCGCCGGTGTCGGAGACGTGATCGACGAGCAGCCGCCCTGACGGCGACCACGCGTAGTCACTTACCGCGCGGCGCCCGGGCTCTGGCAGCGCGAGGTCGGTCACCGCCCTCGTGGCGAGCGTCAGCACGTGCAGCGTGCGGCGTTCGTTCTCGTCGCCCGGGTAGCCGCGGCGCAGACGGTTCTCGACGGTCTCGGCGGCGAGATAGGACGGGAACGGCACCTGACGGATGTGCCGCCGATCGACGGCGTGGAAGACGAGGCGCGTGCCATCGGGCGACCAGGCGAACGGCGGCCAGTCGGCGCCCCAGATGCCGGTGCCCACTTCGCGATCGGCGCGGTTGTAGGTGCCGACCGACGTCTTCCCGATGCCCGGCACGCCGATCGAGGTCAGCCGTTCGGGCGCGCCGCCGCTGCGCGGCCAGCGCCAGAGATCGCCGTCGCGCAGGAACGCCAGCTGGGCGCCGTCAGGCGAGAGCGCCACGTCCGACACCTCGCCGCCGAGCTCGATGCGTTCGGGCGCGGGCGCACCGGCCGCGAGCCGCACACGGAAGAGACGGCCGCGATGCACGACCAGCAGCGCCTCGGGCCCGTCCCACACGATCTCGCTGATGCCGCCGCGGGCGCGGGCCGCCACACGCGCGGCCAGCGCGTCGGTGCCGGGGCCGTCGGGCGGCGGCGGCGCCGGATCGGTGGTCTGCATCGAGGTGACACGCCGCAGACCGCGCCCATCGCTCTGCACGGTCCAGACGTCGCGGAAGGGTGTGCCGCCCTCATTCCACAGGAACGCCAGCCGCGTGCCGTCGGGCGACCAGGTGACCGCCGCCGGCGGCGTACCGATGAGGCCCGGCAGCGAGGCCACGCGCTCCACCGTGAGGGCCGGCGGGGCCAGTTGTGCCGCCAGCACACGGGGCGAGACGGCGAGGACGACGAGCGCGAGAACAACCGGCAGCAGACGCACACGCATACGCCGTTCACTATAGCCGGGCGGATGACGGGCCCGCGGCGGCCGGATAGACTCTTCGGCATGCGCGCGCGCCGTGTTCCGTTCCTGCTCCTGATTCTCGTGCTTGCCGGCGGCGCCCCCGTGGTGGCCGGCGCCGATCCGCTCGACGACCTCGCGCGCGACGTCTGGGCCTGGCGCGCCGCCACGCAGCCCTCGTCGGGCGACGACATCCCCCGCATCGACCGGCCGTCGAACTGGCGGCCCGACTGGTCGCCGGCGGCCGTGGCGTCGCGGCGCGCGGCGCTCGCGGACTTCACGCGGCGCCATCAGGCCATCGTCACGACCAGCTGGCCGGCGGCCCGCCAGGTGGACTACCGCCTCATCGGCTCGCTGCTCGCGCGCGTGCGCTGGGAACTCGACGGCGCGCCCGCCTGGCGCCGCGATCCGGCGTTCTACATCCAGCAGGCGCTCGGGCCGGTCTTCGACGTGCTGCTGCCGCCGCCCCCCGTCGGCCCGGCGCGCGCCGATCTCGTGCTGGCGCGGCTGGCGCACGTGCCGGTCATCGTCGATCAGGCGCGGCAGAACCTCGACGACACGCGGGCGCCGTTCGCACGGCTCGCCATCGACACGCTCGGCGACATCGACACGCGCCTGGCGACGCTCGCGCGCGAACTCGACACCGCCGTGCCGAGCCATCGCGGACGGTTCGCGGCCCCGGCGGCCACGGCGGCCGCCGCGCTCGTCGACCTGCGGCGCTGGCTGGAGGCGCGCGTCGCCGCGATGCCCGGCGACACCACCGTGGGCCGCGACGCCTACGTGGCCTTCCTGCGCGAGGTCGCGCTCGTGCCGTTCACGCCCGAAGAGATCGTGGCGATGGGCCGTCAGGAGTGGGAACGCGCCGTGGCGTTCGAATCGCTCGAGCAGGGCCGCAACCGCGCGCTGCCGCAGATGGCGATCTTCCCGGACGCCGACGCGCAGGTGACGACGTCGGCGGCGCAGGAGCGCGACATCCGCGCGTTCCTCGAACGTGAAGGGCTGCTCACGGTGCCGCCGTGGCTCGGCCACTACCTCAACCTGCTGCTGCCGCCGTACCTCGCGCCGATCGCGTTTCTCGGCGTGACCGACGACCTCACCGGTCCATCGCGCCTGTCCGACAACGGCTACAGCTACATCCGCGCGCCGCGGCCCGACCTGCCGTACTTCTATCTCTCCACGGCCCGCGATCCGCGGCCGATCATCGTGCACGAAGGGGTGCCGGGCCACTACATGCAGCTGGCGATCGCGTGGGCGCACGAGAACCCGATCCGCCGCCACTACTACGACTCGGGCGCCAACGAAGGCCTCGGCTTCTACGCCGA